>CALHZX010000120.1 GCA_938040725.1 uncultured Actinomyces sp. | reverse complement strand
TCGGCCAGGTCATCGACCCCGAGATCCGCCGCCCCATCACCGACCTCAACATGGTGACCCCCGACCTGGTCACGATCGACGGTTCCTCCGTCGCCGTCAAGGTCCTGCTCACCACCGCCGGATGCCCCCTGCGCACCCAGATCACCAAGGACGTCACCGAGCGCGTGAGCACCATCGACGGCGTCGAGAACGTCTCCGTCGAGATGGGCGTCATGGACGAGGCCCAGAAGAAGGCGCTGCGCGAGAAGCTCAATGGCGGTCGTCCCGAGCGTGAGATCCCCTTCTCTCGCCCCGATTCCCTCACGCGCGTCATCGCCGTCACCTCCGGTAAGGGCGGCGTCGGCAAATCCTCCATGACCGCGAACCTGGCCGCCGCGCTGGCCGCGCAGGGCCTCAAGGTCGGCGTCATGGACGCGGACATCTACGGCTTCTCCATCCCGCGCATGCTCGGCGTGGACCACGACCCGCAGGTCATCGACGGCATGATGATCCCGCCTGTGGGCGCCGGCGGCGTCAAGGTCATCTCGATCGGCATGTTCGTGCCCGACGGCCAGGCCGTCATCTGGCGCGGCCCCATGCTCCACCGCGCCCTCCAGCAGTTCCTCGCGGACGTGTTCTGGGGCGACCTGGACGTCCTGCTCATCGACATGCCTCCGGGCACGGGCGACGTCGCGATCTCGATCGCGCAGCTGTTGCCCAACTCGGAGATCCTCGTCGTGACGACCCCGCAGGTCGCGGCTGCCGAGGTCGCTGAGCGCGCCGGTTCGATTGCCGCCCAGACGAACCAGAAGGTCATCGGCGTCGTCGAAAACATGTCCTTCCTGCCTCAGCCCGACGGCTCTCGCCTGGAGATCTTCGGCGCGGGCGGCGGCGAGTCCGTTTCGCAGCGCCTGACCGCCCAGCTCGGCTACTCCGTGCCGCTGCTGGCCCAGGTCCCGCTCGACATCGCACTGCGCGAAGGCGGCGACCGCGGCGAGCCCGTGTCCGTCGCTTCGGGTCCCGCTGCCGAGGAGCTCACGGCCCTCGCCAATCAGCTCTCCTCGGCGCATCGCGGACTGGCGGGCCGCCCCCTGGGCGTCTCCCCCATCCAGCACTGAGTCAACGCGACTATCCCCGGCCTCGTCCGTCTCGACGAGGCCGGGGTTTCGTCTCCTTGCCAGGTGAGGTTTTCTCGTGTTTTCGGAGCGCCAGCGCGCCCTTGCACATCCTCGCCTGTACCCTGATGCCTGGGGAGGACGTGGCGCGTGTACGCACCTCACCCAGGCGATCAAACACGAGTGAGGATACAGCGATGGCGGACAAGGCCCAGACGTGGGTGTACACCGAGGACTACGTGGCAGAAAGCGACGCGCTGACTGCCGCGCGCGCTGTTGCTACCGAAATGGGCGCCACTCCTGTCTCTCCCGGAACGGGCGCGGCCCTGCGTATGCTCGCCGCTGTGTCCGGCGCTCGCGCCGTCCTTGAGATCGGTACCGGTTCGGGCGTGTCTGGCCTGTGGATCCTTGACGGTATGGCCTCCGATGGTGTTCTGACGACGATTGACTCCGAGTCCGAGCTCCTGGGGCATGCGCGCCGCAACTTCGCCGCCGCTGGCCTGTCCTCTCACCGCACGCGCCTCATCGCCGGACGCGCCCTCGATGTTCTGCCGCGCATGGCTGCCCGCGGCTACGACATGGTCGTCCTGGACGGCGACCTGGAGGAGACCCCTCAGTACCTCGATCACGCGGTGCGCATCCTGCGCCCCGGCGGAACGATCGCTTTTGTGCACGCCCTGTGGCACGATCAGGTCGCAGATCCCGCTCGCCGCGACGCGCACACCGTTGTCGCGCGCGAGGTCGTCAACTACCTGCGCGATTCCGAAGAGTTCGTGCCCGCACTGCTGCCCGTCGGCGACGGCCTGGCGGTCGCGGTCAAGCGCTGAGCCCCCAGACAACAAGGAAGCGGTGGGACAGGAGAACCTGTCCCACCGCTGTTGTATCTTGGATCAGATGGCCGCGCCGAGCGCTCTGGCGAGTTCCGCAGCTTCGTCCGGAGTCATCTCGATGACGAGACGCCCGCCCCCTTCCGTAGGGATCCGCATGACGACACCGCGACCTTCAGCACTGACTTCCAGGGGGCCGTCCCCCGTACGAGGCTTCATTGCTGCCATGAGAGTACTCCTTCTCAGAGTTATGCCCGCGCCTCCACAGGCGGGGTAACAGACCCATTTTACCGGATAAGCGCCGTTTTTCCTTAACAGCTCGCAAAGAGAAATCAAAAGAAAATAGGCCATCCGATCAATTAGGCCGATTATCGCAGCATTTAGCGCAATTCTCGGACGCTCAGAAAGAGGAACTAACTACTAGGCACCCATCGCGAGACGAACCGCTTCCTCCGGATCATCAACGACACGCAGCAGGTCCACATCGTCCGGAGAAATCATTCCGGCCTCGACCATCGAGGAACGAATCCAGTCGACCAGACCCGACCAGTAGTCTGTGCCCACGAGGACCAACGGGAACGAACGAATCTTCCCCGTTTGCACGAGCGTCGCAGATTCGAAGAGCTCATCCATGGTCCCAAAACCGCCGGGCATCACAATGAGACCCTGGGAGTACTTCACGAACATCGTCTTACGTGCGAAGAAGTAACGGAAGTTAACACCCAGGTTCACCCACTGGTTCATGCCCTGTTCGTGGGGAAGCTCGATACCCAGGCCCACGGACGTGCCCCCAGCCTCCCAGGCGCCCCTGTTCGCAGCCTCCATCATGCCCGGACCGCCACCCGTGACAACGGCGTAGCCGCGCTGCACGAGAAGCTCACCGATGCGCTGCGCACAGTCGTAGAGAGGATCGTCGGGACGCGTTCGCGCGGACCCGAAGACGGAGATAGCAGGCCCGACCTCGGCCAGGGCCTCGAAGCCCTCAACGAACTCGGACTGGATGCGCAGGACGCGCCACGGGTCCTCGTGCTTCCAGTCGGCGCTCTGCTCGGACTGCAGCAGGGAGGCGTCAGCCGTCAGGCGCGGAATCTGATCCCCGCGCAGGACGACGGATCCGCGGCGATAGGTGTGCGTCGGCTTGGTCATTCATGCCTCCTCGTGTGTGTCGGCGTCATCGCCGATCGATGCGAGCACGAACGCTCGCAGCGTGTCGTGCACTCTGACAATATCCGATACGGGCGCATGTTCGTCGCGCGTGTGCGCCAGCAGCGGATCACCGGGGCCAAAGTTCATAGCGGGCACGCCGACCTCGCTAAAGCGCGCGACATCGGTCCACCCAACCTTCGCGCTGAGCTGGAGCTCGCTGCCCTGCGCGCGGGCAACGGAGCGCGCGACGGACAGGAACCGCTGGGCCAGAGGCGAGTCCGCGCCCGGCCTAGCACCCTCACACAGGTCGTCGACCTCGATCGTGGCTCCCATCCCCTCGAACAGCCCGCGCACCCACTCCAGGGCATCCTCGGCGCGCGTGGAGGGGGCGAAACGGTAGTTGACGGTCATCGAGGCGGCCTCTGGAATCACATTGTTGGCGATGCCGCCCTCGACGCGCACGACCGACAGGGATTCACGAAATTGCAGTCCGTCGACCGTGACGACGGGGTTTCCGTACGCGGCAATGCGCTCAATGACGGGAGCCATCGCGTGAATCGCATTGACCCCCATCCACGCGCGCGCCGAGTGAGCCGCGCGGCCCGGGAAGTGCGCGATGACGCGCAGCGTGCCATTGCAGCCGCCTTCCACGTGAGCGGCGGTGGGCTCACCCAGCAGCGCCAGGTCGCCCGCCAGCCAATCGGGATGGTTGCGCTGAACGCGCCCGAGGCCGTTGAGATGGGAGGCAACCTCCTCGTGGTCGTAGAAGATCCACGTGACGTCGGCATTCAGCGTGGCTTCGTTGCCCTCGCGGATGGCCACCCCAACCTCGCAGGCGAGCGCGAGCGCCGCCGCGCAACCGCCGAGCATGTCGACCGACCCACGCCCCCACAGGACCGTGACCCCGTCGCGCTCCTCGAGGCGGCCAGGGACGTTATCCGCAATCGGAACGGTGTCGAGGTGGCCGGCGAGGACCACGCGCTGGGCGAGGCCGAGCCGGGTCCGCGCGCACACGGCATCCCCGTCGCACAGGATCTCCAGAGCAGGGACCGCCCCGAATCCGGCGCTTCGCAGGGCTTCTTCGACGGCGTTCGCCAGGGGGCCCTCATCTCCCGACACCGAGGGGATGTCGATCATCTGGCGCGTCAGCTCAACGGCATCCATCACGTTCGTCAGCTGCATGATTCCTCCTTTGTGGATGCCTCCAGGATACCGACGCGGCCCCCCACCTGCGCCTTCCTGCCGTTGCTTCAAGGCACGCCCACGCCTCGTTCCTGATACCGGTTTTTACGCAAGGCACCCACAGTGTTACCCTCAGCACATGACACGCTGTGCTAGCCCGTCACTGTTTGCGGGTATCGCTTCTTTCCTGTCCGCGCGCACCGGCGGCCGTTTCCGCCTCATCATTGGCTTCGAGGCCCCCGAGGATCAGGACAGCGCGCGCGACGGCGCGGCGATCATCGAAGCCGCCGGCGGACACGCCCTCCTCATGCCGCGTGCGCTCCCCGCTCCCCTCACGGCGTTTTCGGTGCGCATGGTCATGGCGGACGGAGCCGTGTACGTGCGCGCGTCGGGCGAAGCGCTCATCTACCTGGGAGGACGCGCGATCGACCGCTCGCGTGAGGGCGCGCTGACCCCCGACGCTGAGCTCGCTCTCATTGACGAGGCCGTGGCCACGTTCGGTGATGAGGCGTCCCTCCCGCGCGCCGAGGACGGCTGGGAGTCCGTGGGAGATGGAATGATCGGCGCTTACGTCGACCGCTGCGCATCGCGTATCGCATCTTTGGCCCCTTCCGCTACCCGCGCGGCCTCCGTGTCAATCGACGAGGCCTCGGGCCTGCTGGTGACGCTCCTGGAGCGCCTGGGCGTTCCGGTTGTCGAGGAGGGCGCCACCCTGTCTCTCGCCGTCTGCGCAGGTGGGCGTACCCTCACGACGTCCCTACCGGAACAGGATGTCTGCACGGTGCTGGCCGATGCTCTCAGCACCTCGCCCGCCGTCCCACACGGCCCGGGCCTGTACTGCGTGGACCCGGCCTTCGTCCTCGACGCGGACGCACTGTGCGCGGGGGCAGCACTGGCCGCACTGGGAGACTAAGACCGCACTGAATAGTTGTGCCCCGGGGACGCGTCCCCGGGGCACCCCGTCTGTTCCGTCAGCTCACACGTCGAAAGGTGTGGAGATGACCATGCCGCCCGTCTCGATCTGTCCGGCCATGTCGGACAGACCCAGCTTCAGGTCGGAGGAGAGCATCGGCGTGTAGGCACCGAAGCCGGTGAGGAGGACGCCACCAGAGGCCAATGACACCGGAACGACGGACGCCTGAGCGCCCGCGTTCGCCTGCTCGATGAGCGTCTCCATCGCACCCTCGTAGTCGACGACGATGCCCGTCAGCACGGGCGCGCCAATGGCAGAGCGGACCTCGTCAGAGATCTGAATGTAGCTGAACGCGTCCGCGAAGGACTGCGTGTCCACCTGCTGCGTCACCGGCGCGCCGGACTGACCGGACATCGGCGCGGTCTCGGCCGACTGGGCCTCGTCGCGGGTCAGGCCCTTAAGATCGGCCTTCGTCAGGCCCGACCACACGAGGCGAACCATCGGATTCGCTGCCTCGGTAACAGCTCGCGCGGCACCCCCGTTCGCGTCACCAGCGAAGGGTACGACGATGTCGGCCCCCTGGGCGATGAAGTCGGCGGCCGCGCCGCGCACCTCGTCGGCGCTGCCCGCGTAGGTGCCGTCGCTCGTCGCCGGGTTCCAGCCGAGCACGCTGATCGACGTTCCATTGGCGAGGTTGTATGCGTCCACGCCCTGGGAGAATGCGGACATCTGCGAGCTCGTCACATTGTCGCGCGCGCCACCGATGACTGCGAGCGCGCCCGTGGTCGTCATGCCCGCGGAGGCGTAGCCGGCCAGGTAGGCGGCCTGCGAGGCGTCCACGTCGACGATGGACCCGTTCTTCAGGGAGGTTGCGGCTCCCTTGCTATCGACGAAGGAAGCGCCCACGAGGGCGAAGCGCACCTTCGGCTTGGCGCGTGCGGCCTCGGAGATCGACGATGCCATCGTCGAATCCGCGCCCACGATCAGCGTGCAGCCGGAGGCCACCAGCGAGGCGGGTGCCTCCGCACCACTAGCAGCCTCGAAGGCGACCGATGCATCGTTCGCGGCACCCGCGAGCGCGGCCGCGACGGGGTCCGTGGCGGCGTCGCCGTGGGCTCCGGAGATGGCGGCGCAGACCTTCGCGGAGGACGCGGGGGTGGCGGCGGGTGTGGTCGAGCAAGCTCCGAGGGCCACGGTGACCGCTGTCGCGGTGGTTGCGAGGGCGGCGATGGTCCGCTTGTTCACGTGTGATGCCTTTCGTCGGGGCTTCTTGCTGCCCAACACGCTACCAGCCCGACGCCCACGCGCGACGGGCGGGGCGGCGCACCTCACCCGAGAGCGAACGCGGCGCGACGAGGCCACCCCTCGCGGGAGCTGAGCCGGGGTATGCGTAGGTCAGCGCGGAAACGACGCGTCAGAGCAGGTCGGAGCGTCCCTGTTCGGCGAGCTGGTCGACGACCGCCTTCACCGACTGGGCGTGGTCGCGGCGCGTGACGAGGATAGCATCCGGGGTGAGCGCGACCGCCACGTCGGGCACACCGACGAGCGCCACGAGCGGCCCCTCGCTGTCGTCTCCCAACGAAGCGAAGACGGCCGCGCCGTCGGAGTCGACGCGCAGCGCCTCGCCCAGGTTGCCCGCCTCCGCAACGATGCCGGTCAGGGCCTCGAAATCACCCAGGTCCGTCCAGCCCAGCTGCGCGTCGGCGGGAACGACGGCCACTCCCCCGTCGGCGGCGACGGGTTCGGCGATGGCATGGTCGATCGCGATCTTCGTCAGATGTGGCCAGTTCTCCGCCAGCGTCTCCTCGAACGCGGGGGTGCCCCACGCGCGCGCAATCGACTCCAGGCGCGCGTGCATGTCGGGCAGCAGGCGGGCCAGATGGGAGGCGAGCACGCCCGCCGACACGATAAACATGCCCGCGTTCCACAGGTAGCCCGCCGCCACGTAGCGGGCAGCGGTATCTGCGTCCGGCTTCTCCACAAACTCGGCGACCCGGCGGGCGCCGCGCTCAGCGTCGGCAGCCCCGGCCTCGTCGCCATCGTTCAGCGCAGGGCCGGGCGCGATGTACCCGTAGGCGGTCGAGGCCTCGGTGGGCGTCAGGCCGATGGTCACGACGTAGCCGTCGCGGGCGGCACCGATCGCCGTCTCGACGGCGCTGCGCAGCAGCTCGGGGCGGGCGATCAGATGATCGGCCGCGAAGGAGCCGACAATCGCGTCATCCCCGAAGCGTTCGCGCACGACGTAGGCGGCCAGGCCGATCGCGGCCATGGAATCGCGGCCCGACGGCTCGATGAGGAGCGTGCGATCGTGCGAGGCGGCGAACTCGGGCAGCTGGGCGAGTACACCGTCACGGTGCGCCTGGCCGGTCACGATGCTCACCGACGAGGCCACCCCCTCCAAGCGGTCCACCGTGCCCTGCAGGAGGGTGCGTCCCGTGCCCGCGAGGTCGAGGAGGAACTTGGGACGACGACGCCGCGACAGGGGCCACAGGCGGGTGCCGGCTCCGCCGGCGGGAATAATCACGTGGAGGTCACTCATGCCCCCAGTATCGCAGATAGGACGAGGGGGCGAGGCACCAGCCCCGCCCCCTCGTGGAAAGCGTCTGTTACGCGAGTGTCACTCAGTAGCAGCCTCAGCGGCGGCGTCAGCCTCACCCTCGGCTTCCTCAGCCTCTTCAGCGGCAGCTTCCTGGATGGAAACGATGACCGTCTCGGCATCGAGCTCGACCTCAACGCCTGCGGGCAGCTGCAGGTCGGAGACGTGGACGGCGGAGCCGGCCTCGAGACCCTCGATGGAAACCTCGAGGTTCTCGGGGATGGAGGTGGCGGGGGCCTTCACCAGGATGGTGAACTCCTCGAGCGAGTGGACGGTGCCGGGGGTGGGCTCGCCAACGACGACGACGGGGACCTCAACGTCGACCTTCTCGCCGGCCTTGACGGCCAGGAAGTCAGCGTGCAGGATGTCGCGGCGCACGGGGTGAACCTGAACGTCCTTGACGAGGGCCA
>CALHZX010000119.1 GCA_938040725.1 uncultured Actinomyces sp. | reverse complement strand
TTCTTTACGACAACCTCTCCCTGCTTGATCACCGTGTCGACGATGTTCATACCCACGTGATAGGGCAGGAACTTGTACGACGGGAATTGCAGCAGCACGAGGTCGCCCTGCTTGCCGACGTCGATCGAACCGATGCGGTCGGCACGGTCGATAGCCGCGGCGCTGTTGATGGTGAAGGCTGTGACGGCCTCCTCGGGCGACAGCTTCATATAGATGCATGCCAGCGCGAACAGCAGCGGGACAGACGCGGAGAAGGAGCTGCCCGGATTGAGGTCCGTGGCCAGCGCTACCATGCAACCGGCGTCGATCATCTCCCGACCGCGGGCGAATGTCTCCCGCAGCGAGAAAGCCGTGAGCGGCAGCAACGTGGCCACTACGCCAGCGTCGGCCATCGCGCGGATGCCCGCGTCGGAGGCTTGCAGTAGGTGGTCGGCTGAGGCACAGTGCAACTCGCCAGCCAATTCGGCGCCGCCAAACTGCACGATCTCGTCGGCATGGATCTTCAGCTTGAAGCCCTGCTCACGCGCAGCTTGTAAGTAACGCCGCGATTGCTCAATGGTGAAGACGTCCTTCTCGCAGAAGATGTCGGCAAACTCGGCCAACCCTTCCTTGGCAACCAGCGGGAACATCTCGCGGATATTGAAATCGATGAACGCGTCCTCGCGCCCCTTCCATTCGGCCGGCGTGGCGTGGGCACCCATGAAGGTGGAGACGATGTCGGCGGGGTGCGCCTCGTTCAGCCGACGCATGACGCGCAGCTGCTTCATCTCCGTGTCGCGATCGAGGCCGTAGCCACTCTTGCCCTCCACGGTGGTGATGCCGAGGCGCAGCATGGCGTCGAGTCGGCGACGCCCAACCTCGAACAGCTCGTCCTCCGATGCCTCACGCGTGGCCCGCGTGGTGTTGACAATGCCGCCGCCGCGGTTCATGATCTCCATATAACTGTCGCCGCGCATACGCCACGAGAATTCCTCCTCGCGGTATCCGCCGAAGACGAAGTGCGTGTGCGGATCGACGAAGCCAGGCAGCAAGGCCTTACCCGTGGCGTCAATAACGGTGTATCCCGCTTCGTCCACAGGCAACGGTTCGCCCACGCGAAGCACATGCGAGATGCGGCCGTCGGTCACGACCACCGTCCCGTCTTCTATCACATGCAGGTCGTTCATCTCGCGCCCCCGCTTACCCGCGAAGCCGCTGCATGTCACCACCTGCGATGCGTTCTTAATAATCAGGTTCTTCATTTGATCTTCTTGAATATGTGTACAGTTTGTCCCTCCACGAAGGGCGCGAATGCTCCGATCCGAAACGACCGTCCGTCGGCGCTCAGCTTGAAAGCATAGGTTTCGGCCATCGCGCTCGACAACCACCAATGCACTTGGATACTGTCGCCTTTGACTTCATACCAATAGGGGCCAGCCTTTGGACTTCCCGGTTTCCGCTTCAACTCAAACGCGTTTTTATCGGAGCGTGCATGCGCGTCGAAATCGATCGTGTCGGTTCCAGTCGTTTCGTGTACCCAGACGCCGGTCAGTCGGCCGTCCGAAGGCAGCGGTTCCGTCGTTCCGCAAGCGGATGCCATCAGGATAAGTGGGATGATCATCCCTGTCATAAACTGCTTCATAATATCTGTCAAGTTTTAAGTGTGAAATCTATCGGTGAAAAGCTCGGAGAGGTAGAGCTCCGACGGTCGTCGAAGGGGTAAACCCTCAGGGTTCAGGGCTCCGACGGTCGTCGAAGGGGTAAACCCTCAGGGTTCAGAGCTCCGACGGTCGTCGAAGGGGTAAACCCTCAGGGTTCAGAGCTCCGACGGTCGT
>CALHZX010000118.1 GCA_938040725.1 uncultured Actinomyces sp. | reverse complement strand
ACACGCGCAACGTGGAGAAGATGCGCCCGATCCACCCCGAGTACGCCGCCCACCTCCTCAATGAGACGGCCGCAACGGATGCAATTTTCACTGCGGATACGGGCATGTGCAACGTGTGGACCGCCCGCTACATTGATCCGCTCGGCACGCGCCGTCTCATCGGCTCCCTGCTGCACGGGTCGATGGCGAACGCCCTGCCGATGGCCCTGGGCGCTCAGGTCGCCTACCCGGATCGCCAGGTCGTGTCAGTGTCGGGCGACGGCGGTATCTCGATGCTGCTTGGCGAGCTCATCACCGCGAAGATGTACGACCTGCCGGTCAAGGTGGTCGTCTTCAACAATTCGACGCTGGGCATGGTGAAGCTGGAGATGCTGGTCAACGGCCTGCCTGACTTCCAGACAGATGTCCCTGATGCGAATTACGCGGAGATCGCCCGCGCAATTGGTTTCCACGCGGAGCGCGTCGAGGATGCTTCTCGCCTGGAGGACGCGTACCGCGAAGCGTTCGCCGCGCCCGGCCCCGCCCTCATCGAGGTCATCACAGATCCGAACGCGCTCTCGCTCCCGCCGGCCATCACGGGCGGCCAGGTCGTCGGCTTTGCGACCGCGATGAGCAAGATCGTTCTCAACCGCGGCATCGCCGAGGCCTTTTCGATGGCCACCTCGAACATGCGCAACATCCCGCGCCTGTAGGCCATTCACATCTCCGGGGACGAGGCCGGGGCTGGGTCAACGCACGACCTGGCCCCGGCCTCGTTCTGTCACAATCTAACCCCAGAATTAATAAACATACCTTTTCCAACAGAATGGCTTTTACCCTCTGAAATAGCGCTTAACAAGCTAGCAACTTGTAATACATTGCACAACAAGACCATTTGACACCTAATTTTGCGCGCGTTTCCCCTCTCATCTACGAAGCGTTCTATCGCTCACGCCACACAGGGGGAACCGCCATGCACACGCTCGCAGCAATGGCCAGCGCGACCGGTGCCATCGACCTCGACACTTTTCCCGCCTGGCTGAGGATCACCCACTTCATCAACTTCATCATGATGGGCTTCCTCATCCGCTCCGGCTGGGAGGTCCTCGCATCACACCCACGCCTGTACTGGAACAATCACTGCACGCCAGGATCCGAGTGGCTGAAGTTCACGAAGGATAAGGTGTCGACCGTTCCCGGCGAGTTCACGGCGCGCGACGACCAGCGCAACCTCCACCCGCTCATCTCCCTGCCCGGACGCGGACAGATCGGCCTGGGCCGCGCGTGGCACGCGCTCGTCACGGCCATCTGGCTCATTAACGGCTTCGTGTACGTCGCCCTCGTGTTCATCGTCCACCCGACGTACAACATCGCGCACATGATGCTGGGAGAAAACTACAACGACATCACGGCGGCTCGATTCGCTCAGGCTGTCACCATGCTGATCATCGGCATCGTCGTCGCCATCGCCCTGTGGATCGGAGCCTCCTACTGGTCCCTGTCGAACCTGCGCCGCACACCCAGCGCTGGATCTGGGGTGCGACGCAGCCGATTCGCGCGCTCACGATCGACCGCCTGAAGTCTCGTCAGGTCGCGAAGAAGACCTTCACCGAGGACGACATTTCCCCGTTCCACTGGGTCAACACGCGCCCGCCAACACAGGAGCAGTCCGAGGAGTACATCGCCCTGCGCGCGGACGACTTCAAGGACTTCCGCCTCGAAATCGGCGGCCTGGTCGAGGAGGAGAAGTCTTTCTCTATCGACGAGCTGAAGGCCCTGGGCAAGGTCACGAACATTACGATGCACACCTGCATGCAAGGGTGGATCGGCATCGCGAAGTGGGAGGGCATCCGCCTCAAGGATCTCCTCGAGCAGGTTACGCCCACGGAGGGCGCGCACTACCTGATGGCCACCTCCTTCGGACACGTCAGGCACACCTACGACGGGCGCCCAACCGAGCCCTACTACGAGTGCATCGACCCGTCGATGATCGACGACGACGAGTGCATCCTCGCCTGGGGCATGAACGATGAGCCTCTGCCCGAGGTCTACGGCGGCCCTCTACGCCTGCGCGCCGATTCCCAGCACGGCGACAAGATGGTTAAGTGGGTGCGCCGCCTGGAGTGGATCCACGACTACCACGAGGTGGGCGACGGACAGGGCGGCTCGCGAGAGGATTCGGGCCTGCAGCACGACGACGCTCGCGCCTGAGAATCTCTGCCTTCGAGCGATACCACGCCTCCCTCCTCGTCTCCACGCATGCGCGTGCGGGCGCGCGGTGGGAGGCGTGGTCTATGCGTACCTGCGGGCGATCGCCGCGGCCTCGGGCACGTAGGAGCGCCCGAAGACGGCGCAGTGGATCATAATGATGTGCATCTGGTGTAGGGCGACGCGCTCGCGCCAGCCGTCCTCCAGGGGCGAGGCCTCGTTGTAGGCGGCGAGGATGCGCTCGTAGTGCGGGCAGCCGAAGACCGCGAGGGCCGCGAGGTCCTCCTCGGCGTGGCCTCCCTGCGCGGCGGGGTCAATGAGGACGGCACCGCCCGGGGTCCACATGACGTTGCCGCTCCACAGGTCGCCGTGGGTGCGGGCGGCGCCGATGTTGTTGTGGTGGTTTTTCGCGTCTTCTACGAGGCGCGGCTGGCCATGGTCGAGCACGCTCGCTTCGAGGCGCTCACAGAGTTTTTCGATGAGCGTTCGTTCAGCGGCAGTGAAGATGCGGTTGTCGAGGTAGGGGGCGATGCGCTCACGCGCGTAGAAGGTGCCCCAGGATTCGCCTTGGGACGAGGCAGGGGCCGGGCTTGGGCCCTCGGGTAGCGGCAGGTGGGCCTCCCCCATCCAGCCATCCCCCTTGAATCCGGGCGGCGGCGCACCCAGGTGGCTGGCCCCGGCGGCGTGCGTGTGGGCAAGGGCGCGGCCAAAGTCTTCGGCGGCTCGCGGGGTTGGCGCGACAGAGACCAGGCGGGGCTCCTCGAGCCACGTCGCACCGTGATCGAGCACAGGCACGACAGGGGCGCCAGGGTCCGAGGCCTCGGCAAGCCACGCGAGGCCCGCAACCTCGTAGGCGATCCGCCCGCGGCGGCTATCCGCTTTCCTGATGGTGTCCATCGTGTGTGGCCTCCTGTTTGCGAGGAAGCTGCGGTACTCCCCCGTTTTTGGCGCATCAGCGCGCGACGGTTCAACGATATCAAGGGTAGTGCGGGGCATCGGTAACTACTCCGCTGTACAGCATCGCGACAGGTCAACCACCTGACAGCGCCTTGCTAGCGACTCAAGTTCCCTATGGATCGGGCAATGGCTTGACCGAGAAGATAGAAGGTGCGGTCTGTGCCATGCAGATTGTGGGGTTCTGGCCCATCCTCCGCTACAGGAAATAGACCCGAGCGGAACATCAAAATCTCGTATTGTTCCTGGTACTGCGGCGCTGCTGGATCATCAGAGCCATAGAACAACTCGATCGTTCCTTCTTTAGGCATCCCAGCTTCGGTCGTTCCATCTGTAAAATTGCCCTCGAGGCGCCAGTAAGTCCGAATCGAGCAGCCAGGAGGCAGAGTTCGTTCAGTCTCAAAAAGGATCTTGACGTGTTCAGCCACGTCATCGATCTTTTCCGGCCAGTTATCGAATTGGATATGCAAGTTTCTCGCAGCAGTCTTACCGACGTTCGTGATCCGAAGATCAAAGTGACGACGTCCAGCTAAACTCGGAACAATATCGGCATACACGTATGGACGCGTTTGTGCGATGCTATCCAATTTCATCTGCTCATTGGCTTCCGCAGCTGCGTCACTCGCTGCCTTCGAGGCGCGCATAGCTGATACAGCTGTGAACCCGGCCCACACCGCTGCAACTAGTAGCCCCAAAGTGAAAACGGCAGTCGCAAAGGACGACCATGCAGCGACAGACTCAGCCCAGGACACTGTGTTCATGGTTTTCAATGCTATACGTTCGATTAACTCCTCAAAGCCAATTGAAAGGTCCAATCGATGATTAATTTCCAAGATGTAGCATCACCAGGGCAACCAGACAGCCCTCGCAGCCCCACACAATTGCTGGTTACGTTGCACACTCCGGGCTAGGAACGGGGGCAAGATACAAAGAACCGTTGTCAGACGTAACCGGAGCTGGGCACCCTCTTGTGTGCACACTGTGGCCCAAAGACTCGCACGTTAACCCGATAACGTGCGCATGGGCAGCGCCACCCACGTGTATCTCCAAGGGTTAACGTGCGATATCACGGGTTAACACTCGCCCCATCAGGTTAGCGCAAAGAGCAGTCGCTTCACCTGCGAGCAACACACCCGTCAGAGACCGTTGCACCCAAAACGCCAACCGCTTCTCCCGCCACCGCCCAATGTCACCACTTTTCGGCGAGGTGGTCTGCGTTTTGGGCAGCAAGCCAGTCCGAGATGTAGCTCCGACACCACCAGTCGGGGGCATTTGCGCCATGCAGGGCTCCGACACGCCGATGACACGCCACCAGAGGGCTTCGCATGGCCCAAACCCCCCACACCCGCCGGTGCGCCGAGCACACGAGTACCAGAATTGGGCCTATGCGGATAGTTTGTCATGATGCGGATAGGTTATCGGCACGCGGATAGGTAAATAAGCTATCCGCATCTTCATAACCTATCCATATCGTAATAACCTATCCGCGTCCGCGGCCGGTTTCGTCGTTCTGGAGGGCGGGCAAGCACGGAACGGCTTGACCTCAGTGACGATGGAGGGTTTCGAGGCCTGGTTACGGCGCTGGCAGTGTTAGTGGTGCATTCAGCCACGTCAGCGCTTGCCCCCATCACAGTCGCATGCAATTCGATGGGGCGAGGCTTCGAGGAAGTCAGAAAACGTTAGAATTCCAACGTTGTGAATTCATGGTTTGACGGTGTCACGGGGGGAATTGCACGCGAAATTGGTCGTAAGCGCAGGAATGAGGGACCCGAGCGCCCAGGAGTGACTTAGGCGTGGCTGCGGTGCCCGTGGGCGATGGCGGGGCCTGGCCGGGCACCTCAGCGACACAGCACCAAAGCGCCGCCGGTGTGGAGGACGCCGGAGGGTGCAAGAGCGCCTGGCTGCGGTGCCCGTGGGCGGCGGCGGGGCCTGGCCGGGCTTCGAGACGACGCGCCGAGCGGAGCTCGCCGCGCGGGCGGCTCGCGGGCGGGCCGCCGCCCACGGGCACACCAAGCAGCCGGGCCCTCCGGCACCCGGAACACCAGGGACGCCAAGCAGCACAACAACAGGCACCGCACGAACGCGCCCAAGCAAACAAAAAACCGACATCCGTGATCGGATGTCGGCCTGTGGTGGAGCTAGGGGGATTCGAACCCCCGACCTTCTCATTGCGAACGAGACGCGCTACCAACTGCGCCATAGCCCCAAGGACTCGAACAGCTTAGCACCATGGCGATCAGCGACGCAAGCCGACCACGACCGCGTGCGGGACGCCACGGATAGGAAGAAGCGCAGCGATTCGCAGGTCTGTGCCACGCAGTGAGCCAACACTGCGGAACGCGCATGAGGCTCGATGAATGGGCAGCAGCAGTACAGCGTCCAGACGCTACGTATTACGAGGAACGTGCTCGCGTACGACGCACCGCACTGGGAACGCTCCAGACGGATAGATGACGATGCAGCTGTCAATCACGACGCCTCACACCCTTGTCGGTGACAACCATTTTTCAGCCCCCACATGCAACCCTTCCACCAGCCCACGCACGCAACCATTCCATCAGCCCCGAGCATGCAACCGCGCCGCGAGCCCGAAGGCCCGCGGCGCGGCATCACAACGATTCGGCTATTACTGGGCGCGTCGCGCGTCCAGGACGGCATCCAGGTCCAGGGCGACGGCCTGGTCGGCAACGACCTCGGCGGTGGAGCGGGCGCCCACCTGGGCAGTCTGGGCGATCGGGCGAGCCGGAACGGCCGCGCCGATGCGCGGGATGCCTCGCAGGTCGGTGTCAGCGTGGACGATGCGGCCACGCACACGCTCGCGCGAGGCGTAGGTCGGCGCGGGAACGGGGACGACGGTCCAGGCGCGTGCGGGAGTGTCGGCGACCTCGACGATCTCGCGGACGTCGACGTTGAAGACGAGGGAGGGAACGGATCCGGTCTGAGGCGCGGCATCGAACGCCACAGTTTCCTCCGCGGCTTCGTCGGATGAAGAAGCAGCGCGCTCGGCGGGGGCGGGGGCCGCAGCGGTGGGCCGACCGGCGCCACGCACGTCACCACGAAGCTTGGTGAGCAGTTCGAGCTCTCGCTCAGATGCCTGCTGGGAGCGGACAGCAGCGACGCGAGAGGCCCCGAGCGAGGCCACGAGTGCGACAGCCGGGATGGCAATCCAGGCCCAGGCGATGGAGGTCGCGGCGATCACGATGCCGAGGGCGACGGTTCCGAGCGCGCAGATGCCCGTGACGACCATACGGCGGCGTGCGGCGGCATTTTCGGCGGCGATACGTGCGGCGCGGCGGGCGCGCAGCTTGGCAATGTCGCGGACTGCCTTGTTGTTGCGTCGGTCGATGACGGGGCGACTACGTCCCGTGGTGCCCTGGTGCATGCTGCCTCCGCTCATGAGTGCGCGCTCAGCCAGGATGGTTCCGCTGGCGTGGTCGCACGTCTCTAATTCTGTCTCATTCGTGTGAATGATGCGCAGTTTCGGCGAAAAACGGTCGATTTCGCGAGACTGGACGATAGCTGTTCGGCGCGCGACGAGTGACGGTACGGTCGCAAAAAGCGCGACGAATACCGCGACGATGACGAGTCCACCGATCTCCACCCCCTCAACGTACGGGCGTTTGTGGCGCTGTGCTTTGTGCGATGGGCGTGTGTCGGGCTCTCAAACCTGTCGGTAAAAAGAGAAGTATCCTCAGGTGTCACACTTGTAACAGCAGCATCATTCGCACCACGTAGGCCAACACGGCGAACACGCTCACTACCAGCGCGTCAGCCCGCGCGCAGGCGAGCTCGTCAGTCTATCGCGCTCCGCCTCCACCGACGTCGCACGAGGCCCCCCTCGGGCAGGGACTCAGCGTCGATAAAGAACGCGATATGGTCCGCCCACTGCCCACCGATGTGCATATAGCGCGGGCGCAGCCCTTCCTCCACGAGGCCGAGGCCTCGGCACACACCCAAAGAGCGCTCATTCTCGGGACGCACGCACACTTCGACGCGGTGCAGGCCGAGCTCTCCGACGACGAGGTCAAGGACGAGCGCCGCGACCAAGGATCCCAGGCCTCGGCCCGACCATTCGGAAACGATCCAGTAGCCGAGCATGCCCGTCGACATCGCGCCCCAGTGCACGTTCGAGACCGAGAACTGGCCGACGAAGCGCCCGTCGATCTGCACACCGAAAATCAGCGCGTTGCCGTGGCGCTGATCGCGGTCGGCGCGACGCACGTACTGTGAGAACGTCGGGATGTGCTCGAGGGTATTCGGCGGCAAGGTCGCTTCCCACGGCCGCAACCAGTGTCCATCGGTGCGGCGCACGGTATCGAGCGCGCGATGCTCCTCGCCGCGCACGGGGCGCACGACGAGCTCCCGCGGCCGAGGATTCGACTCAGTGCCGCTGCGCAGGAATCCGCGACCGACCGGGTCGGCCACGCGCAGCGTGAGCATCTCAATGTCGCGCCCCCACACGCACGTGCGACGACGGAAGAAACACCTCATTCGAGGACCAGGCACTGCAGGCGGTCACCCGCGCGCACCGTCGTCACGTCCTCGGGGACGACCGCGAGAGCGTTGGAGTCCGCGAGCGCGGACAGCAGCAACGAGGCCGGGGTGCCCATGACAGCGGCGTTATAGCCGGAGCGGGGGGAGCCGGTCAGGCGCACGCGCACGAACTCGCGGCGGCCTCGCGGGGAGTACCAGGAGCGATCAATGGCGGCGCGCACGACGGGGCGATTGACGGCGGTCCAGCCCTGCATGTGGCGCAGCGCGGGGCGGACGAACACTTCAAAGCACACCTGCGCGGAGACCGGGTCGCCGGGCAGGCAGACGATGGGAGTGCCGGGCTGGCCGTCCTCGGTGCCGACCGTGCCCACGCCCATGATATGGACCGGCCAGGCGGCGACGTTATCAAAGCGGACTGTGCCGAGCACCCCGAGGACCTCGCGCACGGTGTCACCACTGCCGTAGGAAATGCCACCCGTCGTCAGGATCAGGTCCGCGCGCACCAGCTGATCCTCAATGGTCTCGCGCAGGCGAGCGCGCTCGTCGGGAACGGCGGCGACGCGGAAGGTCTGTGCGCCAGCGTCCGCGACGGCGGTCGACAGCGCGTGGCCGTTCGCGTCGAAGACGGTGCCGGGACGGGCCTCGCCGCCGGGCTCAACGATCTCGTCGCCGATCGAGATAATGACGACGCGCGGGCGCGGGTGGACCAGGACGCGGTCGCGGCCCACGCCTGCCAGGAGCGCCATCTGGCGGGCGCCAATGCGCGTTCCGGCGCGCAGGACCGTGTCACCCTGGGCAACGTCCTCCGCGCGGCGACGAATGTTTTCGCCATTGGCGGGGGCGGTACGCAGGGCGACCTGGGCGATGCCGTGGTCCGTGAACTCGAGGGAGACGACGGCCTCGGCACCCGAGGGCATGGGCGCGCCGGACGCGATGCGGATCGCGGTGCCGGGCACGAGGGCGACCGGGTCGACGGCGCCGGCGCGGATCTCCTCGGTGACGGGAAGCGTCACCGGCGACTCCAGGGTGGCTCCCTCACAGTCGCGGATGCGAACGGCGTATCCGTCGCACGCCGACAGGTCGGCGACCGGGAGGTTGAAGGGAGCCTCCACGTCCTCTGCGAGCACGCAGCTGACAGCGTCAGCGAGCTGAACGTCGAGCGGCGGTAGCGCGTGGGCAACGGCCATGCAGTCCTGGTAGAAGTCGGCAACGCTTCGCATAGTTGTTAGTCCTCGAGCTTGGAGCGCAGGAACTCCTTGAGTTCCGCTCCAAGCGCCGGGTCCTCAAGGGCGAGCGTGACGTTAGCTTCGAGGTAGCCGAGTTTGTCCCCGGTGTCGAAGCGTCGCTCGTCGATGACTACACCGTACAACCCTCCACCCTGTTCTTCGGGGAGGTCGATCATGCGCGCGTACCCATCTGTGAGCTGATACTCACCGCCGACGCCCGGTTCGATGTTCTCGAGGGCCGTGAACACGGCCGGGTCGAGCAGGTAGCGGCCGACGACCGCGTACTCCGACTTGACCGCTTCGAGCGGGGGCTTCTCGGTGACGTCGGTGATGCGCATGAGCTGGCCCTCCTCGAGGTCGACGCCCTCGGGAATCGGCAGGACCTCGACGGCGGTCGAGGCGTAGGCAGTGGCCTGCTCGGGCGTGACCTTCAGCAGGGCGACGACGGTGCCGCCCAGGGCGCCTCGCACTTGGATCATCTTACGCAGCAGCTGCGAGCCGGGCTCCATCAGGTCGTCGGGCAACAGGACGGCGCAGGGGGCATCGCCCACGTGCGACTTGGCCTGGAGGATCGCGTGGCCGAGGCCGAGGGGATGCCCCTGGCGCACGGAATGGACGCGCGCGTACTTCTTGTACTCGTTGACGTACTCGAGGGCCTTGTCCTTGCCGGCCTTCTCCAGGTCGGCCTCGAGACCGGGTTCGGCGTCGAAGTAGTCTTCGATTGACTGCTTGCCGGCGCGGGTGACGAACAGGATGTCTTCGATGCCGGCATCCGTGGCCTCGCGCACGATGTACTCGATCGAGGGGCGGTCGACGACGGGCAGCATTTCCTTGGGAACGGACTTCGTGATGGGCAGGAAGCGGGTTCCGCGACCGGCCGAGGGGACGACGGCGTGCACGACGGGCTGGTTTTTATCTGACATACTTCACAGCGTAACGAAGAAATGGGCCGAAAGGGAGACGATGGCCACAAAAACAACTCTCCGCGCGCAGATCCGAGACCGTCGCAGGGCTCGCCGAGCACTCTCCAGCCCCCAGATGGGCGCACGGTCGTCACATACTGACCAAGCTCCCCTACCGGTGCGTCACCGCGCCGAGGCCGAGGGGATCGCCTCCCAGGTACGTGCCCTGGCCTCGTCGATGGGCGGCGTCACGCTGCCCGCACTCTTCGTCCCCACGCCCCTCGAGCCCGACTTGTCTCTGACGCTCGGCTCCTTCGATCGCGCGCTCCTGCCCATCCTCATCGACGAGGCCGGCGCCCCCTACCGCTCTCCTCGCTGGGGCCTGTGGGAGGCGGGGCAGGCGTTGGTGACGCTCGGACAGCCTCCCGCCCAGCCGTGCAGCGAGGCAATGGGGGCGGAGTCGCTCCAAGAGGCAGATCTGATCGTCACTCCGGCGTTGGCTGCATCCGCGGACGGAGCACGCCTCGGGCAGGGCGGCGGCTGGTACGACCGTGCGCTCATCCACCGTTGCCCTGACGTCCCGGTTGTTGCGGTGATTTTCGACAACGAAGTGCTCGACACCGGAGAAATTCCCACGGAGGCGCACGACGTTCCGATCAATGCGATCATCACGCCGACACGCATGATTGCCGCTGACGTTCGATAGCGTCTTTTCCCTGCGTTTACTGTCTTTTACGACACGAACAATCGTTTGTCACACACCTTTCCTCGCTGACTTTTCCGCCTAAAAGCACAGGCCGCTGACCGAATTACAGAAAGTGCGACGAAGCTTACCCTCTATACACTGTCGTTAAGACGAAAGTCCCCCTAATGTTCTCCGTGGTAACAGCGCGCCCGCGCGGCGCCAGCCCCGGCGGCTCCGGCCCGCCACGCCGAATCTTTCGGCGATCCAGTCTTGTCGGCAAAGCCGACCCCCTTCACAACAGGAGATCCCATGCTTAAGGGCTTCAAGGAATTCATTTCTCGCGGCAACGTCATCGAGCTGGCCGTCGGTGTCATCATCGGTAACGCATTCAAGGACATCGTCGACTCCCTCGTCAAGAATGTCATCAACCCGCTGATCGGCATGATCTTCGGCAAGCCGGACTTCTCGAACATGCTCATCTTCGCGTTCAACGGTTCCGAGCTGAAGTTCGGTGTCCTGCTGACTGCCGTCATTAACTTCCTGCTCATCGCCTTCGCCCTGTACTTCTTCCTTGTTCTGCCGATGAACGCGCTGGCCAAGCGCACGAAGAAGGCCGAGGATGAGGCCCCCAAGGAGGCCTCCGACGAGGTCAAGCTCCTCACAGAGATCCGCGACGCCCTCGCCAAGGGCGACCGCGCCTGATTCTATCCTTTCCGCGAGACGAGGCGGGGCCGATGCAATCGCATCGGCCCCGGCTTTTTATATCACTACATGAGGGCACCGCTCCGGCCGCCCGACTCTCTCCCTCCCGCCCCCCACTGCGCTGCAGCACCCCATCACGCACACTTCCCCTCAAATCTCGCACATAATTCAACCCAGTCACTTTTGAGCACCCCAAGAAAACGTTGTCATTGCAACAACATTATTTCAATAGCTGAAATAGTCTGCGAGGAATTACGTACGAGATTAGTGGGAACGACGTGATTGAGCGAGGAGCCACTCCACAGGCCCCCGCACGAACAACTGGCGGGCTTCCCCGCCCGGATAACTGCACCTATCCGGATAGGTAACGAACATCCGGATAGCTTAATAACCTATCCGAATGCGCACAACCTATCCGGATGCGCACAACCTATCCGGATGCGCACAACCTATCCGGACACCCGCGCCTAGGCCAGCCCCTATGCCCGCGCCTGGGAGTGCGGCGGCACGTTCTCAAGAAGCCGCGCATCGTTGGCGCCGTCTCCACGGTCGGGGGCGTCAGCCATCGATCCGGGCCGCGTGTCTTCGGGGCGCACGCGGTCCTCCCACGAGGGCGGCAGGCCTTCGGCGATAAGGTGGCGGTCCACGTCGGACACGTAGCGGGCGACGCGGCGACGCTTACGCGGCGTCGCCTCACTCATCGGTGCTGTCCTCGGTCTGGGCATCCTCGGTGGCCGAGGCCTCGCCGGCCTCCTGCGCGGCCACAGGCTTCGTGCGGCGCACCACGTTGCCGAGGACCGCGTCGGACTGAAAGCCACGGCGCGTGACGCCCAGGGCCTCGCGCAGCTCTTCGGCGGTCTCCAGGTCGGTGCGCTCCACCCCGTCGGAACGCACCCAGGCGGCCATCTCGTCGAGCTGATCGTCGGAGTAGGCGGCCAGCGGGAGTCCCTTGGCGATCGCCGGCCGAGGCCCGCGGTTCTCCTCGGAGGCGCGCTCCTTGCGCTTGATGGCCAGCAGCATGCCGGTGGTGTCCTCGTCGGCCTTCTTGCGGCGCTTAGATTCCTCGTCGAGGCCGTCGTCCAGCATCGGCATGCGCGGGGCTGCGGGCTCCTCGGCGCCGCCCTCCGATTCCTCCGAACCCGACGTGGGCTCAGCCGAGGACGCCTGTTCCACGCGTTCTTCCGAGGCCTCGTCGTCGACGATGCGCTCCGGGACGGCGACGGCGGGCTCATCCTGGGTGGCATGCAGCTTCTCGAGGGCGTCGAGGACGCTATCCACGATCGCGGAGGCTTCCTTCTCGGGGTCGATGAACAGCGCCATCGACAGGGCGGTGTAGACGGCCCAGCCCTGGGCTTCGAGCCAGCGGGGACGGGCGCGGTCGCGCACGCGCTGGCTGGGCTCAGCCAAATACTCCTCGTCGTCGGTGAGGACGGCGAGCAGCAGACGTCCCGGGGAATCCGGGTGCCCGATGGCCAGGGGGATGCGCATGCCGCCGGGGATACCGACGTTGGCGACGACCTCGAGGCCACGGGAGTACAGGTGCTCGGCGAGATCGACGAGCAGACGGTCCGGCTCGCCGGCCAGGACCGGCCACGCGTCCATTCCTTCTCCGGCGTGTCCCTCCGCGATTTCGATGAGGTCCACGAGCATCCGCGAGCCCGCGTGTCCCAGGCGATCGCGGTCGATCTCCTCACTGTGAAGCGAGCAGACGAGCGTCAGGTCGCCGCGCACGGCGCGCAGAATCTCGGCCAGGGTGTCTGCGCCGCTCTCGGCGGACAGAACACCGAAGTCGTGGATGACGCGCCCGTGCGGCGTCTTCGCAAATCCCACGGACACGATGAGCGATTCGCGGGTGAGGCCCACGGCCTGCGAGGGGCCGACAACGACGAAGGGTTCGGGCGTTGCCGGATCAAAGAACGAGGCCAAGCCGGGTTCCTCGGCGCGCACCGTCTGCAGGGCGTCGCGGATGCGCCCGGCGTGGCGGTCGGATAGGGCGACGACGGCGAGGGAGCGTTCGGGCGATTCCACCGCGTGTTCGATGACGGCGTCGACGACGGCACGCACCTCGGCGGCTGTCGATTCGATGGCGTGCGCGCCGGGGGCGGGCATGCCCGTCGCCTCAACCCAGCGGGCGCTCACGGGGGCGTTCGAGGCCGTCCACGGCACGGGAATGCCGGCGTGCTCGTAGCCGTAGCGGGCCAGCAACAGGGCGACCTGGTCGTTGAGGCGTCGCGGTCCGGGTTCGACGTGCAGGATCGGCAGGACGCCGGCGAGTTCGCGGGTCGCGCCGTGCTCCGAGGCCGCCGCCAGATCGTCGATGACGACCAGCTGGTGGCCACGGGCAATAATCGGCGCAAGCTCGGCCAGGGGCAATCCGTCCGCACCGTCGAGCACGACGATGTCGACGGTGCGTCCCGTGGGCGCCAGGGCGGGCACCATCGAGGGAACCGTCATCAACACGGGTAGCAGGTGCCGCACGAGGGGGTAGGTGACCAGCAGATCCAGGTCGCTGGGTGTTTTCCCGTCGGCGAGGAGTTCGTGCAGCTCCTCGTACTGGCTCGGACGCGCCGCGAGGGCGTTCGTGCGGATCCTTCGCACGCCCGTGATGGCCTGCGGGATGAGCGAGGCCACCTGCTCTTCGTCCAGTTCACGCCCCTCGCGGGCCAGGTCCTCAAGCGCGCCAGGATCGACGCCGCCGAGCGCGGGCTGTGCGGCGAGCATGGCGCGCAGCAGCGAGGCCCACCACGCGAGGTCGAGTTCGGTGTCGATGGCACTGTCCTCGACGTGCCGGTCGGCGAGGTCCTGGGCCAGCTTGTCGAGGCCTCGGGCGGCGAGGCGCTCACGCATCGCTAGGCGGGCCGGGACCTCGCGCGCCGCCGAGGTGTCGCTTGCCCACCGTTCGATGAGAGTCGTCAGGCGCTGGAGGTGGGTACCCACCAGGTCCGGTTCTTCGGCGACGAACACGGGGGCGATGGCGTCAAGGTCGTCACGCACAGCATCGGTGAGGGCCGAGATCTCGCCGATCTTCGCGGGGAGGATCGGCCAGGAGTCCTCGCCGCACACCGCACACCATGCGTCGCGGCGTTCCTGGACGCGGATGAGAGCGCGGTGCAGGTCGGGCACGTGCACGCCGGGGCGCACGAGGTCCTGGGCCTGCTTGACGAGGCGGTTGCGCTCTGATCGGCTCATCGAAATGTCGTGGTCTTTGCGCCACTGTTTGGGGGCGGTCGCGATCACCATGTCGGCCGCGCTGCGTTCGAACACGCGGGGCTGGAACACATCGAGGACGTCCGCGATGCCGTCGAACATGGCGAGCTGGCGGTCCCACTGAGCCAGGGTGCCGGCGGGCTTGATGCCGGCCTCGCCCGCGACTGTGGCGATGTGGACGCGCAGTTCGGGGAGCGTCTGGGAGAGGCGGTCGACGCGCAGCAGCACGTCGGACGCCTGCTCGTCGGAGGTCAGGACCGCGTTGCCCCACGCGCAGGATGAGCCTGCCGAGAGGGCGCCTGATGCGAGGGCTTCGCGCAGGAGTGCGCGGGCGCTCTCGCCCTGGTCCACGGCGATCTTGTAGAGGGTTTCCTCGGATAGGCGTACGCGCGTGGTGGGCGCGTTCTCGCCGCTCGTCAGGTCGGTGAGGGCGCGCAGGGCATCGGCGGCGCAGACGCCAAAGCGGCCGTAGGGCTCGTGGAGGGCGATCGCGTAGGACGACAGGGCGGCGCGCACCTGACGCAGGCGTGCGCGCATGGCGTCGACACTCTCCTGGTCGACGACCGGAGCGGTGTCTTCCATGGCGCTCGATACGCGGGCCCCGAGGGTGCGGCGTGCATCCGAGTAGCCGTCGATGTTCGCGACGATGTCGGCCAACCCGAGGTCGGACAGTCGCGTATATGCGGCGATCGAGCGCGAGGTCGAGGTCGATACGTGCAGGACGGAGCGGCCGGTTGCCGCGGCGTCAGCGAGGATCGCTGCCACGAGCGAGGCGTCGTCACTGTGGGTTGGAATATCAACGAAAACACTGTGTCCCTCGGAGGCTGCCTCGACGGCGTCCTGCTGGACGGGGATGAGGTCACCGACGCCCTTTTCTGCCCACGGGTCACGGTCTGCGGGGTTTGGTTCGTGCGCCTGCGCGATCAGGTCGTTGCGAGCGTCTTGGTCACCTGCCAGCGCGCGGATCACCTGGGAGTCTTCGAGGGCCGTGACGTCCTCGGCCAGGCTGGCAGCGAGGGCGGTGGCGGGGTGGCAGAAGAGGCCGATGATGAGCTCATCGCGGATATCGAAGCGCGGCAGGGCACCGCACAGCTCGCGCAGGGCGTTCATCGCCTGTGAGGAGGAGAAACCGTGGGTTCCGCTGGCTGTGGCCAGTACGGTCTCGCCGTCTGCATCGACTCCGTGGGCGCGCAGTGCGTCGGCCAGTTCGGGGGCAAGGATCGCGCCTCGTCCCAAGGCGATAAGGACGTCGTCGTCGCGTCGCACGAGGCGCACCGGGCGCAGCAGGGCGGGGACGGTGATGGTGTCCATGCCACTGCCCCACGTGGCGGTGCCGATCCCCAGGTGGATGGGGCCGGTGCCGTGTGCGGACGCACGCTGCTCGGAGCGGGCAATCAGTGCGCGTGCCCGATCGAGGGCGCGACCGAGGGCGATGGGTTCGCGGATGAGCAGGCTCAGTCGGACGGGATGTTCCGTGTACAGCTGGGCGAGGCCTCCGGGGTGTGCGCCGGACAGGGACAGCGTCGGCAGCGATGCGCTGTCGGCGGCAATGTCACGGTCGAGGCGCGAACGCCACGCCTCGCGCGCAGTGCCGACGAGGGTGGTCGGGTGCGTCGAGGTGGACGAGGCTGAGGTGGCCTCGGGCTCGGGGGCGGAACGTCGCGAAAAGATACTAGGAACCACGTTTTAACCCTACGGCAGCACCGCCGTCTTATGTGACGCGGCGCGCCCGGAGGAGGTCGACAACGGAAATGGTCACAACGGCGCCGACGATGAGGATCATCCCAACGATGTCGATGCCCGTGTAGGAGCTTCCCATGACGAGGGCGGAAAAGGCGGTCGCGGCGATGGGCTCGAGGCTCCCGATGAGCGACGCCTTGACGGGGCCGATGCGACCCACACCCCACAGGTAGGCGGTGAAGGCGACGGCGGTGCCGAGGACGACGGTGATGAACATGGCGAGGATGACATCGGGCGTCCAGGTGATGGCGAATCGCCACACTCGACCGACCAGGCCGACGCACGCACCCGCGATCAGCAGGCCGTATGCCACGACGACGTCCGCACCGTAGGCCGCAATGAGCCGAGCGGGAAGCAGCGTGTATGTCGCGAGCGTGAGCGCAGCAACGGCTCCCCAGGCGAGGGCAGTGGGCGTAATGACGAAGGAGTTCAGCGACCCGTGCGTGCACAGCAGGAAGGTACCGCTCACGGCGAGGACGATGGCGATCACCTCGGAGGCACGCGGCCATCGCCTGTGGGTGAGACACACCCAGACGACGATGAGGATCAGGCCCAGGTACTGGAGGACGGTGCCGGTGCCCGCGTTCGACTCCCGGATCGCCCCCATGTAGGTGATCTGGCAGGCCGCGAGCCCAAAAATCGCGTAGATCACGAGGACTCGCCAGTTGCGAGGTGTGGACACCAATTCTCGGTGACGAGCGGATACCCCGCGCGAGCGCGCGAGAACGTAAACGAGGGCGAGGACACCCGAGATGAACATACGGAAGAAGCTGATAGCCGTCAGCTCGATACCGCGATGCTCCATGAGGTAGTCGGCGGAGACACCGGAGGCGCCCCAACACAGGGCAGCCACGACGGTCACGAGATACCCAAGAGCGTTGCGCATGGCGTCCTTCTACTGTGCCCCCGAGACGATTCGAACGTCCGACACCCGCTTTAGGAGAGCGGTGCTCTA
>CALHZX010000117.1 GCA_938040725.1 uncultured Actinomyces sp. | reverse complement strand
CTTACCGCACACGTCACAAACGGCAGCCACGATGTTCTCCTCGGTATGTCTTCCAGTTCAGTCTTTGGCTCCCCACGGTCGCGGGGAACGCATCCTCCGGTGCTTGAACCGAAGGCAACCATGACAGAATAGCGGATGATGCGCGCTTTCAACAAGTCGCACGCGTGATCGGTCGTGTCAGGTCGCACACAGCAACCTTCGCGGGGAGAATAGGACGGGGAGGAAAGGGGAGTCATGGAGCTCAACGCAGCGGTTATCATCGAGGCCTGTCGTGCCGGTGCCGAGGAGGCAGCGAGGCTCGCGCCCTTTCTTGACGACCTTGATGGCTGGGATGGGGCGGACTGCGATACGGGGACGAATGCGGCGGCAACGATGGCTGCGCTCGCTGCCGCGATGGACTCCCTGGAGCCTCGCGCCCACCTGCGTGTGGCTCTTGAGGCTGGCGTGGAGACGCTTATCCGCCGGGGTATTGGGCACAGCGGGGTCGCGTTGGCTGGCCTCTTCGAAGCCTGGGCCGGGGCCCTGGGGGAGGACCGCGAGGTGACACCGGTAGCCCTGCGCCGCATGCTCGCCTCGTCGTTGGTTCCGACGTCTTCCTACATTGGGTGGTCGGATGCCCTGGCGGAGATGCTGGGCGGCGCCGTGCGCGAGCTTGCGGAGCTGGGGCCCACGCTGCCCGATGTGGAGGACGTGTTCTCCTACTTTTCGAGTCAGGCTCAGATTGGCCTGGTGGATGCGACGAACGAGTCGACGGGGCGCATCGACCCGGGCGGTGCCTTCATTGCCCTGGTCCTGGCCTGCATTGACGCGTCGATGCGCGCAGACGCGGGCATCTTGCAGTCGTTCACGGCGATGCTGGCGGACCTGGCGCGCCGTCAGTCGCGCGCACCGGAGCCGGCCTCGCCTCCGCCGGGACGCGATTTCACGGTGGACATTATCCTCGAGGGGACTCAGGAGGACCTGCGTGCGTTGCTGGGGCGTCTGTCCGGCTTGGGCGCGCGTCTGTCCTACGTGGGGCGCGTCGACCTGTTCGGCATGGGGGAGTGGCGCCTGCATGTGGACACCTCCGCGCCGCTGGCGGCCCATCCGACGTCGGGGCAGGTCGTGCGTTTCCAGGTCAGCGACGCGCGCCCGGATGCGCAGATCGGCATTGACGAGCTGGCCGACGAGGGGCTGACGCACCGCGGGGTTCGCCTGCTCCAGCGCCGTCCCATGCGCCGAGTCGAGCGAGCCCGCGTCATTGCCTGCACGCGCGCCCCCGGCCTCGTGGAGGACCTGGCACGCGCTGGCGCGGTCGTCTTCCTGGAGCCCAGCGCGGTCGACGCGGCCGGCATCGTCTCCGCAGCGGCCTCGCGTACGGGCGTCACCCTCGTGGCCCCCTGCGACGAGGCCAGCGCCGCGCTAGTCGGTACCGTTGCCTCTGTCCTTCCCGCTCCGGCGCCCGGAGTGCCCGCGATTCTGCGGGCAGCCAGCAGCGATGATCTCGGAGTCCTTGCGGTCGCCCGCGCGTGTGCCCCGCTTTTTGTCCCGCAGCCAGGGGGCCTTGCGGCGGCTCCGACGCTCGCGCGGATGCTGCGCGACGGCGCCCACGACGCGCTGTCGGCATGGACGACCGCCCAGCTACCGCTGGACGGGGATCCCGAAGGAATCGCCGAGGCCCTGGCTGAGGCAGCGCGTGGGGGAGGGCAGTCGTGGCGACTGCTCGTCTCTCGCGATGATGACGGCCCCTACACGGTCGCGACGGTGCGCCAGCTGCTTTCCACGCGTGACGCCTCGTCGTCAATCGATTTGGAGACCTGGGATGGCGGGCAGAGCGGGCCGAGCCTCGTCGCCGGGTGTCCGCTGTGAGCGCGCTCGATATCCCCCTGTCCCTGCGCCTGCCGAAGAAGACGGCGAAGGCACTCGCAGGTGCCGGTGTTGCCACGGTGGGCGACCTGCTCATGGTGGCGCCTCGCAGGTACTACCATTGGGGCCGCCTCACCCCGCTGTCTTCCCTGCGAGAGGGGGAGGACGCCACGATCCTCGCAGAGGTCGCGTCGGCGCATTTGATCGCTAACCGCTCCGGATCGGGCGTCCGCCTGGAGGTCACCCTCACGGACGGCATTCAGTTCCTATCCGCCACCTTTTTCGCGAAAAACCAGTACAAGCTCGCACCGATCGAGCGGATTCTCACCCCCGGGCAATCCTTCCTGTTTGCCGGGAAAGTGGGAGCATACCGCGGCAAACTTCAACTCACCCACCCATCCTTCGAAGGCGTTGACGGGGAAGATATCGAGCGAATCGCCTCCCGGCCCATCCCGATCTATCCGGCGACGGGATCACTCGCCTCGTGGGCGATTGCCCGTGCCGTCGGCATGGTCCTGGATCACCTCGACGATGCGGACGTGCCCGACGTGGTTCCCGCCGCGGTGCGCGATCGCGTCGATATTCCCGCCTATGCGCGCAGTCTTCGTCGCCTGCATCAGCCGCAGACGGACGAGGACTACCAGCAGGCTCGCCGCGCACTGGCCTTCACGGAGGCGTATGTCCTGCAGGTGGGGCTGGCGATGCGTCGGCGTGGCACACGCGCGACACCGGCGGTTGCCTCCCCCCAGGGTGCCAGGCTCGTCGAGCGATTCCGCGACTGTCTGCCCTTCCAGCTCACCGATTCTCAGGAGGACGCTGTCGCGCAGAT
Source organism: uncultured Actinomyces sp. (assembly GCA_938040725.1). Lineage (GTDB taxonomy): Bacteria > Actinomycetota > Actinomycetes > Actinomycetales > Actinomycetaceae > Pauljensenia. Next base: position 52,010 of record CALHZX010000117.1, on the reverse strand, counting down.
CAGCGCCGACCTCGAGCGCGAGACCCCGATGCAGCGCCTCCTCCAGGGGGATGTCGGTTCGGGTAAGACGGTCGTCGCGCTCATGTCCTTCCTGCAGGTCGTCGCGGCGGGCCACCAGGGCGCCCTCGTCGCCCCGACGGAGGTCCTGGCCGAGCAGCACACGGCGTCCCTGCGGGCCCTCCTCGCACCCCTGGGAGAAGGAGCCCCCGACGTGCGTCTCCTGACCGGCTCAACGACGCCGGCTGCCCGCCGAGAGATCCAAGCGGCCATGAACTGCGCTCGTCCGCTCATCGTCGTCGGCACGCACGCGCTCTTCCAGGAATCCGTGCGTTTCGCCGACCTCGCCCTCGTCGTCGTCGACGAGCAGCACCGCTTCGGCGTTGAGCAGCGTGCCGCGCTCCGTCGAGCCCGCGAGGATGGGCACAGCGTCCATGAACTGGTGATGACTGCGACGCCGATCCCACGCACGATCGCCATGACCGTGTTCGGGGACCTGGATGAAACCCGCATGAGCGGCATGCCCCGCGGCCGTACGCCCGTGGCCACCTACCTCGCGGACGCAGCAAACGCCGCCTGGGTGGAGCGCACATGGGCGAGAGCCGCCGAGGAGATCGCGCAGGGGCGGCGCGTCTACGTCGTCTGCCCGCGTATCGACGCCACCGACGAGGTGAGCGATGCCGACCAGGAACACGCGCGCCCACTGGCATCCGTCAGCGAGGTTGCCGCCTACCTCCGATCCCATCCGGCGCTCGCGGGAGTGGCCATCCATGAGCTCACGGGGCGCACACCCGCGCCCATGAAAGCCCAGATCATGGAGGACTTTGCCGCCGGAAGGGCCCCGCTCCTCGTCGCAACAACCGTCATCGAGGTCGGGGTCGATGTCTCGGAGGCAACCCTCATGGTGATCCTCGACTCCCAACAGTTCGGGCTCGCTCAGCTCCATCAGCTGCGCGGGCGTGTCGGGCGTTCCTCTCTGCCCTCCCTGTGTATCGCGATGCATCGGCATGAACTCACCGATGCCGGGCTCGCGAGGCTGCAGGCATTCGCTGAGACGACGGATGGTTTCGAGCTGGCTGAGGCCGATCTGCGCTTGCGCAAGGAGGGGGATGTCCTGGGTGCAGGGCAGTCGGGCAAGACCACGCACCTGCGGTTCCTCTCCGTTCGCCGCGATGAATCCCTCATCCGCGTGGCCAAAGAAGCGGCCGATGTACTCCTCGAGACTGACGCGACGCTGGACAATCATCCGGACCTCGCGCGCGCCCTTCGCGGCGCCTCCGAGGGGCAAGTCGAGTGGATGCAACGCTCCTGAGCTGCGCCCGGTAGGGTAGGAGTATGACCAGAATCGTCGCAGGTAGCGCCAAGGGACGAACCCTCGCCGTGCCCAAGTCTGGGACACGCCCCACGTCGGAGCGCGTGCGCGAGGCGCTTTTCTCCCGTCTCGACCACATGAACGTCCTGAATGGGACCGTCGTGCTGGATCTATACGCCGGGACGGGCGCGCTCGGCCTCGAGGCGCTCTCGCGCGGTAGCGCTCACGCAACGCTCGTCGAGAAAGCGTCTGCGGCGGCGCGCGTCACCTCCGCCAACGTCCGCTCGACCGGTCTGCCTGCGCGTGTCGTCACAGCTGATGCTCGTGCGTATCTTGCTGCGCGCACCGGCGAGAATCTGTGTGGAGACGTTGACCTTGTTTTCATCGACCCTCCTTACGCCATTCCCGAGACGGACATGACCGCCATCCTGTCGCTCCTTGGCCCCTGGATCGGCCCCGATGCTCTCGTCGTCGTTGAGCGCTCGACCCGTGCGCCCGCGCCCACGTGGCCGTCCTTCCTCGTCCTGGAAGACCAGCGCACGTGGGGGGAGACCGTCGCCTATTTCGCGGGTCCTCCTCTATCCGAGGAAGATCTTCAGGACGGCGCGAATGCTCCCCGAGAGGCCGAAGCCTCGTCGCTGGATGCGGAGGATGCGCGATGATCGCACTGTTCCCGGGCTCTTTTGACCCCTTTACCAATGGGCATCTCGACGTCGCCGAGCGCGCCTGCGCCATCGCCGAGCGGCTCATCATCGGCGTCGGCATCAACCCCGCCAAACGTGGGCTCATTCCAACCGAGTGCAGGGCCGCTCTCATTGAGGAAGCCGTCGCCCACCTGCGAAATGTCGACGTCGTGCTCTTGGAAGGTGCGACGATGGACGAGGCCTCGCGCTTGGGCGCCACCCTCATTGTCAAGGGGGTGCGCTCGGCAAGAGATCTTGATCATGAGGCTCCTCAGGCCGCCTTCAACGACGAGGTCGGTGGTATCGACACGTGGTGGATTCCAACCCGCCCCGCACTCGCGCATATCTCATCGAGCGCCATCCGCGAGCTATTCGGACTCAAAAAGGATATTTCTCGGTATGTCCCGCCAGCGGTTGAGCGATTTCTGACCGACAATAGAGAATGAATTATGCCCGGTGGAACGCAGGAGGCAGCCATGGCTGACACGCCCGACAACAAGACGCAGGACGAGTGGAACGAGGAAACCGTCTACGGTCCTTCCACCGTGATCGCCGCCCTCGATCAGATCGAGGACCTCGTCGAGTCCTCGCGCACGGTTCCGCTGTCCGCATCCATCATGATCAATAAGGCCGAGTTGCTTGACCTCCTCGATCAGGCGCGCGAGGCTCTGCCAGAAGACCTCGTCGCTGCCGATGCTGTCGTCGCCGATGCTGACGCTGTCCTGGGACGTGCTGACTCGGCAGCTGAGACCCGCATCGCCGAGGCGAATTCGCGGGCATCCTCCACCCTCGACCAGGCCAACGAGCGCGCCGCACAGATCATCTCCGACGCCGAGGAAGAGGCTGAGCGTACGCGTTCGCGGGCGGACGACGAGGCGACTGCTCTCGTCTCCCAGGCGCGTTCGGATGCCGAGGCGACGATCGCTGACGCGAATGCGCAGGCTGCGCGCATTGTCTCCACTGAGAACATCGTGCGCATGGCCGAGGACCGTGCGCGCGAGATCGTGTCCGAGGCGAAGCACTCGGCGGCATCGCTGCGCGGGGGAGCCGACGACTATGTGGCGAACTCCCTCGACGAGCTCGCGCAGCTCATCTCCGATCTGGCGCGCCGCACGGATGCCGGTCGGCGGACGATCGCCGAGCGCCGCGGCGTTGGCGTGACAGATGTGGACCTGGCCAATGAGTGACAAGACCCTGGTTCTCTCCCTGGCGCGTCTGCCTCGCGCCCTCGGATCTACCTTGCATGAGGACCTTGTGTGGGTGACCCCCGATGACCTCGGGACTCCCTCGATGTCGGCCGTGCCCGGCGTGCCTCTGGACATCTCCGTGGACATGACCAGTGTCGAGGACGGTGTGCTCGTCTCGCTGGCAACATCGGTGGACCTCGTTGGAGAGTGCGTGCGTTGCCTCGATGAGGTGCGCGAACACCACGATGTCGTCAGCCAAGAGGTCTACTTCGAACCCGGCGCCCCTGCCCTGGCGCCTGCGGACGGAGAAGACGAAGCGGCAGAGGACCTCTTCGTCATCGGTGAGCGCGACACGATCGATATCGAGACCCAGCTGCGTGACGCTATCGTCCCCCTCGTCGACCCACGCCCGCTGTGCAGCGATGACTGCGTGGGCCTATGCGATGTGTGCGGCGAGAAGTGGGTCGACCTGCCCCAGGATCACGAGCACTTCGTTGTTGATCCCCGTCTGGCTTCCCTGGCGTCCCTGCTGGGGCAGGACAGCGAGTCGGAGCGTTCGTGATGGCCCGTTCGAAGCACCTACCGGTACCCCCTCGCACGGACACAGACGCCCTCGTCGAAGCCTGGGGGACGCGCATTGACGCCCCGCTGTTGCAGCTCGCTCTCGTGCATCGTTCCTACGCGAATGAGGCCGGAGGCATCGCCAATAATGAGCGACTCGAGTTTCTGGGCGATTCGGTGCTGTCGATCGTGATTGCGCAGAAGCTCTACGAGCAGTACCCCGACGCCGCAGAGTCCGACCTGTCGCGCATGCGCGCGGCAACTGTCTCGCAGCAGCCGCTGGCGGCAGCGGCTCGGCGCATTGACCTGGGCGACTTCGTCTTCCTCGGCAAGGGAGAATCTACGCACGGAGGACGCGACAAGGATTCCATCCTGTCCGACACGTTCGAGGCTCTCATCGGCGCGACCTATCTGACGAGCGGCCTCGAGGAAGCCCGTCGCGTGATCTTGGAACGTCTGAGCTTCCTGCTCGTGGATGCCCCCTCTCGTGGGCAGCACCAGGACTGGAAGACGATCCTCATCGAGTACGCGCAGGCGGAGGGCCTGGGTGAAGTGTCCTACGAGGTGGAGGGCGAGGGACCGGATCACCAGCGCGTGTTTACGGCACATGCCTTCGTCTCCGAACGTTCGGACGCACTCGGGACGGGGCAGGCCTCGTCGAAGAAGCATGCGGAGAACGCGGCCGCGCAGGATGCGATGAGCCGACTGTCTCCGGAGCAGTAATAAGTAGTAGTCACTGAGGGCGTGTGTCCTCCCGACCGTTAGAATCAGACACGTGAGTGAAAATACCGTTGCGCGTACGCGCGTCATGATCGTCGACGATCACGAGATCGTTCGCCGTGGCATTGCTGAGATCGTCGACCGAGACGAGGCCCTTGAGGTGGTCGCTGAAGCCGGGTCGGTCGCTGACGCCGTGCGTCGCGCTGATCTGGTGCTTCCCGACGTCATCCTTGTCGACCTGCAGCTGCCTGACGGAACAGGCATCGACATTATGAATCGCCTGCGAGCCTCTCATCCGCAGATCCTCCCCGTGGTCCTGACGTCCTTCGACGACGACGAGGCCCTGGCTGAGTCCCTCGAAGCTGGAGCACGCGCGTACATCCTCAAGACCGTGCGCGGAGCGGAGATCACGGATGTCATCAAGGCGGTCGCGGATGGCCGTGTTCTGCTGGATGAGCGTACGCTCACGCGTCGGCGCGTCGACCATGAGGATCCGACTGCTGACCTGACGCCGTCGGAGCGTAAGGTCCTGGACCTGATCGGTGATGGTCTGTCGAACCGAGAGATCGGCGAAAAGCTCGGTGTCGCCGAGAAGACCGTCAAGAATCACATCACGTCGCTGCTGTCCAAGATGGGACTGCAGCGTCGTACGCAGGTTGCCGCCTGGGTCGCTGGGCAGAGGGCTGCGGCGTGGCGTAACTGAGCCAATGCCTCGTTCCTGGGGGCAGTGAGGTTGACAAGCGGGTCGGGTAACTGGCCCGCTTGTCGTATCTGTGATCCGAACGTACGAATTGTATGACCGTTCTAGTTTCCTCCTAAACAGGGAACTCCCTGATTTGTGAGAAAGCTACTATCAAACTGATTCATGGGAAAGCCCTGTGGGGTAACGTTCGCCTCATCCTCACCGTTGAGGACGGACACTGTTGTCCACCATTAACCCTTGAAAGGACACCCCGTGAACCTCAAGCGAATGCTTGCCGGTTGTGCGGTCGCTACGGCACTGGTGCTCGCACCCATGAGCGCCCCCACCGTCGCCGACGCGCCACCAGCGCCTACCGGCGTCCCCGCAGCGGTCCCACTGAGCTCCACCCCCAAGATCGCCAAGTGGCAAGAACTCCAGTACGGCATGTTCATGCACTTCGGCGTTTACTCCGTCTACGGCGGCTACTACAACGGACACCGCCAGGGAATGGGCTACCCCGAGCAGATCAAGGCCTGGGAGAACATCCCCACCGAGGACTACCTGCGCAAGGCCAAGGACCTGGCCGCCAACTTCGATGCCGCGGCCATCTGCCAGACGGTCCACGACTCCGGCATGAAGTACCTGATGATCACGTCGAAACACCACGACGGCTTCGCCATGTGGGACACGAAGACGACCGACTACAACATCGTCAAGCAGTCCAACTACGGCAAAGACCCGATGAAGGAGCTGTCCGCCGAGTGCAACAAGCGCGACGTGAAGCTCGCCTTCTACTTCTCGATCATCGACTGGACCAAGCAGACCCCCGAGCCCTACGGCAACGTCAACCCCATCGATGAAGACTTGATGACGACCGTCATCAAGCCCCAGCTCACCGAGCTGCTTACCAACTACGGTCCCATCGCCGAGCTGTGGTTCGACATGGGTGGTCCCACCGCCGAACAGTCTCAGCGCATGGCCCAGTGGGTCCACGAGCTCCAGCCCGAGACGATGGTCAACTCCCGCGTGTGGAACAAGGCCGGTGACTTCGAGGTCGGCGGCGACAACTCGGTGACCACGGACTTCCACATGGGGCCCTGGGAGTCGATTCGCTCGATCTACCCGGCTTGCTGGGGATACTGCTCATGGGCGAACCGCGACGATAGCGCGAAGAGCTACAAGGAACGCGAGCTGATCAACAACCTCATCGGTACGGTCGCATCGGGTGGCCAGTTTGCCTACAACGTCGGCCCCAAGGGTGACGGTACGATCGACGCCTTCGATAGCGGCGTCGTTACCGAGGTGGGCCAGTGGATGGCGCGCCACCCCGACGCCATCACGGGAGCGCGCCCGACGTGGTACCCGGCCCCCAACTGGGGCAAGGTCATGACCAAGGGCAACGACCTGTACTTCTTCCCTGAGCTGTGGAGCCCTGGCAAGACGCTGACGCTTCCCAGCGTCGGTGGCCATGTCACCGCTGTGACCGTCGACGGCACCGACCGTTCGCTTGAGTTCACCCAGGATGGAACCACCCTCACGGTGACGATGTCGGGTGAGAACCCGGAGCCGAACCTGCGCCCCGTCATCAAGGTAACCTTCGACGGCGCCCCCGCGTACGTTCCCACGCAGACGGTGACCGCCGTCGATGGGGCGACGATCTCCTCGGAGCAGTTCTTCGGACGCGCCTCCGCACTGCGCTACTCCGGCGCGCAAGCATACGACGCCTACCTCGTGAACAAGACGGACAAGGCCATCACCGACCTGACTCTGAAGTTCTCGGGCAACTTCGACGCCTCTACGACCTACAAGATCACCCTCGGGACTCATTCCATTGAGGTGACCGGCGCACAGATCGAGGCCGGAGAAGTTGGTGAGGGCCTCATCCTTGAGCCCGGCCAGGTGACACCTCTGCGCCTCGAGCTGGCACATCCCGCCTACTACGCTGATCCGATTCGCCTGGGTTCCGTGAGTGCGACCGTACATGTCTACGACGAGAACGCGGCCACCCAGCCGCCGGTCATCGCCACGGATCCCTCCTCGGTGTCTGTGAAAGCGGGGGAGAGCGCTACCTTCACGGTCGTCGCTTCGGGCCGCCCGGCCGCCACCATCCAGTGGTACCGCGTCCCCAAGGGTGCGACCGAGGGAACGGCAATCCCGGACGCCACGAGCACCATGTACACCCTGACGACGACACTCGAGGATGACGGCGCACAGTTCTACGCGGTTGCCACGAACGCCAACGGATCGACGACCTCTCAACGCGCCACCCTGACCGTTACCAAGGGCAGCGACAACCTGGCCCTCAACAAGACGGCCTCCATGTCCTCCGTCGGCTGGGGAGGCACCGCCTCACGCGCCGTCGACGGCAACACGGACGGCGTGTGGGACAACGGCTCGGTTGCCCACACGGGCAAGCAGGCGAACCCCTGGTGGGAGGTCGACCTCGGCGAGAACCACCCCCTCGGCGTCGTCAACGTCTGGAACCGCTCCTCCTCCGACAACTGCCAGGGAATCTCCTGTGACCAGCGTCTGCACGATTTCTGGGTCGTCGCCTCCACGACGCGCCTGTCCGGTAACTTCAATCCGGCCACGGCCGGCGCGGTGGACGGCGTCCACGCGATCAAGGTCGATGGAGTCGGAGGCCGCCCGAGCGCAGTCGACTTCGAGGGCTTCGACGCGCGCTTCATCCGCGTCATTCAGCCCACCGAGTTCGGCGAGTTTGCGCTCGCTGAGGTCGAGGCCTTCGAGGCCACCGCACCGACCCCGGATCCCGATGAGCAAGAACCCCCGGTCATCAAGCCGCTGACGGTCACCGCCAACCCGGCGGAGGATGCGCAGATCTCCGGAGATGGTGCATTCCGCACCGTGACAGGCAAGGAGGGTACGCAGGTCACGATCACAGCCGAGGCCACTGGAACACCGACTCCCACCCTTTTCTGGCAGATCAAGCGTGAAGGCTCCGACTCGTGGTCCATCGTCGAAGATGAGAATGGTCCTGAGCTGACTCTCACGATCGACGGCGAGAGCAATGGTTCTGTCGTCCGCGTCATGGCCATGAACGAGGCTGGGGTCACCGAATCGGGGCTTGTCACCCTGGCTCTCGCGGAGGAGCCGACACCGGCTCCTGATCCGACCCCGGATCCGGCACCCACACCCGATCACACGGTGGGTACCTGGATGCATGACGGCACCGGCTGGTGGTGGAAGATCACCTCGGGCGGCTACGCCAAGAACGAGACTCTCACGCTCGGTGGCAACGTCTACCGCTTCGACCAGAACGGCTACATGCTGACGGGTTGGGTGTACTGGGACGGCGCGTGGCGCTACCACAACGGTGCAGGCGCTCAGGTAACCGGTTGGGTGAACCTGTCGGGTTCCTGGTTCTACCTGGCACCCGAGACCGGTGCGATGGCCACAGGCCGGCAGATGGTGGCAGACAAGTGGTTCTTCTTCGCAGCCAACGGCGTGATGAAGACTGGTTGGCTCTACACGAGCGGCGCGTGGTACTACCTGGATCCCTCCGGCGCGATGCACACCGGCTGGCTTCAGATGGGCTCGCACTGGTACCTGATGAGCGACAGCGGTGCCATGATGATCGGATGGGTTCCGCTGGGAAGCACCTGGTACTACTTCGGAGCCTCGGGCCAGATGGTCACCGGCTGGCAGCTCATCGATGGCGTCTGGTACTACTTCGGGACCGGAGGCGACATGTACACGGGCGGCCACTGGGTCCGCTGGCGCTGGTACACGTTCGGGAGTGACGGACGCTGGCTGGGCTGATGCTCAGCTGAGAGCTGGGAGATAGCGACTCCCGTCCGCGCGGTGGGGGTGGAGGTCCAATCGGAACGTCCACCCCCACCGTCGTGTTGCGCGTGCGTCTGGTTAGCCCTCAAGCGGAGCGATCCACCGGATCTGGGTGCCCACCCCTCCCTCGGCGCTGCCGGCATCGAAGGAGCCTCGGTGGCGTCGTGCACGCTCCGCCATGTTTGCCAAGCCGGAGTTTCGGGTGCGGGACGGATCGATGCCTCGTCCGTCGTCGGTGATCGTGATGCGCACTCGCCCCGACTTTCCCCGCCCCGACACATCGACGCACACGGCCGCCGCGGTCGCGTGTGCGTGGCGGGCGATATTCGACAGGCCTTCGCGCACGATCGCGACGACGTCGTCGGACAGGTCGAGGTCGACGCGACCGTCGAACTCGTCGATGACGACGAGCTCGTTGTCCAGGTCCGAGTTGATGGCGCTGCCGTCGAGTGTGATGAGCAGCGAAGGGGCGAAGCCCAGGACGGAACGCGTGAGCGACGATTCGCGGCGGATTCTCTCCACCAGGCCGACGGCCTTGTCGCGTTCGCGCAGGTTGTGCACGATCGTGCGGATCTGACGCACGGCCTCGTCGATAGATGCGAGGGATGAATCGATGAGCGCCTCGATGGATGAGGGATCGGCTTGCCCCGCAGCGACTTTCTGCTTCGCTGCGTCCAGTGCCATGCCGGTGGCGAAGAGCTGCTGGATGGCGAAATCGTGTAGGTCACGCCCAATGCGGTCACGTTCGTCAAGCAGCGCGGCTACGTCCTGGGCGTGGCGAGCGGACGCGAGCTCAAGCGCAAGGGTGGCTTGAGACGCCAAGGATTCAGCGAGGGAGAGTTCCGAGGCGTCGAACTCGGGCGCACCGATTTGTCGCAGGAGAATGAGAACGCCGGAGGAGACACCACGGGAGCGCAGGGGAGCATAGAGCGCGGATCCGAAGGCGGCGAGTTCGGGGAGGCGCATCGTCTGCGCGCGTGACATCGAGTCGACGATCATGCCGGTACCCTCGTGCAACACGCTCATGGCGCGCCCTTCGGGCGGGAAAACGAGACCCAGCAGGTTGGAGGCGTTCTTGCCGTCGACGATTTCAGCGGCCCACGTGTCACCGACGGACTGCAGGACGATGATCGCGGTGTCAGCGTGGGAGACCTCGCGCACGGTCTTGGCGATGAGCTCGAGAGCTTCTTCTTCGTCCGCGCCCTCCAGCATCGTCGTTGTCAGGGACTGGGAGGCGCTAATCCATCGGGCGGTGCGCTTGGAATCCGCGTAGAGGTTCGCGTTTTTGACGGCGATGCCGGCCGCGGGGGCCAGGGCTGCAACTACGGCCGCATCCTCTTCCGTATAGCCGCCGGGCTTTCCCATCAAGTAGAGGCGCCCGTAGACCTGTTCGTGCACGAGGACGGAGACTCCGAGGGAGGGAGGGGTGGAGGCGGGCAGATCAATGTCGGGCGCGTCCTGCGGGGAGTTGACGAGGAGTGGCGTGTTGACGGGGATGACCGCCGGCAGTGACTCGGGTACGGGCGGGGCAGGGTAGGAGTCGTGGTGCTCCAGACGCAGGGTGGTGGCACCCCACGTGTCGAGCACGCACATCGTGGCGTGCGGCGAGCCGGTAAGGGCGCAGGCCTGGTCAACGAAGTTCTGCAGTCCCGACTTCAGGTCGAGTGAACTCGTCAGGTCGAGCGCCGCCTGGAGAAGCGTGAATTCTGTGCGTTCGTGGCTCATTGTTCCTCCTGCTCGAGAGCCCACTGGTAGGCGGGGAGAGTGCGTGTGACGTCCTCATGCGTGCCCTGTGCTGCGACGTGAGCACACCCGCCCGGTTCGTCGGCAGCCAAGACGAGGACATGGTCGGCCTGGTTGAGAGCGCTGAGTCGGTGCGTGACGACCAAGGTAGCGCGGTCGGCAGACGGTGTGAGGAGTGTTTCCATGAGACGGTCCGCGGTAGCCGCATCGAGGTGCTCGGAGGCCTCATCGATTGCCAGAACGGGAGCCGGGGCAGCCAGTGCGCGCGCCATGAGGAGTCGACGTCGCTCGCCTCCCGATACGGTCGTTCCCCCGGAACCGATAACCGTGTCGATCCCCTCGGGTAGGGATTCGATCCACTCGTCGAGGCCTGCCCGCGTGAGCAGGTCCGAGGCCTCGTCTCGGGTAAGCGAGGCGCGCGCCACGCGGAGGTTCTCGTAGATGGTGGTTGCGAAGACGTGGGCATCCTCGGCCGTCATCGTGATGTGTGCGGTGAGCTGGTCACGGTCCGCTCCCCACGCCGGTACACCGTTGACGAGAGCGGTGCCCGACTTTGGTGGGATGACACCCGTGAGGGTTGCGAGCAGCGTCGTCTTACCGATGCCGGAGGCACCCACGACGGCGAGCGAGGAACCGGGGCGCAGCGTCAGAGAGATGCCAGTCGCCAGGGTCGGCCCGCCCGGCCAACCGATCGCCAGGTCGCGTGCCTCGATCACGGTCGGGCCTTCCGGAATGGTGTGGGCCTCGGTGGGCACCTCATCGTCCAGCAGAGCGCACATTCGCTGTGCCGCCTGGGCGCTGCGCACCAGCTGGGAAGCCGCGGGAGCAAGCTCGGCGACCCCCTCGAAAGATGAGAGCGGAATGAGGACGATGACTGCGAGGAGTACCTGAGCGAGCGTGCCCGACGTGGTCTGTGGGATCCCGATGAGGAGGGCACTGATGACGGCTGCGCCCATCGCACACACGTCGAGGCCTCGCGCCAGCGCGGAGAGCCTGGCCGAGTGGGCGAGGGCGGTGGACAGGCGCGTTTCGGAGCGCGCGAGTGAACTCTTGGCGTGGCTGAGTGTTCCGGCGACAGACAACTCCGTGGCGCCTTCGAGCACGGCGAGTGTCGTTGCCGCGATGTCGGTGCGGGCCTGTGACCCCTGTGTTTCAGCGAGCCGAACCGATTGCGTGATGAGCGCGGGCGCCACGATGCCGGAGACAACGAGAGTACAGGCGAGGATCGCCCCAGCGGCGGGAGAAATGATGGTGATGACACCAACCGTTCCCACGCCCACGATGGCAGCGACGAGGGAGGGGAGCAGGGTCTTGACGACGACGTTTCCCACCTCGTCGACGTCTGAACCTGCGCGCGTCATGAGGTCGCCGCGTCGCAGCGTCGTCAGCGTTGCCGTCGGGGCCTCGGACAATTGATCGTAGAGGTTACCGCGCAACGCGTCCATGCCCGCTAACGCGACTTTGTGCGAGGCGAGACGCGACAGGTAGCGGGCAAGGGCACGCGAGATGCCAAACAAGCGTACAGCTGTCGCCGCGACGGTCAAATACATGACAGGCGGCTGCTGGGAGGCGCGCGCAATCAACCACGCAGCGGTTCCACCGAGTGCGATGGCCGAACCTAGCGCGCCCACACCGAGGAGGAGTGAGAGCGCGAAACCGGAGCGCGACACCTGGAGCATGGAGATGCAGCGACGCAGAGCGGTTGACTCAGAGCGGGTCAGAAAGAGTTTCATGCGAGGGCCTCCTCGTCAGCGGCGGATCGGACGTCGATGACGACATCGGCGGCTTCCATCATCGCTGCTCGGTGAGCAATGACGATGACGGTACGCCCTTCCTCGCGCATGGCGTCAATGGCACGTACGACTGTTTCTTCGCTGAGGGCATCGAGATGTGCGGTCGGCTCATCGAGGATGACGACCTGAGAGTGGGCAGCCAGAGCGCGCGTGAGAGCCAGGCGCTGGCGCTGGCCGACGGACAGTCCGACACCGCCCGACCCGATCACGGTGTTCCATCCGTTGGGCGTGGTAGCAAGGACGGCATCAAAGCCTGTCGCAGCAGCTGCCATATTGAGCTCCTGAAGGGAGAGGCCGCCCATATTGTCCAGGATCGTTCCAGGCACGAGGGTGGGGGATTGGGGGACCCAGGAGATCTGCTCACGCCAGGAGGTGGGATCGATGTCTGACAGTGCGATCTCCTCACCGTTGGAGGATGAGGCCGTCTGGCGCAGGAAGATGCGACCCGCATCCGGGGTCATGTCAGCGAGGAGACAGGCAACAATCGTCGATTTGCCGGCGCCCGAGGGGCCCGACAGGGCCGTCACTGCCCCGGGGCGGATGACCCCGCTCGTCGGGCTTGGCGCCCACGCTCCGCGGGCCCGAACACCGACGCCGTCAAGGACGATCTCCGTGCGTGACATATCGGGGCACGCGGTGGTGCCAGGGGAGCCGACGGCGCCAGCCTCCTCGATGATGTCGAATGCAGCGCGCGAGGCCGTGACACCGTTCGCGGACGCATGGAACTGTGCGCCCACCTGGCGCAGCGGCTCAAAGACCTCGGGCGCGAGCATAATGACAGCGAGGCCGTGGAACAGTGAGATATTACCGAACACGAGGCGCATACCGACCTCAACGGCCACGAGAGCCACCGACAGGGTCGTGAGAAACTCCAGGACGCCGCCGGAGAGGAAAGCGACGCGCAGCGTGGCCATCGTGGCCTTCGTGTTTGCATCTCCAAGTGCACGCAGGTGGGTGCGTGGTGCCTTTTCTCGGCCGAGTGCGCGCAGCGTCGGCAGGCCAGACATGAGATCAAGGAGCTGGGCGGTCAAACGTTTCATGGACGCGAGCTTGTCTTCGGAAGCCGCCTGTGTGAAACGCCCGATAAGAATCATGAAGATGGGAATCAGCGGGATGACGACGAGTGCGATCAGCGCCGACCAGAAGTCGAGGAAGAGAATCACGCCGAGAGCTGCCGGCGTCACCGTGCAGACGAGGACCAGCTGAGGCAGGAAGGAGACGAAATAAGGACGCAGGTCTTCGAGTCCGGTCGACAGGAGAGTCGTCGTCTCCGCGCCGTTCGTTGCCCTCCAGCGCGGGCCCAGCGTGATGCTGGCATCGACAACGCGTCCGCGCAGTTCACAGACAGCCGCAGCCGCCGCGCGCGTGCTAACCGCCTCACGGGCAGCAACGACAAGCGCACGACAGGCGAAAACGGCCGCGATACCACCGATGGCAGCGAGAACATCGCGCAGGGCCGCCCTTCCTGAGACGACAGGGGAGAGGGCCGCAGAAATGAGCAGCGCTTGGGCGAGCACCAACAACGCGGTGATCGTTCCGAGCAATGCTGTGACGGCGATAGGACCGCGGGCTGAGCGGGCATAACGCAACAAACGAGGATCAAAGGGACGCACGTATCTATTGTGCCCGAAAAAGCCGTGTCATGGGCCAAAGGTCCCCGGCCTCGCCCGTCTTACGCACACGAATGTGCCCGGCCCCTGAGTGAGGGACCGGGCGCATCAGTGAGGAGGTCAGCCAGCGAGGAAGTTCTCGCCGACGCGCACCTTCTTCAGGAGCAGACCCGTCTGGGTCTCAACGTCCTCGGCGCCCACGCGAGCGCGGAACATCCAGTAGGACCAGAAGACGTAGACCAGAACGATCGGCAACAGGCAGACAGTGACGATCGTCATCACGGTCAGCGTTGCGGTCGTCGACGAGGCCTGGTCGATCGTCAGCGAGTACGCCGGGTTGATCGACGACTTCTGAACCGCAGGAGCCATCGACGAGAAGACCCACGCAACCGTGCCAGCAATCGCAACGGCGGACGCCGCGAAGGACCAGCCCTCATGACGCAGTGACGCCTGCGACAGGGCAGCCGAGGCAATGATCGCCAGCGCCGCAACAACGAGCGGAATCCACGCCAGAACGTTCGTCGTGTAGGCGAACTGGCCCCAGATCAGCCATGCGGCCGCAAGAACGGTCGCGCCGATCGTCGCGGCTGCGGCAATCGCGTTGGCACGGTCGCGGACCTCGCCCGTCGTCTTCAGCGCCAGGAACTGGGCGCCGTGAGCCAGGCAGACGGCCAGGACAGCCAGGCCGCCCAGGATCGTGTACGGGGTCAGCAGCGAGAAGAAGCCACCCGTGAGCTGGTGGGTCGCGCCCGCGAGGGACTGATCCACCAGGGTCGGATCGATGATGGTGCCGGTGGCAACGTCAACGACCTCGATACGCATGCCCTGGACGAAGTTAGCGAAGGCAACACCGAGCAGAATCGGGACGAGCCACGCGCTGATCGTGTGCGCCCAGTCCCACGCGTGACGCCACTTTTCGGTGGCGACCTTCGAACGCCACTCGAGCGCCATGACGCGGATGATCAGGCAGACGAGGATCAGGAACAGGGCGAGGTACATGCCCGAGAACATGGTCGCGTACCACTCGGGGAACGCGGCGAAGGTGGCGCCACCAGCGGTGAGCAGCCAGACCTCGTTACCGTCCCAGTGGGGGCCGATCGTGCGCACAGCCTGGGTGCGCTCGCGGTCGCCCTTGGCGACGAAGGGAAGGAGCATGCCGACGCCGAAGTCGAAGCCCTCAAGGATGAGGTAGACCGTCCA
Source organism: uncultured Actinomyces sp. (assembly GCA_938040725.1). GTDB lineage: Bacteria > Actinomycetota > Actinomycetes > Actinomycetales > Actinomycetaceae > Pauljensenia. Next base: position 36,718 of record CALHZX010000117.1, on the reverse strand, counting down.
CAGAACGGCGATGAGAACGAACCACAGGATAGACAGAGTCATGATCGGTGTTCCTCTCAGTAGCCGAAGGACAGGTCGGTGGGAGCTTCGTCCTCAGCCTTGTCGGCCTTGGACGAGTGGATGCCCTCGACGGCGTAGCGCTTCATGAGGATGTACCACATGACGCCGAGGACGCCGTACAGGAGCGTGAACAGGATGACAGTGGCGAGCATCTGGCCAGCCGGAACGTTGGGGGAAATACCTGTCTCGGTCATCATGTTGACGGAGCCCAGGTCAGAAGCCATTGCCAGTGCCTGCTGGTTCGGGACAACAACCCACGGCTGGCGACCCATCTCGGTGAAGATCCAGCCGAAGGACGCAGCCGCGAACGGCAGAGGCAGGTTGACCAGGGCGAGGGTGCTCAGCCACTTGTTGGACGAGGTGCGCTCGCCGCGCGTGGCCCACAGGCCCCACGCTGCCAGCAGGAAGGCCACCATGCCCAGTCCGATCATGAAGCGGAAGGACCAGAAGGCCACCATCTGCGGCGGACGGAAGTCGTACTGCGAGGCATCGCCGTACTTGGCGGTGAAGTTTGCATCGGAATTGAGCAGCTCCACCATGCGAGCCTGGACGTCAGCGACGCCCTCAGAGGTGGCGGTGAAGGAGTTGTGCGACATGAAGGAAGCGACGCCAGGAACCTTGATGAACTGGGTCGGCTGCGTGCCATCCTCCCCGAGGGGGCACGAACCGAACTGGGCGACGGTGAATGCTGCGCCGTCGGTGTCGACGCAGATACCCTCGGCAGCTGCCATCTTCATCGGCTGGACCTCCACCATCTCCTGGCCCTGGATGTGGCCGGAGGCAACGGTGCCAAGGCCGCCGATGAGGACTGCGGTCAGACCGAAGCGGGCGATCGGACGCCAGATGTTGCGCGACTGAGCCATGGCCTCGTCAGAACCTTCGCGCGCGGTGCGCACCATCCACCAGATGGAGATGCCGGCGACGAAGGAGCCGGCGACCAGCCATGCGGAGGTGATGACGTGGGCGTACTCACTCAGGTACACACCCGAGGTGATGAGCTCCAGGAAGCCGCTTACGCCATCGAGTTCGGCGCGGCCGGTCTCGGGGTTGAATCGGGCGCCGACGGGGTGCTGCATCCAGGCGTTGGCCGCGAGGATCCAGGCTGCGGAGAACATGGTGCCCAGAGCGACGCACCAGATTGTCAGCAGGTGCATGCGCTTGGAGAGCCTGCCCCAGCCGAAGATCCACAGGCCCAGGAAGGTGGACTCGAGGAAGAAGGCGAGGAGCGCCTCAACGGCCAGGGGAGCGCCGAAGATGTCGCCAACGAAGCGGGAGTATTCGGACCAGTTCATACCGAACTGGAACTCCTGGACGATACCGGTGGCGACGCCGAGGGCGAAGTTGATGAGGAGGAGCTTGCCAAAGAAGCGGGTTGCTTGCAGCCAGTATTCCTTGCCGGTGCGGTGCCACGCGGTCTGCATGATGGCAACCAGCAGGGACAGGCCGATCGTCAGCGGCACGAGGACGAAGTGGTAGACGGTCGTAATACCGAACTGCCATCGTCCGACGGTGACCGCGTCGAGCGCTGTTTGCGCGAGGGTCATGATGGGCCTTCTCGTGTTGGGATCAGGGTCGAATGTCCCGTGGCGGTGGATCCTAGGACCTATGTCACGGGTTGATGTAAATGTAGCCTAAAAGTGTCTCGAAGCTTGGTTGAAATGCTGGTTCTGAGGCGGTTTTGTGACATATGTGTCCGATTATTTTTTATGGGTTTATCCGTGAGATTGTCAGGATGCTCGCGTTGTTCTGGTCACCCTGCCATTAATGGGGCGTCGTATTGTGCGACAATAGGGGTGAATGGATGTCGCGGGAGTGCCCTCGCGACGAGAGCCGAGCGATGACGTATCTATTGCCGCCGGCCGCTGCGCAACTGCGCTCCACTAGGTTTCCGCCCCTTGAGGGCGATGAAAAAGGGTGCGTCCAGGCACGGGGCGCGCGCCCACCATTGGAGAATCGTGACAACCGAATCGACCCCTGTGGCGCCCGCCGCCTCGCTGCTGTTCCAGGCCCCCGTTTTCCAGGCGGCCCCCGAAGTCGCCCCTCCCGCAATTGTCGACGAGCTCGAACCCAAGCGTCGCCGCAAGTCCGCGGCATCAGACGATGAGTCGGCTCCTCGCGAAGAGACAACCCCCAAGCGTCGTCGTCGTTCCAAGAAGGCTACCGAAGAAGTTGAGGCCGACGCGTCCGAGGCTCCTACCGCTGAGGCTCAGCCTGACGATATGCAGGCTGAGCCCAAGACTCGTCGCCGCCGTCGCTCGAAGAAGGCAGACGAGGCCTCGGCCCCTGCGCCAGAAGATGCCGAGGGGGCCAGCGCGCCCGCCCAGGAAGCCGAGTCGACGGATGAGGAAGGTTCCTCTACCCGCCGTCGCCGTCGTCGCCGCGCCCGTTCGTCCTCAGCGGCCTCCGAGGAAGGTGGCGATCCTGCGGACCAGGTGCAGGCCCTCAAAGGCTCGACGCGCCTTGAGGCGAAGAAGATGCGTCGCCGTGAGGGGCGCCGTGAGGGACGCCGTCGCCACTCCATCTCCGAGTCGGAGTTCCTTGCGCGCCGTGAGTCGGTCGAGCGCACGATGGTCATCCGCGACCAGGATGGCCTCGACCAGATCGCGATCCTCGAAGATGGCCTGCTCGTCGAGCACTACGTTGCGCGCCGCACGCAGTCGTCGATGGTCGGCAACATCTACCTGGGTCGCGTGCAAAATGTCCTTCCCTCGATGGAGGCCGCGTTTGTGGACGTGGGCCGCGGGCGCAACGCAGTCCTCTACGCGGGCGAGGTGAACTGGGATGCCGTCGGCATGGAAGGCAAGCCTCGTCGTATCGAGGCCGCTCTGAAGTCGGGCGACCCCGTCCTCGTTCAGGTGACGAAGGATCCGATCGGGCACAAGGGTGCGCGTCTGACCTCCCAGATCACGCTGGCCGGTCGCTACCTGGTGCTCATTCCCGGCGGTTCCATGATGGGCATCTCCCGCAAGCTTCCGGATAAGGAGCGTGCTCGCCTGAAGAAGATCCTCAAGTCTGTCGTCCCCTCGGGGTCGGGCGTCATTGTGCGCACCGCCGCAGAAGGTGCGACGGAGGAGCAGATTCGCGACGATGTCGCGCGCCTGACCCGTCAGTGGGAGGACATCGAGAAGAAGCGCACCAACACGAAGAGTGCTCCGACGCTGCTGCGCGGCGAGCCCGAGTTGGCCGTGCGCGTCGTGCGCGACATCTTCAACGAGGACTTCTCGAAGCTCGTCATCGAGGGCCGCGACACCTACGCGACCGTCAAGGAATACGTCGACGAGCTCAGCCCTGAGCTGTCCGACCGCGTCGAGCAGTGGGTGGGTACGGAGGATGTCTTCCATGCGCACCGCATCGACGAGCAACTCGCCAAGGGCATGGATCGCAAGGTGTGGCTGCCCTCGGGTGGCACCCTCATCATCGACCGCACCGAGGCGATGACCGTCATCGATGTCAACACAGGCAAGTTCATCGGTGCCGGCGGCACGCTTGAGGAAACGGTGACCCGTAACAACCTCGAGGCGGCTGAAGAGATCGTGCGCCAGCTGCGTCTGCGCGACATTGGTGGCATCGTCATCATCGACTTCGTTGATATGGTCCTCGAATCCAACCGTGACCTCGTGCTCCGCCGCCTGGTTGAGTGCCTGGGACGCGATCGTACGCGCCACCAGGTCACGGAGATTACGTCGCTGGGCCTCGTGCAGATGACCCGTAAGCGCGTGGGTGAGGGCCTTGTCGAGGCCTTCTCATCCCCGTGTGAGGCCTGCGAAGGCCGCGGCTTCATCGTTCATCATCACCCGGTGGAGACCTCCGGCGCTGAGCAGTCCTCAAAGGGGTCGAAGAAGCAGCAGAAGAAGGCCGAGCCTCGCCGTATTGAGGATAATGCTGATCATGTGCGCGCCAAGGAAGCGCTGAGCGCAATTGCCGCTGCGTCCACGCGCAAGGAAGAGGAGAGCGTGACCGAGGAAAGTGCTCCTGCGAAGAAGCGTCGTTCGCGTACCGCTACCGCTGAGGTTCAAGAGCCCGAGGCATCGACGGCCGCGCAGGAGGCGTCGACCGAGACGGACGCCGAGGCTGCGGCTGAGTCCATCGCGCCCAAGCCGCTCGTTGCGCAAGCCGAGGAGGCTGCCACCAAGCGTCCTCGTCGCCGCCGCCGCGTCGCCGAATCTGCTCCGCTGCCTGACCTGCCTGTGCACATCGAGCTGCCTGAGCCGGTCGAGCGTTCCAGTGAACCGGCAGCGCCCGTGAAGGACGCGTCGGAGATCCAGATGCCTGAGCATCGAGAGAAGGCTCCAGCTACCCGACGCCCTGCGTCCCGCAAGGCGGTAACCACCACGTCAAGCGAACCGGCTGCGGCTCTCGCGCCGACGAAGACACGTCGTCGCGCGGCGGCGCAGACGGCGATTTCCGAGGAACATGCGGTGGTTTCCGAGCCGCAGACAGACAACACCACGGCCACCGCGTCGGCGGCCGTGTCGGTCGTTGAGGAGACTCGCGCGCAGGAGCCCGCCGCACCGCGTAAGACGCGCAGGCGTCGAGCCGCTGTCTCGACCGGTGTCGTCGAGCCCGATGTGGCCCCAGCACCTATCGTCGTCGACCTGCCTGCGCGTGCCGAGGTCAGCGTCCCGGCCACCCCGGTTCGTTCGACCGATGACATCGCGCTTCCGGAGGCGAGCGATCAGCCCCGCGTCAAGCGTCGTCGGCGCGCTGCCTCAACGGGTATCGTCGACGCCGGATAGCGCATATGCGCCGGGGGAGGGGCCGATCATCCCTCCTCCGAGCGCAGGGTGTGGAATCGCACAGCACTTCACGCCCGCCCGTCATCGTGCCGGCTTGCAATCCGGCGTGTGAATCGGCTAAATTTGATCGTCGGCGCAACAAGTGCCAACGGAATCATGACAATGAGACAAGTCCTCGGCAGTTTCGAGGCGCGATTCCGGTTACGAATACGAGAAGAGATGAGCTCCAACGTGGTCTACGCGATCGTCAAGGCTGGCGGCCGGCAGGAAAAGGTGTCCGTCGGTGACGTCGTCGTCGTCGACAAGCTGGCAGAAGAAATCGGTTCGAGCATTGAGCTCCAGCCGCTGATGCTGGTGGATGGCGACGCCATCACCGTTGACGCAGCCAAGCTGGGCAAGGTTTCCGTCAAGGCTGAGGTTGTTGACTCGGCCAAGGGCCCCAAGATTTCCATCATTAAGTACAAGAACAAGTCGGGCTACCGTAAGCGCCAGGGACACCGTCAGAAGATGTCGGTCGTCAAGATCACCGAGATCGCCTGAACCCGACGTTCCCACGAGCAGAAAGTAGCAACTGATGGCACATAAGAAGGGCCTTGGTTCCTCCCGTAACGGTCGCGACTCGAACGCGCAGCGCCTCGGCGTCAAGCGCTACGGCGGCCAGCTGGTCAACGCTGGTGAGATCATCGTCCGTCAGCGCGGCACCCACTTCCACCCTGGCGACGGCGTTGGCCGTGGCAAGGATGACACCCTGTTCGCCCTGCGCGCCGGCGCGGTCGAGTTCGGCCGCAAGCGCGATCGCAAGGTCGTCAGCGTTTCGCCGGTCTCTGCCTGAGACCGCGCGCATAAAGGGCGTCCGGCGTTGCCGGGCGCCCTTTTCAACATTCATTTCAGTCGTCAGGAGCAACAGTGGCAGACTTCGTGGATCGCGTGACTCTGCACGCGATGGGTGGTAACGGCGGTAACGGCGTTGCTTCGATTAAGCGTGAAAAGTTCAAGCCGCTGGCTGGCCCTGACGGCGGAGACGGCGGTAATGGTGGCTCGGTCATCCTGGAGGTGAGCGAGCAGGAGACCACGCTGCTGAACTACCACCGAAGCCCGCATCGTCGCGCGGATAACGGCACGCCCGGCATGGGTGATTTCCGTCAGGGCAAGACCGGAGCGGACATTATCCTTCCGGTCCCCGAGGGCACGGTCGTGAAGTCGATGTCGGGTGACCTGCTCGCCGACCTGACGGGTGCGGGTGCGCGCTTTGTGGTGGCCGAGGGAGGGCGCGGTGGTCTAGGAAACGCTGCGCTGGCGTCGAAGGCTCGTAAAGCCCCCGGCTTCGCACTGCTCGGCGAGCCCGGCGAGGAACGGGACGTGATTCTCGAGCTGAAGTCTGTCGCGGACGTGGCTCTCGTGGGCTTTCCGTCGGCGGGTAAGTCCTCACTGATCGCCGCGATGAGTTCGGCGCGTCCGAAGATCGCGGATTATCCGTTCACGACGCTGGTCCCGAACCTGGGCGTCGTGTCGGCTGGCGACACGCGTTACACGGTCGCTGACGTTCCCGGTCTGATTCCCGGTGCATCGCAGGGACGAGGCCTTGGCCTGGACTTCCTGCGCCACATTGAGCGCTGCGCGGTCATCGTGCATGTGCTCGACACCGCCGCCTTCGAGACCGATCGCGAGCCCGTCGAGGATCTGCGTATCATCGAGGACGAGTTGGAGGCGTACCAGGGTGACCTGACGCAGGTGGAGGGCTACGTGCCGATCATGCAGCGTCCGCGCGTCATCGTTCTCAACAAGATCGATATTCCGGATGGTCGTGATCTCGCTGAGATTACGCGTCCGGATCTGGAGTCTTTCGGCTGGCCCGTCTTCGAGGTGTCCGCCGTGTCCCACGAGGGACTCAAGGCACTGTCTTTTGCTCTGGCCGGCATCGTTGAGGAGGAGCGCGCGAAGCGTCCCGCTCTCGAGGCTGTCCGTCCTGTTATTCGCCCGAAGGCTGTCGGACGCAGCGTTGAGATTACGGTGCGTAAGACCCGCAAGGATGGTGAGGACGTCTTCCAGGTGCGTGGTGATAAGCCGGAGCGTTGGGTGCGCCAGACCGACTTTGCCAACGACGAGGCCGTGGGTTACCTTGCGGATCGACTGAACGCGGCGGGTGTCGAGGACGAGCTGATGAAGGCCGGTGCGCTCGCCGGCGATACTGTCGTCATCGGAGACCTGGACGGTGGCGTCGTCTTCGACTGGGAGCCGACTCTGACGACCGGTCCCGAGCTGCTGGGCTCGCGTGGCACGGACCTGCGTCTCGACCAGAACGCGCGTCCGAGCCGCAAGGAACGTCGCGAGGTGTACCACCAGGTCATGGACGCCAAGACCGCTGCTCGTGACGAGCTGTGGACCGAGCGTCAGGCCGGCCACTGGACCGACGCCTCGGATCAGTCATGAGCGGAGTGTCGTCGGCCTCGCGCATTGTTGTGAAGATCGGCTCGTCGTCACTGACGCGAGAAGATGGCGGTCTGGATCTCAACCGGATCGACTCTGTCGCGCGCCTTGTTGCGCGCTGGCGCGGGGCAGACCGGGAGGTCGTCATCGTGTCGTCGGGTGCGGTCGCTGCCGGGCTTGATCCGCTCGGCTTCACGTCGAAGCCGAAGGACCTGCCGAGCGTGCAGGCCGCGGCGGCGATGGGGCAGGGGCTCCTGATGGCGCGTTGGACCGCTGCTTTCCAGGCGCATCACCTCGATGCCGCCCAGGTGCTGCTGACCACGGACGACGTCATGCGCCGTGACCACTACACGAACGTGCGTGCCTCGCTGACGCGCCTCCTTGGCCTCGGCGTCGTTCCGATTCTGAACGAGAATGATGCGGTGACCACCCGAGAGCTGCGCTTCGGCGACAATGATCGCCTCGCTGCCCTCATCGCGCAGATGATTAAGGCTGATGCTCTCGTTCTGTTGACTGATGTCGACGGTCTTTTTACGGCTCCGCCAGATCACCCGGGGTCGGAGCTGATCACGCGCGTGGCTAGTGCCGATGATCTGATGAGCGTGCTCGTGACCGGTGCGGGATCGCGCGTGGGTACGGGAGGCATGGCGACAAAGGTGCAGGCTGCGATGCTCGCAACGACGAGTGGCATCGGTGTCCAGCTTGCCAGCGCTGATGCCCTCGAGGCGGTGCTGGCAGGCCAGCGCGTGGGAACGTGGTTTGAACCTTCCCAGGAGCGTCCGGCCTCGCGTCGTCTCTGGATCGCCCACGTGGCACCGTCGCGCGGCGAAGTCATCGTTGATGAGGGTGCCGCGCAGGCGATTACGGTCGGCAAGAAGTCTCTGTTGGTTGCGGGTGTGCGTTCCGTGCTCGGTCACTTTGATGCTGGGGACGTCGTGGACGTGGCATCTCCGACGGGGCTTGTTGCTCGTGGCGTGTCGGGATACGACTCCGACACCTTGGCGCAGATAGCTGGCTCGGGGACGGCAGAGCTGGAGGCTGCGGGGCACGAGCATCCCAGGCCCGCGATTCACCGCGATGATCTGGCGGTGTTGGGTGACGCATTTTCTGCGCTGAGCGCTGACTGATGCGGCCCCACGCGCTGACGTGTGTCATCATGGCCACGTGAATACTGCTGCAGATATTTCCCAGGTGACGGATGCCGCCCGCGCGGCTGCTCGCGTTCTCGCGAATGCGACCACGCAGGCGAAGAATCGCGGTCTTGAGGCGATTGCCGCTGCGCTGGTGGAGCGCAGTGACCAGATCCTGGCCGCTAATGCTGAAGATGTCGCCCGCGGTCGAGCGGAGCACATGAGCGAGGGCCTGCTGGATCGCCTCGCTCTGACACCCGAGCGCATTCGGGGTATCGCCGATGCTGTCCGGGAGATTGCGGGTCTTCCTGACCCGGTCGGTCAGGTCGTTCGCGGTATGCGCACCGACATCGGCCTGCGCGTCACGCAGGAGCGCGTGCCTCTGGGCGTCGTTGGCATCATTTACGAGGCTCGCCCTAACGTCACGATTGATGCCGCGACACTGGCGCTCAAGGCCGGTAACGCGGTGATCCTGCGTGGCGGCAGTGCCGCCCAGTCCTCCAACCGTGTCCTCATTGAGGTATGCCGTGACGCATTGGCTTCCGTGGGGCTTCCTGCCGACGCGATTACGACCGTGGATCCGTGGGGACGTGCGGGCGCGCGTGCGATGATGCGTGCGCGGGGTGCGATTGACGCGCTGATTCCGCGTGGGGGAGCGGGGCTCATTAACGCTGTCGTCGAGGAGTCGCGTGTTCCGGTTATCGAGACCGGCACCGGGAACTGCCACGTGTACGTGGATGCCTCCGCCGATCTGGAGGCAGCCGAGGCCATCATCATGAACGCGAAGACGCAGCGCGTGGGCGTGTGCAACGCAGCGGAGACACTCCTGGTTCACGCCGACATCGCTCAGCGTTTCCTCGTCGCTGCCGTTACCCGCCTAACGACGGCGGGCGTGACGATTCACGCTGACGAGGCCACGCGGGCCATCGTCGATGGCCAGCCGTCGATTGACGCGGACATGATTGTTGACGCCACCGAGGCCGACTGGGAGACCGAATACCTGTCGATGGACCTCGCGGTGCGCGTCGTCGCTGACATCGACGAGGCGATTGAGCACATTCGTCGATACTCCACCGGTCATACGGAAGGTATTGTGGCCTCCAACGTCGCCGCCGTGCGTGCGTTCCGTTCGGGTGTTGATGCCGCCGCTATTGCAGTGAACGCCTCGACGCGCTTTACAGACGGCGGGCAGCTGGGCCTGGGGGCCGAGGTTGGTATCTCGACGCAGAAGCTGCACGCGCGCGGTCCGATGGGGCTCACCGAGCTGACAACCACCACGTGGATTTACGAGGGAGAGGGAACGATCCGCCCGTGAGCGAGCAGGACAATCAGATCGTGCCGGCCTCGGGGGAGATCGCGATCGAGAAGACGACCGAGGCCACAGCGGGGGCGACCGCCGCACCGGCACTGCCCCCGCACCCGCCGCGTGCGCTGCGCAGGCGCCGGGCTATCGGCATTATGGGTGGTACCTTCGATCCGATCCACCACGGCCACCTTGTCGCCGCGTCTGAGGTCATGGACGTGTACGGCCTCGACCAGGTGGTGTTTGTGCCGGCCGCCATGCAGCCCTTTAAAGCGGGGCGTAGGGTGACCTCGGCCGAGCATCGCTACCTGATGACGGTGATCGCAACCGCTTCGAATCCGCGTTTCGCCGTGTCTCGTGTTGACATTGACCGTGGGGGCACGACCTACACGATTGATACCCTGGCGGACCTGTCTCGTGAGTACCCTGACTCTGACTTCTATTTCATTACGGGAGCTGACGCTCTGGCACAGATCGCGCAGTGGAAGGACGCCGACAAGCTCTTCGAGCAGGCGCACTTTATCGGTGTGACACGCCCTGGGCACAACCTGTCCGATCCCGGCCTGCCGCACGAGTCTGTGTCGCTGCTCGAGGTGCCCGCCATGGCGATCTCGTCGACCGACTGCCGCACGCGTGTCGCAGAGGGCAAGCCGGTATGGTACCTGGTGCCTGACGGTGTCGTCCAATACATCAACAAGTACGGCCTGTACCGGTCCTGACCCAAGGAGAAACGTGAGCCTTCCCGACGCTACCGCAGAACTGGCGAGCCTTGTTGCTCGTGCCGCGCACGACCGAGGTGGTATCAACCCGGTCCTCGTTGACGTGACCAGCAAGCTCGCCCTGGCGGACGCTTTCGTGGTCGTCTCGGCTCCGACGGACCGCCAGGTGCGTGCCATCGCCGAGGACATCATGGACCGCATCTGGGTCGAGCACCATCGCCGTCCGGCACATATCGAGGGACGTGCAGAGGGCACCTGGGTGCTCCTGGACTATTCGGAGCTGCTCGTGCACGTGCTATCGGAGGAGGAACGCGAGTACTACGCACTTGAGCGGCTATGGGGTGACTGCCCGGCCATACCGATCGATGTCGATACCGATGAGGCTCGTGCTGCCGCTGCGGAGCGTGCGGCAACGCACGGGGCGGGGGCTGGCCAGTGAGCGCATCACGGATTGTCCTGCTGCGTCACGGACAGACGGATTTCAACCTGGCGCGGCGATTCCAGGGACGCATCGATAAGCCCCTGAACGAGGCTGGGCGATCCCAAGCGGCGGGCGCGGCTGGTGTACTCGTCAGTCGTCTGTGCGAACCGAGTGCCGAGGTGGGCATGTTTGCCGCCGAGGACGGGCGCAGCTACGACGATGGGGGAGTGCGTATCGTGAGCTCGCCCCTGGGGCGTGCGGTTGATACCGCGCGGATCGTCGCGCGCGTTTTCGATATCGCTGGGTACCCGTGCGAAGGGCCGGAGTTCGATGAGCGGCTCACAGAACGTTCCTACGGGAGCTTCGAGGGAAAGACCTACGAGGAGATTGCCCGAGAGCAGCCCGAGGCCTTTGTGCAGTATCGGGCAGATGGGGAGTGTGACCTCGTTGAGATAGAACGCTCCGAGGTCGTCGGGGAACGCGTGCGTGACGCCGTCCTGGAGGCTGCTCGCGCATGTCGGGACGACCAGTCATTGATCGTGGTCTCGCACGGTTCTGCGATCGCGCGTGGCATCGTGTCCCTGTTGGGGCTGGACCCAGCCGTCTTCAACGGACTGCGCGGCGTGGACAACTGCCACTGGTCGGAACTCGTGCCCGTAGGGATGTCGACCTCCAAGAGCGCAGCTGTGACCGGGTGGAGGCTTGCCTCGCACAATATTGGCTCGCGTGAGGACATCCTCGGGGCGTGAGAGCGCTCGGGCCCCTCGTTGCCGCAGAAACTCAACGATTTCTCTATATTGTGACGAGGGGCACTGAATTGGATTTGCGTAAACGTTTGAGGGTCCGCTATTATTTATCAGGTCGCCGGGGCGACGAACTAAATAACGGGGCTATGGCGCAGTTGGTAGCGCGCTTCCATGGCATGGAAGAGGTCGGGGGTTCGAATCCCCCTAGCTCCACAGGAAATTCCGACACTCAGGTTGTGAGTGTCGGTTTTTTGTTGTCTCTGAACGGGTCGTTTGCGGGTTAAAGGACAAAACGTGTTGGTTTTGTGGCGATGTTTCGGCTTGCTGGTGGGGAAAAATCCACATTGAAGGTGGTTGTTTCATCGTGGGGGTTTGAATGCCCCCACATGCCCGGCGTGCGGGCGGGTGATGACCAGGTATGGACACTGAGCGTCAGGGGCGCAGCGGTGGCGCTGCGCCCCGTGCACTATCAGCTGGGTCAGTCGCATTAATTCCACGGCCAAGCATCTTGATGAGTTCTTGGCCTGGCTCCTTGGCCGTCGCCGTCAGGAGGATTTGCCTGGTGGGGGCCGCTCGTTTCGTAGGCGTTGTGAGCCGTTGTGGCAGTTATGGCCTTTCAGCCCGATCGTCGATGAGGTTCATGAGGTCATCTTCGTTGACGGTATTCACCTGGGCCCAGGCGCCGTGGTCCTCATCGCCCAAGCACCCGATTGCGTGCTGGGTTGGTACGCGGCTAGGAGTGAGAATTCCCGGGCCTGGGAAGTGCTCATGAGCCGGATCGCGCCCCCGGCCCTGGTCGTGACCGACGGGGGCAGCGGGTTCGCGAGGGCGTGCAAGAGAATCTGGCCGACCACGCGCGTTCAACGCTGTACCTTCCATGCGTATTGCCGTATTCGCCAAGCCACCACAACGGGCCCCACACTGGATGCCTCGCGTAGCTTGTATGCTTTGGGGCGCCAGCTCACGCACGTGCGCGACATTGAAGGCGCCCAGGAATGGATAGGCGCCTACCAGGGGTGGTGCGCGCGCTGGACGGGCTTCTGGGAGGAGAAAACACGCAGGCCTGAGGGGGGTGGGAATACACCCACGAGAGGCTTGTTCGGGCTCGTAACAGCCTCAACAAGCTCATCTCCCAGGGGCTCTTGTTCACCTACCTGGACCCCACCTGGACACATCGGATGCCCGCGATGACCAACCAGATCGAAAGCACGAACGCGCGCCTACGCCAGATGTTGCCCGACCACCGCGCCATGCGCCTGACCCGACGCATGAAAGCCGTGTTTTGGTGGTGCTACACCCACTCAGCCCACCCGCCACCAGCAGCGACAATCCTGGCCACCATGCCCACCGACACAGCCCTCGAAAACGCCTGGCAACAAGCCGCGCAAAACCACCAAGCCACCGGCACCATCCCCGGCTGGAGCGACGCAATCTGCTTCAACGAACTCCACCACACCACCCCCTACCACAACACCTGGGACTAACCCCGGCAACACGAAATGTCCTATAACCCGTAGACGGCGGGGGCGTGGCCGCATGGCCACGCCCCCGCACGCTAGCGAAAGGCTGATCAGCCTGCATCCACCGCCTGGTTGGCGATCTGACGCTCACACACGTCGATGAGCTCGCGGATGATGCGGATAGTGCCAGCGGAGGCATCCGCGTGCGCTTCGATCCATGCCTTGCCGGAAGCGACCACGTCGACCTCGGGGGCGTAGCCCGCGATGGCGTTCGGGAACAGCAGCGTCGTGAGGTCTTCGGCGGTGTGGAAGGTGAAGGTCTCCCAGATGCCTGCCAGCGCTTCGAAGTACTCGCCCACGTAGGTCGCGTAGGCCGACGGGTTGGTGCGTGCTTGCGCCCAGAAGCCCGAGATCATCGCCCAGCGGGTGTCGTTGGGGATCGATGTATCGGTCAGGACCTTGTCCCACACGTCGGCCTTGACCCATTCACCGGCGCGAGCCGCTCGGGCGGCGGCGGCATTCTGGTGGCCGGTCATCGTGTCGTCGGTGGCCTCCAAGGCTGCGATGTCTTCCTCGGTGGCGGCGTCTCCGCGCACGAGGGCGATCAGCAGGCCCCACTTGAGGTCAACGTCGAGGTCCAGGCCGTCCAGGGTCTGGGTGCCGTCGTAGAGGGCGCGGATGGCCTCAAACTGCTCGGGGCTGGTCGCGTTGCGGGCGGCGGCAGCGACGAGCATGCGCTGTGCATCGGAGCCGGAGGCAGCGGTGCGTGCCAGGAGGAGCAGGCGACGGCCCGTGTCCTCTGCGGCGTCAGCGCGGAACTCGGGCGCGACGAAGGTGCGCACGGCCTCGTCGATGTGACGCAGGGTGAGCGTCAGGAGGCTCATGTTGTCCTCGACGGGCACGGCGCGCAGTGCCAGGTTCAGGTAATCACGCGCCGGCATCTCGCCGTCACGGGTCATGTCCCACGCGGAGGCCATGACGACGCCGCGGGTCAGCGAATCCGTGAACTTGGTGATGTTAGCAACCGCGAAGGCCAGGGACTCATCGTCGAGGCGGACCTTGGCGTAGCCGAGGTCGCCGTCGTTGACGAGGATGAAGTCCGGACGAACGATACCCGCGGCGGCTTCGACCACCGTGGAGGTGCCGTCAACGTCGAGCTCCTCGCGGAAGACCTGCGCGAGCGTGCCCTCCTCGGTCAGCGAGTAGCCGGCCACACCCATGCGGTGCGGACGCAGGGAGGCGCCTTCGGAGAAAGCTTCCTGCGTGATCTCAAGGCGCTCGATCGTGCCGTCCTCGGTGGTCGTGATGACCGGACGCAGGAGGGTGACGCCGGCTTCCTCCAGCCAGACCTTCGACCACGAGGCCAGGTCTCGGCCCGAGGCGGCGGCCAGCTCGGAGAGCAGGTCGTCCAGCGTCGCGTTGGAGTAGGAGTGCTTCGTCAGGTACTCATGCAGGCCCGCGAAGAACGCGTCGCGTCCCACGTAGGAGACGAGCTGACGCAGCACGGAGGCGCCCTTGGCGTAGGTGATGCCGTCGAAGTTGACCTCAACGTCGGCCAGGTCGCGAATCTCAGCCGTGATCGGGTGGGTGGTGGGCAGCTGATCCTGCTTGAGGCCCCAGTCCTTGCGGACCATGAACCCGGTCCAGCCTTCGGTGTACTTGGTGGCCTCGGCCAGGGCTAGGTGGCTCATGAACTCGGCGAAGGACTCGTTGAGCCACAGGTCGTTCCACCACTTCATGGTGACCAGGTCGCCGAACCACATGTGTGCCAGCTCGTGCAGGATCGTGTTGGCGCGAGCTTCCATCTGAGCTTCGGTGGGGCGCGTGCGGAACACGTAGGCGTCGCGGAAGGTCACGCAACCGGCGTTCTCCATGGCGCCCGCGTTGTATTCGGGCACGAAAATCTGATCGTACTTGGTGAAGGGGTAGGCGATGCCGTACGCGCCTTCGAAGAACTCGAAGCCGCGTCGAGTGATGTCGATGATCTCGTCGGCATCCAGGTGCTCAACGATTGAGGCGCGGGCGTAGACACCCAGGTCGATCGTGCGACCATCGGAGGATGTCAGCGTGGCCGTCGTGCCTTCGTAGGGGCCAGCGACGATTGCGGTGATGTAGGTCGACATTACCTCGGTGGTCGCGAAGCGGTAGACCCAGGCCTCGCCCGCTTCCTCAGGGGCGGGGGTCGGAGCGTTAGAGAAGACCTTCCAGCCCTTGGGGGCCTTCACCGTCAGCGTGAAGGTGGACTTCAAGTCGGGCTGCTCGAAGGTGGTGTACACGCGGCGAGCGTCCGGAACCTCGAACTGCGAGTAGGTGTAGGCCTGACCGTCGGCGGGGTCGACGAAGCGGTGCAGGCCCTCGCCCGTGTGCATGTACTGGCAGGACGCCTCAACCTCGAGGACATTGTGCTCGGCCAGGTTCTCCAGCGCGATGCGGTTGTCCTGGTGAACCGTGAAGGGGTCCAGGGCGTTGCCGTTCAGCGTGATCGAGTGGACGTTGTTGGACACGAGGTCAGCGAACGTGGAGGCGCCTTCGCGCGCGTCAAACTCGATGTGGGTGAATGAACCGAAGTCGGTGTCTCCGCGCGTGAGGTCCAGTGAGATCTCGTAGCGGGTCACAGAGGAAATGATCGAGGCTCGCTCGGTCGCTTCCTCGCGAGTCAGGTTCAGGCCTGGCATGGGATGCCTTTCCGTCGATGGAATGGGGGCGCTGTTGCGCTCAACATTCTTATGTTGTCATGTGTTGGGGGTGATTGCGCGTGGCGCGCCGAGTTTTGTCGGCTGGGACACGCTTTTACCAGATGGTGACGCGCTGGGTGGGATTGAGCCACATCTCGTCGCCGGGAGTGACGTTGAAGGCCCGGGCGAAAGTGTCAAGGTTGCGCAGTACCTGGTTGCATCGGAACTCTGCGGGGGAGTGGGGGTCGATTGCCAGCATTTGGCGTGCAAACTGGGGGCGTGTGGCTGTTCGCCAGGCGCGAGCCCACGAGTAGAAGAAACGCTGCGGTCCCGAAATTCCATCGATGACGGGCGCCGTCTGGGGCGTGAGGCCCTGCTCCGCGAGCGCGCAGGCCCAGGCCTTCCATGCGATCGTCAGGCCGCCGAGGTCGCCGATGTTCTCGCCGATCGTGAGCGCGCCGTTGACGTGGGGGAGAGTGCGTTCAGTGTCCTCGCTTGCCTCGGATTTCTCGTTGTCGCGCTGGTTGAGGAGGATCGTGGGGGTGAGGGCGTCGTACTGCGCGATGAGCGCGTGGGTGCGTTCTTCGAAGGCGGCGCGGTCCTCGTCCGTCCACCAGTTCGACAGGTTTCCCGCTCCGTCGTAGCGCGACCCCTGGTCGTCGAAGCCGTGACCGATCTCGTGGCCGATAACCGCGCCGATTGCACCGAAGTTTACCGCGTCGTCAGCCTCGGCATCGAAGAACGGGGGCTGGAGGATCGCGGCGGGGAAGACGATTTCGTTCTGCGTGGGGTTGTAGTAGGCATTGACCGTCTGAGGAGTCATGTACCACTCGTCGCGGTCGACTGGGCTGCCCAGCTTGGCCCATTCGCGGTCGGTGGCGTGGGCGTTGGCGGCGCGCACGTTGTCAACGATGGAAGCCTTGGGGTCCAGGTGCAGGGTTGAATAGTCGCGCCACTTGACGGGGTAGCCGATCTTGGGGTTGAAGGTTGCCAGCTTGTCGAGTGCCTTTACCTTCGTGTCTTCACTCATCCAGTCGAGGTCACGGATCGACTCGCCGTAGGCGTCAAGGAGGCGGCGCACCAGCGTGTCCATCGCTTCCTTGGCGTTGGGCGGGAAGTGACGTGCAACCCACGCGCGGCCCATGGCCTCGCCCAGGTAGGCCTCGATGAGGCCGAGGGCACGCTTCCAGCGCGGACGCAGCTCCTGCGTGCCCGACAGTGTGCGACCGTGGAAATCGAAGTTCTCGTTCACGAAGTCGCCAGAGAGGAGGGAGGCGTGGCAGTCGATGGCCGAGGCGCTCAGCCACTCCTTGAGGATGGGCAGGTCGGTGGTGGCCCACAGGGCGGAGGCGGCCTTGAGGAAGTCGGGCTGGTCGACGTTGACGACGAGGCCGGAGACGGGCATGCGTGCGCCGCTCGCCCACGCGTCCCAGTCGAATCCGGGCGCGAGCGTGGCGAGTTCCTCCCACGGCGTGGGGTTGTCGGAGAGTAGGGGATCGCGGTTGGTCACGGAGTCGCGGTGGTGTGAGGCGAGCGCGGTCTCGAGCTCCATGATGCGCGTGGCCGCTCCTTCGGCGTCGTCCATGCCAGCGAGGGTGAGGAGACGAGCGGTGTGCGCGACGTAGGCCTGTCGGATTGGCGTGTAGTCCTCTTCGCGGTAGTAGGCCTCGTCGGGCAGGCCGATTCCGGACTGGACGAGGGAGACCATGTAGCGGGAGGAATCGTGAGGGTCGGTGCCCACGTACGCGCCGACGAGGCCTCCGATGCCCTCGCGCATGAGGCGGCCCATTTCGCGGGCGAGTTCCTCGCGGGTGGCGCACGCGTTGATCGCGTCGAGGTCAGGGTGCAGGGGAGTGGCACCGGCTGCCTCGATGGTGTCTTCGTCGAGGAATTGGGTCCACAGGGTGGCGATGCGATCGGCGTCCGGATCGTCCAGGGTGCCTGCCGCCGCGTCTTGAGCAATTGCTCGGGCGTACTTTTCTGAGGCGTCGCGTAGTGCGTGGAAGGCCCCGTCCATGGGGCGATCCGCGGGGATCGTGTGCGTCGCCAGCCAGGTGCCGTTGACGTGGCGGTAGAAGTCGTCCTGGGGGCGCACCGTCGAATCGGTGTACTCGGTGTCGAGGACTCGTGCCAGCAGTGTATTCGTCATGCCTTAACTCTAGGGGGAGAGGGGCCGATGGCGTGGGATGAGTGTCCACGGGGCGTGAGTCATTCGAAATTACGTGATGTGCATGGTGTGTAATTCCCTGTTTTTGTCCAGAGTTGTGCGGATGAGTGCGGATGTCGTTTTGCTAGCACGACGCTGTGCACATATGTGCAGAGTCGTGTGTGCATTCGTGCAATCGGGCTCATAAGGCGCATGATGGAGGCAGCAATGAGGCACCTCCTCATCAACAGGTGAAGGGATTTTTAACGGTGAAGACACTTCGCACTGACGTGTGCGTCATCGGTGGCGGATCCACCGGTGCCGGCGTCGTCCGCGACGTCGCCATGCGCGGCTTCTCAGCCGTCCTGGTCGATCGGGCCGATATCGCTCAGGGAACCTCCGGCCGCTTCCACGGCCTGCTTCACTCGGGTGGTCGCTACATCGCGTCCGATCCCGAGTCGGCCACCGAATGCGCCGAAGAAAACGAAATCGTCAAGCGCATCAACGCCAACGCGATCGAGGCCACCGGTGGCCTCTTCGTGGTGACCGCCCACGATGATGAAGAGTACGCGGACCAGTTCCTGGCCCGCGCAGCGGCAGCAAAGGTGCCCGCTGCGGAAATCTCCATTGCTGAGGCCCTGCGCCGCGAACCCCGGCTCGACCCGCGCATCAAGCGAGCCTTCGAGGTCCAGGACGGCACGGTCGATGGCTGGCAGATGACTTGGGGAGCGATCCGCTCCGCGCAGGCGTACGGGGCGCAGGTCCTGACCTACCACCGCGTCACCGCCGTTGAACGCGAAGGTGATCGCGTCAGCGCCGTCATCGTCCACGACGAGCGCGGGGGCGAGGATGTGCGCATCGAATGTGGCTTCGTCCTCAACTGCGGCGGCCCCTGGGCCGGGCAGATCGCCGCCATGGCGGATTGCCACGGTGTCGACGTCGTCCCGGGCGCCGGCATCATGATCGCGATGAATCACCGCCTGAGTCACTCAGTCATCAACCGCTGCGTGTGGCCCGCCGACGGCGACATTCTCGTGCCCGACCACACCGTGTGCATCATCGGCACGACCGACCTGAAGGCCGACGACCCGGATCGCCTGTCGATCCCCGCCGACCAGGTCCAGCAGATGCTCGACTCCGGCGAGGCCATGATCCCCGGCTTCCGCAAGTCCCGCGCCGTGCACGCCTGGGCCGGAGCGCGCCCTCTCGTCAAGGACTCACGCGTGTCTGCGACCGACACCCGCCACATGGCGCGCGGCATGAGCATCATCGACCACAACACGCGTGACGGCGTCTACGGCATGCTGACCATCGCGGGTGGCAAACTCACCACCTACCGCCTCATGGCCGAGCGTATCGTCGACATCATGTGCGAGGAGATGGGCGAGCAGCGCGCCTGCAAGACAGCCGACGAGGCCGTCCCGCCCGCCAAGGAAGCGCGCCTGTACACAATTGGCCACCGCCTCGACAACGTCGAATCGCGCAACGAATCCCCCTCCCACGAGCAGATCATCTGCGAGTGCGAGATGGCCACGCGCGCCATGCTCGAGAACGTCATGGACACCCTGCCCAAGGGTCAACTCGACGACGTGCGTCGCCAGATGCGCCTGGGCATGGGCCCCTGCCAAGGTGGCTTCTGCTCTCAGCGAGCCGCGGGCATCGCCCACGAGCGCGGAGACATCGACTCGATGCGTGCCAACTCCCTCCTGCGTCTCTTCCTCAAGAACCGCTGGATCGGATTGTGGCCCATCATGTTCGGCAAGCAAGCCAGGCAGGCAGCACTGGATGCCTGGATCCACGAGGGCACACTCGACGTTGAGCACCTGCCCGCACCCAGCGAGGAGATTGTTCGATGAGAGACGTCGTCGTTATCGGCGCGGGCCTGGCAGGCCTGGCCGCAGCAATCAAGGCAGCTGACGCGGGCCTGAGCGTCACCCTCATCACCAAGGGCGTCGGCGGCATCCAGCTCGGTACGGGCACGGTCGATATTCTCGGCTACCGCCCCGAACCTGTTGACAAGCCCCTCAAGGCGCTGGAAGCCCACGTGGCCTCCCGCCCCACCCACCCCTACGTGCACGTCACCCCCGACTTTGTTGGTGCTTCCGTCGCGTGGCTGCGTGACCTCGTTGGTTCCGATGTGCTCATCGGCGATGAGACCCGCAACGTACGCATCCCTACGGGTGTTGGTGCGCTGCGCCCCACCTGCCTGATTCCACCCTCCATGGAGGCCGGAATCCCCCAGGCAGGCGCCCGCTACGCCATCGTGGGCCTGACGCGTTTCAAGGATTTCTACCCCAGCCTCGTCGCCGAGAACCTGACGCGCCAGAGCGGGCCAGACGGCGCCCCGATCACGGCGCGTGCCCTGTCCGTCGACTACGTCGTGCGCGAAGGAGAGGTCGACTCGACCGGTACGAACCACGCGCGCAGCCTCGACCGCGAGGAGAACCGCGCGCGTCTGGCAGGCCAGATTCGCCCCCTCCTCGAAGAAGGCGAGATCGTCGGCCTGCCCGCCGTCCTCGGACTCGAGGACCCGAACGCGTGGCGCGACCTGGCGGATAAGCTCGGCCACCGAGTCTTCGAGATCCCGATTCAGCCCCCGTCCGTGCCCGGCATGCGCCTCAACGCCCTGCTGACCCGCATCGCCTCGTCCAAGTGTCGTGTCATCCTCGGATCCCCGATTAAGGCCGTGCACACGGGCGGCGGACGCGTGAGCGCCGTCGAATACGCCAGTGCGGGCCGTCCGACAATCGTGGAGACCCGCTCCCTCATCCTGGCCGCCGGTGGTTTTGAATCCGGTGCCCTCGACATGGACTCCTACGGCACCGTACGCGAAACCATCTGTGGCCTGCCCGTCATGGGTGCCTCCGGACAGCTCCTACACGCCGACTTCTGGGGTGAGGACCAGCCCCTCTTCCTGGCCGGCCTGGCCGTGGACGACAACATGCGCGTCCTGAACGAGGAAGGCACTCCCGTGTGCGCGAACCTGTACGCGGCCGGAGGAAACCTGGCCGGCGCCACCCGCTGGCGCGAAAAGAGCGGCGAAGGAATCGCGCTGGCCAGCGCGCTCGCGGCCGTCGACTCGATCGTGGAGGAACTGAAATGACCCTGGAAATGTCAACGTTGATGGGACCGGGCGTGGAAGAAGAGGACGTTTTCGCTCTGAGCGGTGACGCCGCGCTGCGCGCAAGCCTCGACTCCTGCGTCAAGTGCACGATCTGCGAGACCCAGTGCCCCGTTATGCGTGTCACCGACCTGTTCGCCGGCCCCAAGTACTCCGGCCCGCAGGCCGAGCGCTTCCGCAAGGGCGGGCAGATGGTGGACAAGTCCATCGACTACTGCTCCTCGTGCGGCACATGCTCGCTCGTGTGCCCCCAGGGGGTGAAGGTCACCGAGATCATCCACCACCGCCGCACCGCCATGAAGGAAGCGCACGGTATTCCGCTGCGCGACCGTCTCATTGGTCGCACCTCGCTGATCGGCACCATGATGACCCCGGTCGCCCCGATCGCGAACTGGGCACTCGACGTCAAGCCGATCCGCATGGCGATGGAGGCCGTCATCGGTGTGCACCGCTCGGCCCCCATGCCGCGCGCCTACGGACGCACCTTCGAGTCATGGTTCAAGAAGCACAAGCCGTTGCCGAACTCCGGCACGCGCGGTCAGGTGATCTTCTTCCATGGCTGCGCCGGTCAGTACTTCGAGGTCGAGACTTCGATCCACTCGGTCATGGTGCTTGAGCACCTGGGATACGAGGTCCTGGTCCCCAAGCATGGCTGCTGCGGCCTGGCCCTGCAGTCCAACGGCTTGTACGACGACGCGCGCAAGTACGTCTCCAAGCTGACCAACGACCTGCGTAGCGTCAACCGCGATGCTCCGATCATCTCCGCGTCCGGCTCGTGCGGCGGCATGCTGCGCCACGAGGCCCACGAGATCCTCGAGATGGACACCCCGGAGCTGAAAGATGTGGGCTCCCGCACGTGGGACATCAGCGAGTTCCTGCTGCACCTGTACGACAAAGGCGAACTGGACACGAACTTCCAGCGCATCGACGTCACCATCCCGTACCACGCCCCCTGCCAGGTCAAGTCCCAGGGCCTGGGCAAGCCGGCGATCGAGCTCATGAGCTTGATTCCTGGGGTGACCGTCAAGGACTCCGAGCAGCCCTGCTGCGGCATCGCGGGCACCTACGGCATGAAGAAGGAGAAGTACGCGATCGCCCAGGCCGTGGGCGCCCCCGTCTTCGACTTCATCAAGCAGGTCAACGCTGAGCTGGCCGCCTGCGACACGGAGACGTGCCGCTGGCAGCTGCGCACGGCCACGGGCGCGAACGTCGTCCACCCGATCTGGCTGATCCACAAGGCATACGGTCTGCCCAACGGCTGAGATATCAGCAGGGTATCCCCGGGCGCGCACGACGGTGCGTTCCCGGGGATATTACTGTTGGGCCATGAGCAATTCTCGTCGCGTCGTCGTCACTGGAGCCTCCACCGGAATCGGGCAGGCAACCGCCCGCCTGTTGGCGAAGCGGGGGTGGAGGGTCGTCGCCGTGGCCCGGCGCCGCGAGCGCCTCGAGGCCCTCGCCGAGCAGATTGGCTGCGAGTACTGGGCGGCCGACCTGACCGATGAGGCGCAGGTGGCGGAAATGGCCGCACGCGTCCTGGCGGGTGGCCCCGTGGACGCGCTGGTCAATAATGCCGGTGGGGCCATCGGCGTGGACCGGGTCGCCGACAGTGATCCTGCCAGGTGGAGCGCGATGTTCGAGCGTAACGTGCTCACCGCCCTGCACTGCTCGCGCGCCTTCTTGCCGGGAATGTGTGAGCGCGGGGGAGACCTCGTTTTCCTTACCTCGACCGCCGCCCACGATACCTACCCGGGAGGCGGCGGGTATGTCGCCGCCAAGCACGCCGAGCGTATCATCGCCAACACGCTGCGTCAGGAGCTGGTGGGCGAGCCCGTGCGCATCATCGAGATCGCACCCGGCATGGTGCGCACCGAGGAGTTTTCGCTCAACCGGCTCGGCTCGCAGGAGGCCGCCAACCGCGTCTACGAGGGCGTTGCCGCCCCGCTCGTCGCCGAGGACATCGCGGAGGCGATCGTGTGGACCCTGGAGCGCCCCTCCCACGTCAACATCGATTCAATGATCGTGCGCCCGGTGGCTCAGGCGACGAACACCCTCGTGGCCAGGAATACCATCGGAAAATAGGTCCGCTGAGTCTGCCGCATACATGGGACGAGGCCGGGGACACTCGCGCGATGGAGTGTGCGGCTCGTCCCCGGCCTCGCGTCTTCTACTGAGTCCAGCCCAGGATGCGCACGACGCCCGGGACGTCCTCGGTGGTCGTCGTGACCTGGGTTGCGTCGCCGTCTGTGACGGGGCGACGAAGAGGGGCAGTGAGAGGTCGGAGTAGGCGTCCTTGGGCGACGCGTACAGTGCCATCTGCGTGCCGTTCGTGGAGACCACGGAGACCTTTTCGTTCTCGCCGTCGTTGTTCGCGACGATCATGCGTGAGAAGTCGGGGGAGTAGCACTGCATATACTCGTACATGTAGCCCGGTGCGGAGAGGTACTCGCTCGGGAAGGTGAAGGTGCGCGTGGCCGTGATCGTGCCCGATTGCGGGTCGATGGCCCGCACGGTGGTGACCGTCGTGTCGATGCCAGCGTCGGAGGCAGCGAAGATGATGCCGGACATGGGGAGGTTGACGGGTCTGCCGCAGCTGCGGAGGAGGCCCCAGCGCTCGCGGTGGGAGTGGAAGGGGCCGAGGCTGATCCGCAGGCACTCAGTGCGAGTGCGGTTGCCGTGGAAAATAGGATCGTGGGGAGGGATTTGATGGACATGTGGCACTTCTTAAGCGTGATCGGCGGGTGTCGAACGTTGCAGGATAGTTGTGAGCTGACAAATAAATCAAGCCTCAAAAGGTGATGCGCGACACCTGTTATTTCATAGCGTTTTCACAGTTTCGCCATAACGTCCGCTTATGTGTCGCTCCTAATCTGCGAAGCAATGATGAACATTTCAGCAGAAAGGAGCGTCCCCCATGGCGGACGACAACAAGAACCTGGAAGGTAACACCGAGCGCACCTCGATCCTGCCTCAGTCGGAGGCGCAGAGCGCAGATCAGACCGAAGTCCTGCCCACTCACGTGTCCCAGGCGGAAACGGCACAGATGCCTCCCATCACCCAGGAAGACACAGTCAACGCGTTTGCTGGCACGCCCCTGGAGTCCGTCGCGGAATCTTCTGTCGACGACCCGGCGGGTGACGAGGCCGTGGCAGCTAGCGCCGCGACCGCCGAGCCTGCACCGAAGAAAACCTCGTGGGGTAAGCGCGCGGCCATCGCCGGAGCGGCAGCTGCCATCCTCTCCGTCGGCTTCGGCGCGGGCATCATCACCCATGCCGCCGTGATGGGGGATGGACAGGACTACTACGAGCAGGGATACGAGGACGGTGCCAATGATCAGGGTGGAGGAACTGAAGGCGAGGACTTCGGTCCGGGGCGCGGTCAGGAACAGGGCCCCGGAAGCGATCAACAGGGACCTGGCAGTGAACAGCAGCAGGGGCCGGGCAACGGTCATCAGGGACCGGGCTCCCAGCAAGGCGATACCGGCAGCACTCGCCCGGGACTTCCCCCGGAGGGCAGACGAGGCCCCGGCAGCAAGCCTGGAAGCCAGGGTAGTGCTGACACCTCAACCCAGAACGAGGATGCGGCCGCCAGCTAAGCGATGAGGGCGCGCGAGACGATCACTGTCTCGCGCGCCCTTTCACGCGAGGGTGGCTACGAGGGTCGAGGTGGCTACGCCCACGAGGAGAGCCGCAAAGACGAGGCAGAGCACCCGGTTCGACACTCGCTTGGTGAGCGTGGCTCCCACGATGCCTCCTCCCATCGATGCTGCGGCGAAGAGCGCGACCATAACCCCGGCCTCGGCGGTGATCGTTAGAGTGCCCGCGAGTGTGCGCGAGGCCAGGCCGAAGGCGGCGGTGATGACCATGACCAGCAGTGACGTGGCGGATGCGCGTTTCATCGGGTAGCGCAGCCCCAAGTGCAGCGCTGGGACGATGGCGAACCCGCCGCCGACGCCGAAGAATCCCGTGAGGAAACCCGTCAGCGTCGCCAGGGCGACGACGCGGCACACGGTCGCGAGCGTCCAGGAACCCTTGTCGTCGCAGGTAGCCCCGGCCTCGTCTGAAGAGGAAGGGACGGATGTGCGCAGCTTGGAGCGCACCATGAACACTGCGACCGCTCCCAGGAGAGCGCAAAACGACAACATGAGGGTGCGCGCCGAGACAAGCGGACCGAGTGTTGACCCCGCCCATGTGCCGACGAGTCCCGCGAGCGCAAAGATCGTTCCCTCACGCCATGCGACGTTGCCGCTGCGAGCACGCGTTGCCAGCGAAACGGCGGCTGTCAGTCCCACGATGATGAGGGACAGGCCCGTTGCCTGGTGGGGGTCTTGGCCGAGGATGTAGACGAGGATCGGCACCGACAGGATGCCGCCACCGGCGCCGAGTGAGCCGACGACGATGCCGACGAATGCGCCGATGAGGAGCGCTTTAATGATCATTGGTGATTCCGGATGGATGTGGTGAGAGATAGTCCGAGAGAGGAAGCGACTGCGGGATCCATGATGTCCGAGGCTGGCCTGCCCGCCGCGATCAGCATGCCCATCGCGCGTAGGGCGGGAGTTGCGTGCTCGTAAAACGCCCGGTATCCCTCGCACAGGTAGTTGTGCGCGGTTTCGCCTCGGCGGACGAATCTGTCTTTCGGGCATCCGCCCCAGCACAGTCGCAGGTGCGGGCAGGACCGGCACTCCTCGTCGAGGTCGGGCTTCAGGCGTGCAAAGTCGCGCATCTTGTCCGATATTGCCAGCTGCGCGAATGACGAAGAATGAATTGAGCCAACCAGCCAGTCCGGCTCCACCCAGTGATCGCAGGCATACACGTCACCGTTGAACTCCATTGCCATGTTCGCCCCGCATTGGGGCGCGTGTACGCACACCGTGGCCGATCCAAAGAGAGCTGAGAGCGTCGAATCCACGTCCTGGATGAACACCTCGCCGACGTCTGATGCGATCCACTGGTCGAACACCTCGCACAGGAAACGCCCGTAGGAGGCGGGGGACGTGGAGCGGCTGGTCACGCAGTCCCCGTCCTGTCGATACAGGAGTGCGGAGGTGCCAGACCTCCATCCGCGCTCGGCCTGGGCCAGGTCAGCCGCGCGCACGCGCTCCACAATGGGGATGAACTGCAGGTAGCGGGCCCCAAGCTCGTCGCGGAAGTAGCGGTACACCTGCGACCCGTGGTCCTCGTTCGCGGCGTTGATCGTGCACAGGACGTTCGTCTCCACGCCCGCGCGCGCGAGGGCCTCCCAGCCGCGCACAACCATCGCGTGTGTGCCGCGCCCGCCGCGGTTGAGGCGGTAGGCGTCGTGCAGGGGAGCGGGCCCGTCGATGGACACACCCACGAGGAAGTTGTGGTCCGCGAAAAATCGCGCCCACTCGTCGGTTATCAGCGTGCCGTTCGTCTGCAGGGCGTGACGCGCGCGCTGGGCGGGGCGACGGAAGCGCTCACACAGCTGAATGAGGCGCTCGAAAAAACTCAGGCCTCGCAGGGTAGGCTCCCCACCCTGCCACAGCATCGTGACCTCGCCGTCGGGACTCGACTCGAGAAAGGCCTCCACGTAGCGCTCCAGGGTCTGCTCCGACATGGTCTGCGCGGCCGCGTTGTAGAGCAGCTCCTTCGATAGGAAGAAGCAGTACTGGCAATCCAGGTTGCAGGCGGCACCTGTCGGCTTCGTGACAACGGAGAAAGGGATCGAGCGGGTCACGGCCTGCCCCCGCGATTGGTGCGCGGCTGCATTGACGAGGCTGACCCCACCTCACGGGTCGGAGCATCCTCAGCGTCATGTGGGAGGGAAACCTCATCTTCGGAGGGGTGAGCAGCGATGTATGCGCTGGCTTGAGCGGCGCCCAAGGGCCCCAAGGAAGCACCCACGACATCGATGTCCCACTCCATCACGGGAAGGAGCTCCTTGTACATGGAAGCCGTAATATCGGCCCGCAGAGAGGGAAAAGCGTCGACGACCTCACCCGCCACGATGATGGCTCGCGGATTAATGAGGAGCGCGGCCGAGCCGAGGACGTAGCCGACAGCCTCCGCCGCCCGATCCAATGCCTCGCGCGCACGTGCATTGCCGGACAGGACGGCGGCACGTAGCTCCGCAATGTCACGAACCCCGGCGCTGTCACACAACGCCGGAACGGAGGCCAACGTCTCCAGGCAACCGCGCTTGCCGCAGGCGCAGGGTGAGTCATTGGCGCCCACCGTCATGTGTCCTAGTTCTCCGGCCAGGCCGCCCGCTCCGCCAACCAGGCGGAAATCGGAGACGACGCAGCCGCCGACACCGCCCGACAGGCGCAGGTAAATGAACGAGGACATGTCCGCTCCTGCGCCCCACATGGCCTCCGCGAGCGCAGCCATGCGCACGGTGTTGTCAACCACCGGGGCGGGAGACCACCAGCGACGCGTCAGTGCTGCGAGTTCTTCCACGCTCGGGTACACATCCGAGGACAACCTCGCGTTACGCCCCATCGGAATAGGAACGCCCACACCCACCGCGCGCACGGTCGACGTGTCAATACCCTGACGGGCCGCGCTCGCGGCCAGGGCTTCGCAGGTCTGCTCAAGAGAGAGCTGGAGGGAGGGGGAAGCGGGGGAAACGATATGGACGGCGGCCAAGACGGTGCCGCTGCGCGAGAGCATGACGCCCGCACACGACGTGCGCGTGACGTTGAGGCCGACGCAGTGGGCGGCCGAGGAGTTAAGGGTGAGAAGCTGGGTGGGGCGGCCTCGTCCGGGGGCGTTCGTGCGCACCGGCGTCACCGATCCCTCATCGAGGAGGGTCGTGAGCGCGCGCCCCAGGTTTGTGCGCGAGGTGTCGAGTGCTTCGCACAGCTGGGAGCGTGTGGCCGGGGCTTTGGCCAGGTGAGCGACGATGCGGTCTTCCAGGGTCGGCAGGGGGCTGCGGGTGGGGTAGTGCATGTCTCTCCTTCCCGGCGCTTCGTCGTTGATGTCCGGTCGGTGCGTTCTGGCCTCGTTAATACTTTCTATGATACGCGTCACTGCTTGGGGTGTGCAGAGGGCGCGTTGCCTCGGCGGCGGAAAGTTGCATGTTCCGGCCGCCGAGGCGTTGCGTCAGTCGCTCGTGACCTCGTCGAGGTCGGAGCGAGCCGTGTTCACCAGCGGGATGTCGAAGTCCGTCATCGCCGCCATCCACTTGGCGAAGGAGTGGTCCCCGCGCTCACGCAGCTGCAGGTAGAGGTTCGTGGCCAGCTCCCTGCGGATCTCGTCGTAGACGGGCACGGTGTACACGTTGTTCATCTCGGCCGGATCCAGGCGCAGGTCGTAGAGCTCGTTGATCGACTCGGGGTTGATGACGAGCTTGAAGTCCCGCGTGCGCAGCATGCGCTGCTGGAGGGGGAAGTGATGGCCGTGGAACTCGCACACGATGTCCTTGCGCCAGCCCTCGACGTCCTCGCCGCGCGTCAGGTCCACGATCGAGCGGCCATCCTCCACGAGCGAGGTGTCCAAGCCTGCGATGTCCAGCACCGTGGCCGGCAGGTCGATGAGTGAGACGAACGCGTCTGATCGGCCCACGGTCGAGACGCCGGGGATATGGGCGATGAACGGGACGTTGTAGATGTCGTCGTACATCATCGGGCCCTTGTCGTTGAGACGATGCGAGCCTGTGAACTCGCCGTGGTCCGCGCAGAAGAACACCGCCGTGTCGTCCAGGATGCCCAGCTCGCGCGCCACGTCCATCATGCGCCCGATCTCGAAGTCGATCATGGCCGTGTAACCCCAGTAGACCGCGATGAGCTTCTTCCACTGTTCGTTCGTGAACGAGGAGGTGGACCAGTAGGTTGCGTAGTTCTCCTGGATCGGGGGCTTGCCGATGAGGGAATCGCCGAAGTTTTCCGGCAGCTCGACGTCGCCTGGATCGATGAGGTCGAACCACTCGTCGGGCAGGAAGTAGGGCAGGTGGGGGCCGAAGAAGTGCACGTCGAGGCAGAAGGGCTGAGAAGAGTCCTTCCAGTCGGCCGCGTATTCGCGCAACTTCTCAATCGCACGGTCGGCCAGGAAGCGCTCGAAGGTCGCCTCCTCGGGCTGATCGAGGCGCGCGGCGATGATGTGCCCGTCGCGCCCACCCGGGAGCTTGCCGCGCCACAGGTCGTGGGCACGCACGGGTGGGAGATTGTTGGCCTCGAGCCAGGCGACGTACTTCTCGTTGGCCACCGGGTTTTCAGCGCCCCAGTAGGTGTCGTCGTCCGCACCGAACTTGTCGGGCAGATTGTAGCCGCAGTGGTACTTGCCGACGATACCGACGTTGTAGCCGGCGTCGCGCAGCTCCTGCGTGTACGTCCACGTGCCCTCGGGGATCGACACCTGGTAGGCGATGTTCCACTCGGGGTTGGCCAGCACCTGGTGCTTGCCGGGGCGCTTGCCGGTGAGCAGCGAGGCGCGTGCCGGCGTGCAGATCGCGGTGGGGGTGAAGCAGTGGGTGAAGGCGAAGCCCGATTCGCCCATCGCGTCGATGACGGGGGTGCGCGCGTGTGGGTTGCCCAGGCAGCCGATCGTGTCGGTGCGATGCTGGTCGGTCATGATGACCAGGACGTTGCGCACGTTGTCGGGAATATCCCGTGTGTTGTCAGTCATTGCAATGCCTTTTCGTCGTTGAAATCAGAGGATGGGCCGCTGCTACTGGGCGACGACCTTGTCCATGTCCTCAAGTTCGGCGCCGCTGGTCTCGGTGAGGAACTTCGCCGTGAAGATGACCGCGAGGACGCCGAAGGCGCAGTAGATCCAGTAGGTGCCGGCGGGGGACCAGCCGATGAGGAAGGGGAAAAGGAGGACGACCAGGAAGTTCACGAGGAAGTCAGCGCCCGAGGCAAGCGACATGGCGCCGCCGCGGATCGAGTTGGGGAACATCTCGCCCATGACAATGGAGAAGATGGGGCCCCACGAGGAGGTGAATCCCAGGAGGAAGGTACACAGTGCCGCGACCGCCAGGAACGCCAGCACGGGGGAATGGGCAACGTCGGGCTTGCCGTCGACGGTGGGGGCGACCGTGAAGACCATGGCCACGATACCGAGGGAGACGAAGATGAGCGTGCCGCCGTAGATCAGCATGCGCTTACGGCCCACGCGGTCCACCAGCATGATGCCCGACAGGACGCCGACGATCTTGAAAGCGGTGATGAGCAGCGTCTGGGCCAGGGCCATCGACTCGGTGAAGCCGACGGCGGCGAACAGGGAGTTCGAATAGAAGAAGACGCCGTTGATGCCGGTGAGTTGCTGGAACGCAGCGATCGCCATGCCGACGAACACGAGGCCGCGCCACTGGGAGGACAGGATCTGTCCGATCGATAGCTTCGCGCCACCCGTGACCGTCAGGGACTGGGTGATGGCGGTGACGCGGTCCGCGGGATCTTCCTCGCCGCACAGCTTGGCCAGGATCTGCTCGGCCTCCTTGGTGCGACCCACGGAGACGAGGTAACGGGGAGACTCGGGAATCTTCGCCGTAAAGATGACGAAGAGCAGAGCCGGGATGATCAGGCACGCGAAGAGGACCTGCCAGGTCATGAGCCCGTCGAACGCGGGCTTGGCTGCGCCGCCCGTGAGTGCGACGACCGCCGTGTTGATGAGGCCGGCGAAGAATAGGCCGAGGATGATCGCGAGCTGACGGAAGCCGATGAGACGTCCGCGGATCTCAGCGGGAGCGATCTCAGCGACGTAGCCGGGGGCGACCGTGGTCGCCGCACCGAAGCCGATGCCGCCGACAATGCGGGTCAGGAGCAGGAAGGGGTAGCCGAAGCTGCCCAGGAGGGGAGAGATGGGACCGAGGAGGGCCTCGACAAGCAGGAAGGGGCCGACCCACATGAGCGTGGTCTTGCGGCCGATCTTGTCGGAGATGCGTCCTGCGGCCAGGGCGCCAATCAGGCCGCCGATGACGCCGGCGGCACCGGCGACACCCTGCAGGATCGGTCCGAGTTCGAAGGTGGATCCCACTGCCTTGATAGCGGCGTTGAGGACCATGCCCTCGAATCCGTAGAAGAAGGGACCGAGGGTGGCGATCAGAGCGAGGGACGTCGCGTAGCGCCTCGCTTGCTTTTCGCGGGGAGTAAGTGTTGTTGTCGATGACATGTCTTCATCCTTGACGGTGAGGTGGTGCGCCCGCGCCTGCCGTGTGCGCTTCATTCACCGTACGCGCGCAATATTGTGTCCAAGGTAACGGACATAAACAATCTAAGTGATCTGAATCACTAACGATTGTGTATTTAGCGCGACTGAATCACGAACTCCGGATTCGGCGCATCGGTGACCTCAACCGATTCGGCGTCGATGACGAGAGCCTTCGTGCCGCGTAGGCGCAGTGTGCCGCTCACGTGCACCCAGCTATCGGCCTCGGGCGCGGGGCCGGACCATCGAACAGCGAAACCAATCGGGTATGCGTCAGCAGCACAGCACCAGATGGCCATGCGGGCCACCGCGAAACTGTCATCCTCCGTCACACGAGGAATCGACGCCTGTGCGCGAGCCGCCTCAGGGCTCATCACAAAACCGATGAGATCAATGTGATCGCCGTCGTGCGCGCGCCCGTGAGCGATCAACTCCTCAACCTGATCGTAGAAGTTATCTGTCGTCAGCTCCAGCTTCCCCGACGACGAGGCCGATGCGCCGTGCCCACTCTGTGGGGTAGCGGTGGGGGAGGCCTCCCCCTGGGGGGCGGTAGTCGACGCAGAGTCCTCCCCATCGTCTCCAGCGTCGAGGCCGGGGCTCGCGCCTGCGTCGGCCGCGCGAGCGTTCCACGCGGTCGATGCCAACTCCGAGGGAGAGACTCGGAAAGGAAGAACGATCAGAGCACTCGCAAGAAGCGCCACAAGGGCGCGCGAGAGGGCGTGACGAGTGTGAGCACTGTCGGTGTGCTCGTGGTCGCCCGCCCCAAGCCGAGCGGACAAAGCGAGCGAGCACGCGAGCAGACACACTCCCGAGGCGATAATCCCGAGACGCGCGGAAGACGGGACGAACGAGGCATAACGACCCGACAGCGACAGCCACAGCAAGCCAGCGCCGAGGCAAGCCAACGACAAGGACTCGGCGACCGGGGCCAGGCGATCCATAACCTTCACGACAGTACCCCCGCCCACCAGGCGCAGCCAATCACGGTGGCAGCAGCCACGCTCACCGTCACGAACAAACGGACCACAAACGCACCCCGGAACTGGGAGGCCAGGAGCGCAACGTTCTTCACATCCATCATCGGCCCGTACACCATGAAACCCATCAGCGCGCCAGTGGGCGCCAATGAAGCGAGAGAACGGGCAATCACTGCGTCAGAGGATGAACACAGAGACAACGCAAAACCGGCACCCATCATCAGGACCAGTGCTGCGGGTGCGGGAAGCCCCGCGAGCAGAGAAGACATGGGCCACAGCACTTGAGCCAGCGTCGACGCTGCAACGCCACCCAGCAGATACGGCAGAATCCTGCCAAAAGACTGCCCCGTCGCCCCCAGCACGCCCGAGAATGATCGATCCGGCACCGCGCAGCCACCCTCGCAGCCGCACGCGTCGCCGTCATGGAAGGCATCATCCACCCGCAGCGCTCGCGCAGATGCAGCCAGCATCGATAGGCCAACCGAGAGGGCAACAATAACGCTCAGTCCGATACGCGTGGCGACCAACGACCACGAGCCAAACGCGTAGTAGGTCGACGCAATCACCAGCGGGTTGATAGCGGGAGAAGCCAGCATGAGGGTCGTGGCTGCCGAGAGTGGAACACCCTTGCGCAACAGGGAGCGGAAGATCGGAACCGCCGAGCAATCGCACACCGGAAGCAAAAAAGCGACGATGAGTGCTGTCACTACGGAAGCGAGCGGGTTCGTCGGAAAGACGCGAGAGATCAGAGCGGGGGAGACGAAAGCCTCGATGAGCTCAGCAACGAACACGCCCAGGAGTAAGAAAGGAATCGCCTGCAGCGTCATGCCGACGGCGATCGTTGCCGCGCGACCAACAGGCAGCCCCGATCCAGCGAGCACACCCTGCGCCGCCCACACAACAACCAGTGCGGCCAGGACTAGTACGCCGATCAGCGCACCCCAGGGGCGCGCCGGGCCTCTCGTATCCGTCGAACTCACCCCACAACTCTAGGACAGGAGGCCCAAGTCTCCACAGTCACGCGCCGACCACGGCCCACCAGACCATCGTCTGCGCATACGACGCCGAGCGCTCGCGGGTGCGCTGTGGGCAGGCAGACGTTCCGCCCGGTGGGCGCCGGACATTTTCTTCGCTACACTTGTTTTTCGCTATGATCCGGCCCGCCTCAGCGGGGTATCACCGGGGAGCATCCGGAAGAAAGAGGGGCGCGACAGCCGACCACGGCCTCGTCCCCTCAAGTAGAACCGGACGGGAGGGCCCGACACAGCCCCAACGAAGCGGCCGTGCCCAGTGTGGGAGCGGCAAGCGGGGTGGTACCGCGGGTGCCGGCGACGCCGGTCCTCGTCCCTGTATAGGCGCGAGACGAGGACACTCATGACGAAGCACGGCTTCTACCCCCGCCACCGGCAAGACGAGGTGGACCCCAGCCCTTCCTTCCCCACGATGGAAGAGGGCACCCTGGCTTTTTGGGCCAGCAACGACACCTTCCGCAAGTCCATTGAGATGCGCGACGCCGGCGAGAATGGCTCCAACGAGTTCGTGTTCTACGATGGCCCGCCTTTCGCCAACGGCCTGCCCCACTACGGTCACCTGCTGACCGGCTACGTCAAGGACGTCGTGGGCCGCTACCAGACCATGAAGGGCCACCGCGTCGAGCGCCGCTTCGGCTGGGACACGCACGGCCTGCCCGCCGAGCTCGAGGCCCAGCGCCAGCTCGGCATCGAGGACGTCACCGAGATCACCCGCGAGGGTGGCGTTGGCATCGAGGCGTTCAACGCAGCCTGCCGTTCCTCCGTCCTGCGCTACACGAAGGAATGGGAAGAGTACGTCACCCGCCAGGCCCGCTGGGTGGACTTCGAGAACGACTACAAGACGCTCGACATGTCCTACACCGAGTCCGTGCTTTGGGCTTTCAAACAGCTCTACGACAAGGGCCTGGCCTACCAGGGTTACCGCGTCCTGCCCTACTGCTGGAACGACCGCACGCCTCTGAGCAATCACGAGCTCAAGATGGACGACGACGTGTACCAGGACCGCACCGACAACACGGTGACGGTTGGCCTGCGTCTCGAGACGAAGCTGCGTGAGGACTCGGCGCGTCCCGAGCTGGCGCTCATCTGGACGACCACGCCCTGGACCCTGCCCTCGAACTCGGCCGTCGCCGTGGGCCCGCAGATCGAATACTCCCTCGTCGAGGTTGCGGCCGACCACGAGGGTGTCCTCGCGGGCGAGCGCGTCCTCATTGCCACTGACCTGATCCCCGACTACGCCAAGGAGCTGGGCGAGGAACCGACCGTCGTCGCCACCTACAAGGGTTCGGAGCTGGTGGGTACCCACTACCACCCGATCTACGACTACTTCGACACCCCCGAGCGCCGCGCTGAGGGTGGCGATCCCGGCCCCAACGGCTGGTCCATCATCGCTGCCGACTACGTGACGACCACGGACGGCACCGGCCTCGTCCACCAGGCCCCGGCCTTCGGTGAAGACGATATGTGGACGTGCATGGAGTACGGCATCGGCGTCGTTCTGCCCGTCGACGAGGGCGGCGTCTTCACCTCCGAGGTAAGCGACTACGAGGGCATGCAGATCTTCGACGCGAACCGCTACGTGGTCGCCGACCTGCGCGAGCAGGGTGGCCCCATCGCGCGCCGCGCCCCCGAGATCCGCGCCGTGCTGGTGCGCGAGAAGTCCTACGTGCACTCCTACCCGCACTGCTGGCGCTGCCGCAAGCCCCTCATGTACAAGGCCGTGTCCTCGTGGTTCGTGCGCGTCACCGAGATCCGCGACCGCATGGTGGAACTCAACCAGGAAATCACCTGGACCCCCTCGCACACCAAGGACGGCATCTTCGGCAAGTGGCTGGAGGGCGCCCGCGACTGGTCGATCTCGCGTAACCGCTTCTGGGGCGCGCCGATCCCCGTGTGGGTCTCGGACGATCCCGCCTACCCGCGCACCGACGTCTACGGCTCCATCGCGGAACTCGAGGCCGACTTCGGCGTGAAGGTCACGGACTTCCACCGTCCCTTCATCGACTCCCTGACGCGCCCGAACCCGGACGACCCGACGGGCAAGTCGACGATGCGTCGGATCTCCGACGTGTTCGACTGCTGGTTCGAGTCCGGCTCGATGCCTTTCGCGCAGGTGCACTACCCGTTTGAGAACCAGGAGTGGTTCGAGAACCACTACCCGGGCGACTTCATCGTCGAGTACATCGGTCAGACGCGCGGCTGGTTCTACACGCTGCACGTCCTGGCGACCGCGCTCTTCGATCGCCCGGCGTTCCGCTCCTGCGTCTCCCACGGCATCGTTCTGGGTGATGACGGCCTGAAGATGAGTAAGTCGCTGCGTAACTACCCGGACGTGGCCGAGGTGTTCAACAAGTACGGCTCCGACGCGATGCGTTGGTTCCTCATGTCGAGCCCGGTCGTGCGCGGCGGCAACCTGATCGTCAAGGAGGAGTCGATCCGCGACACCGTCCGTCAGGTGCTGCTGCCGATCTGGAACACGTACTACTTCTTCACGCTGTACGCGGGCGCCTGCAACAAGGGCGAGGGCTACGAGGCCTCCCGTGTCGACCTGTCCTCGCCCGAGGCCGTGGCCGCGCTGGCGCAGATGGACCGCTACCTGCTGGCCCACACCCGCACCCTCGTTGAGGACGTGCGCGGCGCGCTCGACGGCTACGACGTGGCCGGCGCGTGCGAGGCGATCCGCGAGTACCTGGATGTTTTGACGAACTGGTACGTGCGTACCCAGCGTCAGCGCTTCTGGGACGAGGACGGCGCCGCGTTCGACACGCTGTACACCGCTCTCGTGACGCTCATGGAGCTGGCGGCGCCCCTGCTGCCGCTGCTGAGCGAGGAGATCTGGCGTGGCCTGACGGGTGGCGAGTCCGTGCATCTGACGGACTTTCCGGTCATCGACGAGGCCGTGGACGCCCCCGAGCTGGTTGCCGCCATGGATGAGGTTCGCTCCATCGTGTCGGCCGCCCACGCGCTGCGCAAGACGCACCAGCTGCGCGTGCGCCAGCCGCTGGCCTCCCTGCAGGTCGTTTCCGAGCACTTTGCTGCCCTGGAGCCCTTCGCGGACCTGATCGCCTCCGAGGTGAACGTGAAGTCCGTGGTCTTCTCTGCGCCGCAGGACTCGGGCCTGAGCGTCCGCACCGAGCTGGCGCTGAACCCGCGCGCCTTCGAACCGGCGGTTCGTAAGCTGACGAGCCAGCTGTTCAAGGCGCAGAAGGCGGGCGAGTGGGAGGTCGTGGACGGCGAGTGCCGTTTCGCCTCCGTCGAGCTGGATGGGGCGCCGCTGGTGCTCACGGGCGACATGTTCTCCGTGTCCACGTCCGTGGACGCCGCCGAAGGGCAGGTCGCGGACGTTCTGGCGTCGGGCACCTTCGTCGTGCTCGATACGGAGCTGACCCCCGAGCTCGAGGCCGAGGGCTACGCCCGCGACGTCGTGCGCGCCGTTCAGGACGAGCGTAAGAACGCCGGCCTGCACATCGCGGACCGCATCGACCTGTCGCTGACGGTGCCCGCCGACCGCGTGGCGGACGTGGAGGCCTGGCGCGACATGATCGCCGCCGAGACCCTCGCTCTGTCTGTGACGGTCAAGACCGGGGATAAGCTCGCCGTGAGTGTCGCCAAGCACTGAGTGCTGTTACTGAGGCGGGCGGGCTGCGTGAAAGC
>CALHZX010000116.1 GCA_938040725.1 uncultured Actinomyces sp. | reverse complement strand
GGCGATACCGGCGATACAGAGCAGTGGTCACCCCTCCAGGGTAGTGGGTGACGTCCTCGTTTGCGTACCGCCGCCCCCTCACGCTCACATGCGATCCACGGATCCAGTCGGCCTTACCCGTCGCCATCGCGTCACCAGCGCGACGCCGGGCAAGGAAAGATGACACCAACAACGGCACCCAAACGCCCTCCTCGCAAACCCCCGACGCATACCGTTGATTCATCACAGGTGAAGAACCGAGTCATCACACGTGAATGAGGTGCAATCATGAGAAGCATCAGTATCCGCCTCCTACGATGCATCGGCGCAACGGCGGCCATGATCGCCCTGTCCACCCTCCGGTAGCGCTCGAGGACGTCGTCGGGGAAGAAACTGCCGGACCTCAGCTTGGGGACGCGCAGCGTGAGCGTTCCCACACACGTTGTGAGCGTGCGCTCCCTGTACCCGTTCCTGCTGTTGCCCGTGGCCGCGCACATCTGGTCGGCCTCGGCGCTCATGATCTCGTTCACGATCGACTCGGCCAGGGAGCGCAGGAGCTCCTACATGTTCACGAAGCCGTCCTCGAACCTGGGGATGGCCAGCGCCGCCTCCGGCGTCCTCACGTCTGCAATGCTTTCCATTGCGGTCATTGCCTTTCTCTAGAACCTGATCTGTCGTGATTTCAGATTCTAGGCAATGGCCGTTTCCCTTACAAAGGGGCCGTTCCCGGACCTACACCAACTTTTCCGACGCGATCCTTGATGTTTTGCAGTTCAACGAAACCAATGCCGTTTTGGTTGCCGTTGTATGCCGATCCATTCCAGCGAATACCGACGTAGTTTGAATCGGTGTTGTCTATCTGCTGGTATCCGTAGCGCAGCTGGTAGGAGGCCGTCGACCCGAAGGCGGGGGGGTGCACCCAACTTCTTCTTTTCGATGGCAACATCCGACGTTGCCGTCAATGTGGTGGTCGCATGCGCATCAACAGATTCGGCGTTTTGCGCGGTGAAGGAGGCGGTCACACCGACCGTGGACCCGTCAGGGGCATCGTTGTTCGGGTACCACCAGTTGATTTGCAGCCGGTCGGAGGTTCCCGCAGCCAGGGGCTCTTTCATGTAGAAGGTGAGGCGGTACAGACCGGATCCAGGTACAGGATAGCTGGGCACCATACGCTGCACATTGTTCCCCAACACAACACTCACAGCCATCCGGGTCATCAAGACCTGCCCGTCGGGTGTCGTGGGGGTTGGGATATCCACGGTGATCACGCCGCCCCGACACGGCACGGTGACCGATGAGCACGCAAAGTTGACAGTGGTGATCTGTGTGTCGCGGACCTTGACTCGATCGCTGTCATTGACGATGGTCATCGTCAGATTCGCCGTATCCTGCGCCTCGTCTATTGAACGACGTGACCTCGCGCGCGGCCGATCGGACCCATCAGTCTGGCCATCGCTCTCGTCCTTACCCGGGATCCCGCCCGCTTCTTCCTCAGGTGTCGCTGTCGACGCCGGAGGGATCGGCCCGTCGGAGTCTCCAGCGACAGTTCCTTCAGGTACACCAGCGCCATCGGAGGCGACCTGAGCAGCGTCAGTCTCCTGCGTCGCTTCGAGCTGCGCCGCAACGGCGGGTGTCGTCAGGGGAGTCAGAAAGGCAGCCAAGAACGATAGGACGATCACTAGACACAGCACGGCATAGCGAGGGACCGTGTCGGAATGCCGTGAGTGCAGGGGGCGTAGGCGTTGCATAATATCCTCTTTGTTCGTCTGAGCCCGAGGCACATCACAACAGAAGCGTTGTAGACAAAGCTGTGAACAGCCAGCGACGCGCACCACTGACCAGTAATACTGACTAACGGTATCCATGTAATTTCTTCATAACAATGATCGATGTGAGCTTTACCATTTGGCTCTTATGGCCTGCAATAACGCTTATGCAAATCAATTCCAAGCTTAACACTTATCAATTTGGTCAGAATTGTAAAGACCCCTTCGAATACTCCTCAACACTCCGATTTCTATTGCGCGAAATACCAACAGTAACCGTTCCATCATCGGCTGACGCCGCACACATAAAGACCAACGGGTCAACGCAGGCGCATATCATCGACAGAATTATCGTGACTTGCTCAAACAATGTAATGTCGCCGTACCAAGTGCCCAACACGCGACGCCGCACTGCCGGTCAGCTCTATCCGAAGCTACCCCAATACTGACCGAACAGTCTTCAGCGCCTTCTCAACACTCACTCCTCGGCGTTCATCGTCTGCCACTGCCCCACCGGGCCACCCCCTGTCGCGACCGAGCGCCTCATCATCGAGTTACGGGAATTCGATGGCGAACGCACCTCGGACAGGCCACATATTGATGCACCACCCTACCCTCAGGAGGCAACGGGCATCCGCGAGACAACTCGCCCAACGGGCACTCTATTCACGCAACCCTCGGGTTGTAGGGCACTGCGTGTTGCTGTGTGGTGCTGGTTGTTGCTTGTGGACCCGCGGGTTTTCCGGGCGCCGCAGCCAGGCCGTGGTCCCTCCGGCGCCCTCCATACCGGTGGCGGTGGGGGTTTTGCACTACACGAAGCCTTCCGGGGGTGTGTCGCCGGCGTGTCGGAGCATCATGTCGTGCAATTCCCCCCCCGTCTGGTGGCACTCCGAGCCTGGTGTTGGTTGGTGTGGTGCCCACAGTGCAGACCACCTTGGCAAACACCAGTGACAACAAGCTGTTGTCGGCGAGGTGGTCCGCGTTGCGGGCACAATAGTGCCTGTCGTGGCGTACTACTCGCACGCGAACCCCTGAACATGCGCGTGAACCCCTTGATACGCACGTCAACCCCTCAACATGCACCTGGGCGGGGCCGCCCACGCACATCTCATCGGACCCACGTGCGGGGTATCAGGCCCGCGTGCAGGTCATCAGGCCCACGTGCGGGATGTCAGGCCCGCGTGCAGGTCATCAGGCCAACGTGCGCCTTCAAGGACCCGCGTGCGTATGGGCAGGCCGATGCGCGGTCACGTCGACCCGAGCGCTGACAGCGATACTGCCGGACGGGAATTGCGGAACAGTAGTCGCTGGTCCTAGCAACTGGACCCGCCTACTGGCAGCGGTAACCCATTCCCTACGCACCTCAACCCACCTGGCAGCTGAGCACCCCCACCCACGCTCCACGACGTGGATCAACGTGCACATGACGATGCCTGAGCCACCACACACAAGGCACAATGCAGGATTCACAGGAACAAGGCAAACACAACCACCTAAAAAAGCGACTGTCCCCCACCAAAAAACCGAAAAGTCACCCTACCAGCAACACGCAGTATCCTATAACCCTCCTATAACCCCAACCCTCGACACTTGATAGCTGCGACGTCAATCGCGAACAAGCGACGAAAACCCCCGGGATTCCGATGGAATCCCGGGGGTTGCGCGCGGAGACGGCGGGATTTGAACCCGCGAGGGGCTATGCACCCCTACCTCCTTAGCAGGGAGGCGCACTCGACCGGACTATGCGACGTCTCCAGTGCCGACTACTTTAGGGCATTTTTGCTGCGAGCGCGAACGAGCGCCCGCGGCGACGCCCACGAGCGTCGGCTCGGCGGAGGGCGAGGGATTCGAACCCCCGGTGCCATTGCTGACACAACGGTTTTCAAGACCGTCTCTTTCGGCCACTCAGACAGCCCTCCAGACTCGGATCATCCTACAGGACCGGGCCCGGGGATGCGACCCCCGCATCCCCGGGCCCGAACCCATCAGACAATTGATGTGTCAGCCGCGCAGGCCGAAGAAGTTCCAGGACTTCTTGTCGGGGGCCGGTTCCTCGGGGTGGTCGAGGAGGCCGCGCGAGATTGCGGGGGCTGTCGGCGGCCACAGCGGCACGCGGATCGCCAGCGTAGCCTGAATGGCGTGGTAGACGTCCCAGCGCGAGGACTTGGCGGGCTGCACGTTCTCGTTGTGGGCGCCGAGGCGGCGCACCCAGCGGCCGGGCTGGCTGATGAGGTAATCGTGAATGTAGTCGACGAAGGAGCGGTAGCAGTGCTCGAAGTGCTCGACGTCGGGGATACGGGAACCGTCGTCCAGCATCGCGCGGCGCACGGCGACTGCGGCGCATACGCCCTCGCAGACAACCCACTGCTGATGCTCGTCTTCGCCGGGGATCGGGTCACCCTCGTCGTCCACGCCGGTGGAGAAGCCGGGGCAGGCGTCGGTGCGGCGCCATCCGTCGACGCGGGCGCGCTCGAAGAGTTCGGTCCCCATCTCGAGGAGGTAGTCGGGCACGTCCCACCCCATCGAGCGCAGGCCCGCGCGTACCTGTAGGGCGAAGCGTGCGAGCTGCATCGAGTGGCCGGTCACGTACCCCTTGTAGTAGCGGCGCCCGTCGTTGAGGAGTTTGCCGGCCTCGTGGTTGGCTTCCCAGTTTTCGTCGAAGTACTCCGGGATGCGCCATCCGTTTTTGGAGGCGACCTTGTAGGCGAAGGCCGCCAGTTTTTCGGCGCGGTCGAGCCACTCGGGTTCGGTCGTCGCCTCGGCGGCGGCCATGTAGGCCTCGATCGTGTGGATGAGGGTGCCGAGCGTGTGGACGGGGACGGCCTCGGTGAAGGCCTCGTCGTACTCGTCCCAGACGCGCCCGAAGTCGTCGGTCCACAGCTCTTTCTGTTCTTCGAGCATGCGGTTGAGGAGCTCGTGGGCGCCGGGGCGGTCGGCGACGGTCGCGGCGGCCACGCCGAGCAGCGCGTACACGGTGTGGTACTGCGATTTCACGCGCGAGGCCTCGTCCCATGGCACGCCGCGACCGTCCTCGTCGGGTTCGGGCTTGATGGCGAACCACATGCCGCCGTTGACGGGGTCCGTGAAGTAGTTGGTGAGTGCTTTGACGGCGTGATCGGCGTAGCGGCGGGTGCCGGGCAGACCCATGAGCGCGCCGAGCGAGAACACGTAGGCCATGCGACCCGTGACAGCCAGGTCGATTGATCGGGTCGGGTCGGGCTTTCCATCGGCATCGAGGTGCGCGAAACCAGTCGCGACGATCGCGCCTTCAGCCTCTTCAATGAGCG
Source organism: uncultured Actinomyces sp. (assembly GCA_938040725.1). Taxonomy (GTDB): domain Bacteria; phylum Actinomycetota; class Actinomycetes; order Actinomycetales; family Actinomycetaceae; genus Pauljensenia. The sequence goes on along the minus strand of CALHZX010000116.1, from coordinate 4,333 downwards.
CCTGCATGTGGCCGCTCAGCCAACGGTTATGTTCGATGGAATCAAACCATCCCACGGTGTTCCTCCTGACGACACAGTCACGGTCTTCGGTGACCGACATCTCATAGGATAGTCGCTCGTCGGCGTTTTTGGGAAAACGTGCAGCCCCTCTCGCCTTCCCCGGGGACGAGGCCGGGGCTTCCCCCGCTCCCACCTGGCCTTTTGCGCCCGCGCGGCCACGGCCTCGAACAAGAGAAAATAAGGGGAGGTCCACGCCCTGGGACGGCGCTACCCACAAAGCAGCGTAACGTGCAACACTGTTGCTATGCATGAACGAGCTGGCACACGTGCCCTACCTGAAGACCTCATCAACGTCGACGATGTCATCTCCGCTTACTACGACATCACGCCCGACCCGACCGACGTGGGACAGCGCGTCGCGTTCGGAACGTCGGGCCACCGCGGCGCTTCGTTGGACGGTAAGTTCAACGAGGCGCACATCATCGCCATCACCGCCGCGATCATCGAGTACCGCGCCTCCCAGGGCATTAACGGTCCCCTGTTCATCGGCCGTGACACCCACGCCCTGAGCGAGCCCGCGTGGCGCACCGCCCTGGAGGTCCTCGCGGCCGCCGGCATTGACACGCGCATCGACTCGCGCGGCTCCTACACGCCGACCCCCGCGGTGTCCGTCGCCATCCTCGGCGCGAACGGCGCACCGGCTAACCTGCGCACCGAGGGCGACGGCCTCGCCGACGGCATCGTCGTCACCCCCAGCCACAATCCCCCGCGCGACGGCGGCTTCAAGTACAACCCGCCTCACGGCGGCCCCGCCGACACTGACGCGACCGGCTGGATCGCGGCGCGCGCCAACGAGCTCCTCGACTCGGGTGAATGGAAGAACGTTCCGCGCGTGACCGGCTCGGACCTGCTGCACGACCCGAACATCAAGCCCTTCAACTACCTGGACTTCTACGTGTCGCAGCTGGATCAGGTCATCGACATCGAGGCCATCCGTAAGGCGGGCGTGCGCATCGGTGCGGATCCGCTGGGCGGCGCGTCGATCGACTACTGGGCGGCTATCGGCGAGCACTACGGCCTCGACCTGACCGTCGTGAACCCCGCGGTCGACCCGGCGTGGCCGTTCATGACCCTGGACTGGGATGGCAAGATTCGCATGGATTGCTCCTCGCCCTACGCGATGGCGTCTCTGCGTCAGGCTATGACCCCCGATGCGCAGGGCAACACCCCCTACGACATTGCGACCGGTAACGACGCGGATTCGGACCGCCACGGCATCGTCACCCCCGACGGCCTGATGAACCCGAACCACTTCCTGGCTGTCGCCATCGAGTACCTGTTCACGCACCGTCCCGGCTGGGGCAAGGAAGCGGCCGTGGGCAAGACCCTGGTGTCTTCCGCGCTTATCGACCGCGTCGTGGCCGCCATGGGCCGCGACCTGATCGAGGTGCCCGTGGGCTTCAAGTACTTTGTGCCCGGCCTGCTGTCCGGGACCGTCGGTTTTGGCGGCGAGGAGAGCGCGGGAGCCTCGTTCCTGCGCAAGGACGGCACCGTGTGGTCGACCGACAAGGACGGCATCATCCTGGCGCTGCTCGCCTCGGAGATCCTGGCCGTCACCGGCAAGACCCCCTCCCAGCTGCACGAGGAGCAGGTTGAGCGCTTCGGCGCCTCCGCCTACGCCCGTATCGACGCGGCCGCCTCCCGCGAGGAGAAGGCGAAGCTGGCGGCCCTGTCCGCGGACGACGTGACAGCGACCGAGCTGGCCGGAGACCCGATCGTCGCGAAGCTGGTGCGCGCGCCCGGTAACGATGCGCCCATCGGTGGCCTGAAGGTGACGACCGAGTACGCGTGGTTTGCCGCGCGCCCGTCGGGCACCGAGGACGTCTACAAGATCTACGCGGAATCCTTCAAGGGTGCCGAGCACCTGGCACAGGTCCAGGAGGCCGCCAAGCAGGTCGTGTCCGACGCCTTGAACGGCTGATGCTCTGACGGCGCCCGCTCACGCGGGTTGCGCGAGGGGGGCGGCGCTCATGCGAGCGCCGCCCCCCTCGTCCGTCGAAAAGATAACTCCGATGGATGTCGTCAGGATTGCGCGCCAGTGGCAGCCGCGTCGAACCACTCGGGCACGCGTCCGGGGATATCCGCCAGCTCCTGAGGATTAGTGGACGTTCCATCGCTGCGCAGGTGACCCGTGTAGTAGCTAATCGAAGTCAGCCAGTTTTCAGAGACCATCACGTTGACGACGACACCGTAACGCTCACTCGTCCAGAAGGAGAGAAAGTCTGTCGTTCCGTCATCGTCTTTGAGTGTGTCGTCCCGACGGTCGAAACCAAGAGGCTCAAGTTCAGCAGCAAATGCGGCACGGACGCGAACAGGATCATGCTCGTCGAATTCGTACGCCCGCGACATCAATGAGTAGAGTGTTTGGTCTCCGACGGGGTGAGCATAAATGTAATCATTCCGGCTGTAGCTCCTGTAGTTGTCACGCGTCATCAGAGAGTTACGCGCACGAATGATCGCCGGCTCCACGTCACGCTTGAACGCCTCAATGGACTCGAGAGACTCGGCTCTCGCCAGATCTGCTTTCTGTTCCGGGTTCAATCCTTTTCCTCCTCCGAACGGTACGCACGCGGCGCACACAGCTGCTAGAACAACCGCGAGGACCCCGAAGAGCGGGCGCCTCACTTCTTACCTCGACCCGCAATGACTCGCGAGATATCTTCATTAGCTTCGCTGTACTGAGCGAAGTACCCATTGTGCTTCTGGAAGGGGTAGATCATCGATTTGTCAACCCCCTGCTCGCCGACGTCACCGGAGAGGTGGTTGTAGCCCTTCATCGTGTCCGGGTTCTTCCCGAAGCGCCAGTCGTCGCCCACGCCCTGAACCATGTCCTGCTTATAGTCCGTGGCGCTCACCCACGCATGTCCCGGCGGAACCCTGAACTCAGACACATCCTGGGCACCAGAGCCCGGCGAGCCGAACTGGATGAGGTCGTCCACGACACCCGGGTTGACCTGCTTGAGCGCGATGCCGGCGGTCGTCGACCCGTAGGAGTGTCCCGCGACGCTAATGTGGGCGTCACCTGCTCCAAGCTCGCGCGACGCGCCAAGGCCGTTGAGGAATCCGGACAGTTTCTTTGCTCCATTTTCCGCGTAGCTGATGTTCGTAACCTCGGCAAGGTCCTGCGGAGCCTCGTACCCGAGGTATGCCACCATCGCAACACTCTCGCCCTTCGCGTACCTCTTGGCAGCGTCAGCCATAACCCCGGCATGGCCGTCATACGTGCCCAGGTTCGTCGCGACGTTCGTGTACAGGCCGGGAACGAGAACACCGATGTGAGCGGCCGTGTCGACGTTGCCCTGGGCCACGGCTGCGGTGACGTGCTTGCCCGAGGTGTCCAGACTGAGAAGCTGGCGTTGGGTTCCGTCTCCCTTCGGCGGGGGCTCCTCCAGACCGATCGTATCCTTGACATTATGGAGCGCCGTCACACGCTCTTGAACAAGCTCGAGTTCCTGGCGCTCGCGCGCCGACGGGTGTGGGCCGTAGCGCTGCTTGAGACGCTCGAGCTTCTTCTCTTCCCGCTTGGTGGCGTCCTCCAGGTAAATGCGGTTCGCCTTGTCGCGCGACGTTCCGTCAATGCCGTTGAGGCTACCGATCTCCTGGGGGTGAGCCTCGATCATCTGCTGTTTTTCGGTGTCACTGAGCGACGACCACCACTTGGCCACCTCCTTCTCGGAGGCTCCCTTGGGCGGCAGCTTCAGATCCTTCTTCGGGACGCGCGTTCCCTTGGTCGACCCATTCGCGTAGGAGCTTGCTCCACCACCCAGGGCCGCGAGCTTGCTCTGTGTGTTCTGGACGACGCTCGTCGCCTTTTTTATGATCGCGCTCACCTGGTCGGAGACGATCTTCATGTTTTTCTGGATCGCCACCGCATCGATCGGAGATACATTGTGCGGACCGACGTAATGGACAGATCCATCCGGTCCGATGTGGAGGAAGTTATTCGCGGCGGCGCCATCGAGATTCCTGGCCGCTGATCCGACTCTTTGTGCGCCCTCCGAGGCCTCGTTAAAGATGCTGGCGAGGGCCTTGAGCTTACCCTCCTGCCGTTCGACGTCTCCGCACAGTTTGAACAGCGCGCTACGGGCTGCATCGACGGTACGCCCGTGCGCGGTCAGAGAGCTCAGTTGGGCGTCGAGACTCTCACGCGCGTTCGCCAGTGACTCCGTGCTCTTTTCATATCCCTGTGCTTGCTGGCTGAGAGACGAGCCCTCCCACTGCAGGAGATCAGACCACTTCATTGTTACGACTGCCCTCCGAGTTCTGCGCTAAA
>CALHZX010000115.1 GCA_938040725.1 uncultured Actinomyces sp. | reverse complement strand
TCTCGTACAGATTCGCCGCCGGTCCCCGCACTCGGGCGTGTCGCAGCCGTTGTGCGCGCGATTGCTCGCGCTGGACCGACGTCTTGTCCAAAGATCTTGGGCATATTGCCCGATCCATGCGTGATGGCACGCATGGACCACCCCAGAGACGCTGGGGCATCCGTGCCATTCTGTCAGAGTTCCACCCGCGAGTACAAACCCGGAGGGGGATTCTCGCATGTGAAACCACCGACAGATTGGCGTGGATAATGACCCAAGCTGCGCATAACATCCCGGACCATCACCAAGAAACTACCGTACCCCGCACTCGGGCGTGTCGCAAAGTCAGATCGGTCACTTCCCTGCTCCACACGCCAATTTCGCCCCATTGCCGAGACCGTGGCCTCGCGCGTGCCGAGTGGGAGCGGCACCGGGTGACGAGTGTACCCGCACTCGGGCGTGTCGTCCAAGACGGGCATGTGAGAGCGTGAAGTGCGTGTGGGGCACCGACTCAGGTCGATGCCCCACACGCGCGTGAGCGTTCAACAGAGACGCAGAGTGCCTCAGTCGCGCTTCTGGCGAACCGCAACTGCGCCAGCTGCAGCGAGGAGCATCCCGAGTCCGCCGACGAGTGCGCCGCTAAAGCCGGTCTTAGCTAGCGTTCGCGATGTTGGAGGTGTCTTCGTCGTGTTCTTCGTGGGTTCAGTCGGCTTGGCCGGCCCGACCGGGGCGGCCTTGTACTTCACGGTGTACGTGATACCCGACTGAGTCTTCGCATCCTCAAGCCCAGTCTTCTGCTCACCAGTCCACGTGAGGTTGAACTGAATGTCGCGACCACCCGTCGCAGCCGACTTCGACGCCAACGCAGCAAACGAACCCGACACCGAACCCTTCACGGTGTACTCCGTATCCGCCGACGACGCCGACGTGAACACCACACCAGCAACCGTCACCTGCAACGGAGACGCCACCGCATCAACGATCGCCTTCAGATCCGCATACGTCCTCACCTTCGCCTTCGCCGCATCAGTCAGCGCGAACGTCACAGTCGCCGTCTGACCCGACACCACGACGCTCGACACCTTGAAGTCATCCGACCCCGACAGCGTCGCAGACTTCGACGCATCCGTGTACGCCATACCCTCCGGCAACGTCAGCACAGCCTCGAAACCGAAATCCACATTCGACAAGGCAATATTCCGGAAATCAGGAGTTGTCTGCGAATACTGCGTCTCAATTGCCGCCATCTGATCCTTGATCGGATCCGTGTACAACGCACCCGTCAACGACACAGGCGAGGACTGACCCGCAGCCACCGCCACAGCATCATGCTCAGTATCAACAGCACCCGAATCAACAGCACCCAACAAATCCCCAGGCAACGTCCCATCCTGCGACACAATGGCCGGCCCGACCGGGGCGGCCTTGTACTTCACGGTGTACGTGATACCCGGCTGAGTCTTCGCATCCTCAAGCCCAGTCTTCTGCTCACCAGTCCACGTGAGGTTGAACTGAATGTCGCGACCACCCGTCGCAGCCGACTTCGACGCCAACGCAGCAAACGAACCCGACACCGAACCCTTCACGGTGTACTCCGTATCCGCCGACGACGCCGACGTGAACACCACACCAGCAACCGTCACCTGCAACGGAGACGCCACCGCATCAACGATCGCCTTCAGATCCGCATACGTCCTCACCTTCGCCTTCGCCGCATCAGTCAGCGCGAACGTCACAGTCGCCGTCTGACCCGACACCACGACGCTCGACACCTTGAAGTCATCCGACCCCGACAGCGTCGCAGACTTCGACGCATCCGTGTACGCCATACCCTCCGGCAACGTCAGCACAGCCTCGAAACCGAAATCCACATTCGACAAGGCAATATTCCGGAAATCAGGAGTTGTCTGCGAATACTGCGTCTCAATTGCCGCCATCTGATCCTTGATCGGATCCGTGTACAACGCACCCGTCAACGACACAGGCGAGGACTGACCCGCAGCCACCGCCACAGCATCATGCTCAGTATCAACAGCACCCGAATCAACAGCACCCAACAAATCCCCAGGCAACGTCCCATCCTGCGACACAGTGATCGGCTCGACCGGGGCCGCGGGTGTCAAGCACGGGAAAGCGCTCATGTCGGAAGCAACCGGCGCGCTGAACGCGTCCATGTTGAAGGTCTGCAGGCCGAGGCCAAATCGTCCATAGGTGCGGGACGGGTAGAATGAGAAGGAGCCAGTGGCGGTGACATTCCTAGCGGCGATTGCCTTGGCTTCATCGGCCGAATTGGCAGTGATGGAGTAGGGAATCGTCACGTCGACCGTGTGAGCCGACGGGTTGGACATATCCTGCTGGTAGGCCGCGTAGATCCCTTCCCAATTTACGTCGTTGAGCTTGATCTTGAATGTGTGGGTAAGGGAGTCGGAGCTCACCGGAGATTCAGTCACCGACGCGATCATCGACGAGGACTCCGAGGCGCTCACGGCCTGAACCGTCGTTCCCTGCGGGAAGGTCACGGTGTAGTAGAACGAGGCACTCGTCGTCACCGTGTCCTTGTCCCACGGGAAGTGACCGTCATCTGCCTCTTTCTTCACCTGGGTTTCGAAGGGCTTGAGCAGCTCGGTCATTTGAAGCTTCGCGGCGAACGTGCCGGTGTACGTCGCCGGGGCCTGCTCGTTTGCTGCGCACGCGCCCGAACCCGATACCGATGCGAACTGCGCGGCCGGCAGATCGGCTGCAGCCTGCGCGGTATCTCCTACCGTCGTGCAGCCGAGCGCAGCAAGCGCACCAACGCACGCCATCGCCACTCGCCGCCGCCAGGCGGGTTTTGTGATGTTCATGATTTCTCCTAGTTGATGGTCCTGCGATCTATCGCTGGCGGATTGCGCCACACGGCGAAAGCACGCCCAAGGGCTTCCTGCACTGTATTGATAACTGTGTCGGAGGGCACGCGCAGCCTTGCTGGGTACTCCGCATGCCGTCCGAGCGGTGATTACGAAACTCGCCTGCGTCTGACACCGAGCAGAATACCGACTCCGATCGCGCCCACAAGACCTGCGAATCTTACAGCTTCGGCGTCCATTCCGCTTCGCGCCAAGGCAGGGTGGTTGACAACGAACTGATTCTCAATCGTCCCCGCATCGACAGACACGCCGTTTTGCGAGACCACAGCCGTGAGTCGGGTTTCAGAGAGTGCGTATCCGCGAGGCGCTCGCTCCTCGCGAATCGTGTAGGTTCCGTATTCGACGTCTTTGAAGGTAACGAGTCCGTCGGCGTCGGAGGTCGCCGTCGCGATCTGCTGACCTTCACGTTCAAGAGCAAATGTTGCTCCGGCGAGACCCGCGTGCGTTTGAGAATCGACCTTATGGGCGATGATGTCAGCGCGAATACGCTCGTTGTTCACGCGCCCCGCGTCAACGACTTGCCCGTCTGCGCTGACCTTTGCCGAGATGGTGTCGGTGGATACCAGCCAGCCGGTGGGTGCGTGCGTTTCACGGATTTCATAATCGCCGACGGTGAGGTTTTCAAACGAGACGATGCCGTCTGCGCCGCTGACCTGCGTATCGCTCGGTTCTTCGGCCACGGTTCCGTCCTCTTCGACTCGATAGATCGCGAAGGTCGCACCCGCAAGCGGATCGCCAGTCTTCGCATCGGTCTTGAGAAGCCGGATCGCACCACGCTCGGCGGTGTTGACAACCTGGCCGAGGTCAATCGTCGCTCCATCTGCGGTGACGACGACGCCAAGAGGCTTTTCCATCGTCAGGTACCCGGGCAGGCCCTTTGTCTCACGTAGTTCGTACATTCCGTAGCGCACGGAATCAAAGGAGACACGGCCGTTGGCGTCGGACAGGGCACGCATCGCGGGAATGTCTGCGACCGTCGTTGAACCGTCGGGTCCCTTGGTCACCGGGTAGAGGGCGAACTCGACGCCTGCAAGTGGCGTGCCATCGTCTGAGGTCTTGGTCAGGATGACCGTGCCTGTGATCGGTCGGTCGGTGACGGTGCCCGCTGCGACCGTCAGGTGTTGGGCGTCAACCGTCACGGTCAGCGCCGTATCAGACAGCGTGTAGCCTTCCGGCGCGGACGTCTCCTTGACCTGATATACGCCCCAGTGGACGTTCGTGAACGTCGCGACCCCATCGGATCCGCTTGTGGCACTCATGACCGGCACCGACGCAGCGACGCCGGACGCATCAACCGGGAACAGACCGAAGGTCGCCCCTGCGAGAGCATCACCGGTTTCGTCGACCTTCTTTATCGACACCGTACCATCGATCCGTTCGTTGATGACCGTACCGGCGTCAAAGCTGGGGCCTCCAAGCTCGAACGTCTTGAGATCGCCTTCGGCCTTGACGTATCCATCCTTTCCGGAAAGCTCCCGAAGGACGTATTTCGTCCACGGAACGTTGGTGAACTGGGCTCGACCATCGTCACCTGTTGTTGCGGTGAATGCCGGAGTCGATGCGGTAGCACCGTTCGCGTCAACGGGGAAGAGGCCGAATGCGACTCCTGCGAGCGGCTGCTGGTAGTCGTCGGTCTTCGTCACCGTCACCGTCCCCTCGGCGCGAGGATCGGCAATAGCAAGCGCAATGGGAGAAACAACGCCTCCGGTAATGGTGGCTCCCGTCGCGTCAATAGTGACGGTCTGATCCGCCACCCGCGCATAGCCCGTGAGCGGTTCGCCTTCGTGGAGGGTGTACGTGCCGTACGGCAGGTTTTCGAATGTGAGCGCGCCGTTCGCGTCGGTTGTTCCCGCCCACTGTGTCTGAGCCGGGTTAACGGTCTGCGTCGGCGCCTCTGAATCCAACCAGCCTTTGAATGTCAGAGTGAAGGCGACACCCTCTTGGGCCTCTCCTGTGTCTGTTGCTGTCTTCGTGATCTCAAGATCACGCGTGCCAACAACTCCGGCGTATCTCGTTGCCGTGCGGGTCATGGGGTTGAGATCGAAGAGGTCCGTGCGTCCGTTCTCGTCCGCCGAGTTGACGACCGTTGCGTCACCCGGTGAGGTCGGCTTCGGCGACCAGCTCATCGCGTCGGGCTTGGTGAACGCGAGGGCATAGGTGCCACGCGGGTACACCGGCGATGACGACAGTTCCGGATCGGCGAGTTGCAGGGTCGGGTCTGTGGAGGTGTGCGATCCGACGATGGCAGCCGGCGCCTTGGTGTCGACCGTGGTACCCGATGCTTCCGAGTCTTCGTACCCGGGGTTAGACACTTTGGAGCCGTCGCTCTTCACCATCGTCCAGGATTGGTCCGGGAGGAAGCGCTCGCCGGCGTCCTTCACGCCGTTCGCGTTGAGGTCACGGAACACGGCACCGCGCGCACTGTAGCGATCCGTCGAGACAGTGACGTCGTTCGCCTCCACATATGATGCGCCTGAACCCGCGAGGGCGACGGAGGCCACAGCCAACTTTCCGTCCTTGAAGTTCGAGTTGAGCGTGGTCGCAGGTTGGACCGGAATCCGCGCCGGCAGGATGACCCGCAGCGTCTCCTTGGAGTCGAGCGCCTCCCCCGGCTTCAGGTCCGCCTTCACCGCGGTCACCGCAGTCCATCCTCCGTGCTCGGGGATCTGCTCAGCGGTGTACCACTGCGCATTGACGACCGAAGCAAGGTCAGTCCCCTGCTCTGTCACCGAATACAGAACAGTCACCCGGTCGGAAGCGTCTTTCGTGCCCGTCTCGCTTTCGACGAGGACCTTAGAGGCAGGACCCGTCAGCGGCGTGCGGAACGCGGAGGAATGTCCGCTCAGCGCCGTCTCGCCGTCGGTCGCCGTCGACTCCCAGTCGCGGTGAGCATATGTGCCGTCCCTATCGGAAACGATCTTGTGGTCTGTCGTACTGGGCAGGACGGAGAGCAAGCTCACCGTCGAAGTTGGCGTCAACGAGTTGTTCATGACGCTCAGCCGGTAGTAAACGGGCGAACCCAGATCCTGTGCCGGCGCCGACAGCGTCCAGTCCGATTCTCCGTTGAGAGAGGCCTCGATCTTGCCGATGATCTCCGAGGGCCCGATGAGCCGTACTCCGATCGTCGTGTGCGATACCTTGTCATCGGTCGCACCGTCGTCATCGAAATCAAGGGAATCGATGAGAGCCGTGTCGGCCGTCGGTTGAACGGACTCTGGTCCGTCCCACACCGTGTATGCGTCGAAGGTGTTGACACCAAAGTTCGCATAGAGGGTCATATCGACGGTGACGAAGGTCGCCATGCTGTTCGAGACGTCGTACGTGGGCTGCGTGTAGTCGATGTCGCCGTAGGAGTAGATGAGCGCCGTCCGACCCGTGCCCTTGTAATCCTTCACGATCTTCGGTGTTCGCGCGGTCGCGTCCAGATTTCTCGCGATCTCGGTTTTGTCAGTGCGGACGTAGTTGACTCCGGGGGGAAGGAGAAGGACTTGGCGAACATTCTTCAGAGTGCGCGTCACGCTTCCCCAGTCTGACCTCGGATAACTGGAAATCGCGAGAGTTTCCAGTCGGGAGCATGTCTTCGGGGTGAGGTTGTCGGCTGCCACGCCGTTGCAGCGCGAATACGTCGCCTCTCCATCATTCGTCGTCCACCGCCCGGCGTTCCACCAATCGGGGTGCAAGCCGCTGGGCGGAGTGGTCTCCGGACTCGAAGCCGTCCAAAGCGTAGTGGCGACTTTGGGCGCGGCCGGCCACACGACTGCGTTGTTGTCCGACTTCAGACTGTCCCACATTTCGGCGCCGTCTTTCAGGGACTGCACGACCTGACCGTCGGCGCTCCCCTGTGTGACGGTCGACGACATGTAATTCGCGTACAGTTGCTTCTCGGTGTAGTAGCCGCTGTTCCACTTCGCCAGCTCCGCATCCGTTGGGAACGCCCTGACGTAGAAAAAGGCGCGATAGTTGTCCAGTTCGAGCGGGGTATCGAAGACCAATCGTAGCTTGGTGTACTCGCGTGCGGTGTCATTGATCGCGACGCGGTCGCCGTAGTCGAGGTCCTTTGCGATCTCCACCTCGGTGCCGTCCCGTTTGACGCCGTAGAGGTGGTTGCTGGTGGCATTGATCCGGGCTTTGATTTCATCCACGGTCAGCGCGGATCCCCTGCTAGCCAAGACGTACACAGCCTCTGGACGCGTGCTAAAGAAATCGAACTGCTGGTAATACAGACGCGGGTCGAGGTCCGTGTCAACGACCTCGTGGACGAAGTGGTGCGTTCCTCTGGTCTTATCCGTGTAGCTGGAACCATTATTTTCTTGGCCGACTGCCAATGCCCAGCGAAAGCCCGGGAGATCCTCAGGATACGCATCGGAGGCCATGACTCCGGGCGTGACACCCGTCACCTTGGACATCCGCGTTTGCAAGCTGCCGGCCCAAGTGTATTCGATAGCGTCGCCATCAATCGTCAGATGGCCGTGCGAGGCATCGTCGTAGTGCCAGTTCTTGTAGCTATGCCCAAAAAGCGCCTTACCTTGATCAACGCGGAATGTCCCGTTGAAGGGGACGACCTGTTCAACGAAGATGTGGCTCAGCTGCGCGGTACCGGCGTCCCGCTCCGTCGCCAGTCCCATGTCGGCCGTGGCATGAACGACAGGCGTGTAACGATGAGCACTGCCATCAGCGTCGACGGTGGGCGCGTTCTTATAGATCAGCTCGTAGCCGTAAGAATCATTATTCTTCTCGCACACCATCCAGTTATGCTCGTACTTGCGAATGAGGCGTATGACCCGATGCGTGTCATCCACCCACGCCCACCCGCCATTAAGCGTCGCTCCCACAGCTAGCGGTTCAACGGTGTCAGCCCCCTCGGGGAGGGTGACATCGTACGTCATCGTATGGTACTGGTAATTGCCTTGATTTGCGGGCGTTGACGCGGCCTTTGATGAGTGCGTGCACACGCCGTAGTACGTGATGAGACCCGCCGCTGGCGTGTGGTCGGTCTGGGTGTCACTGTAAAACCTGGTGACCCCAATCTTCTGATTGTTGTCATCAAGGACATCCACCTTGTTGTCCTGAAGGTATTCCCCCATGCGGCGGAAGATCTGGCGGACCTGATTGGCGTCAGCCGACTTCGCGGTAAACGTGATCGACTTCGTATCTGTCGTGACCTCGCCGACCTTCAGCTCGATCGTCGGCGTTACAGTTGTCCCATTCGGCGTGATGCCATCAAGGAAGGAGAAATTGAAGGGCAACTGGCTGAACTGACCGCCCTTCATGCTCGGGAACGTGTACGTCAGGATCCACGCATCCTCCGTTTCCGAGCGGGCCGTGCCGCCCCCGGCCTGCACAGCAAGCTCGGAATCCACGAACGCCGGGGTCGAAATCAGTAGCTTGCCCTCCGCGTCGCGCACCTTGGGAACCGTGAGGGTGAGTGCGACGTCTTGCCCGGTGGCAGAGTCGTCTCCCGATGCCGCGATCTGGGCGACCGCCGGGACTGACTCACCAGACCAGTAGTCCAACTTCTGCGTTGGATTCAGGTCACCGCTCGCATAGGCCTTGAGCCCATCGTAAGTTCCCAAGAATAGGTCGAGTTTGAGTCCGCCTGCGGCGACTGCGGCAGTCGAAAGCGCTCCCGACAGGAGCAAACTCAGAGATAGAAGTAGGGCCAAGACCGATGGCGCGAAACCCCGCCGTGCGACACTGAAGAGATTCACTCAGGAAGTGTCGCATAATTAGCAAGCTCGACGCAAGTGGCGAGTCTCCTGGACTTGAGACCATGCGCCCCGCACACAACGATCCACGATATGCGTACCCAGAAGAACGAAGAGGGCCGCCACCCTCTTTCGGGGATGGCGGCCCTCTCAGATCGCGCCCACTCCCCCGCACCTGCACGACTACCACACAAGGAAACCAGCCGCGGCCTCGACAATTGCAATGAAAAAGAGCAGGCCCGCTCAAACGAGCGGACCTGCTCTGCTGAAGATTCAGCGATCGCTAGGCGATCAACAAAGTCACTTCAGGATCTTGGTCACACGACCGGAACCAACGGTGCGGCCACCCTCACGGATAGCGAAGCCGAGGCCGGGCTCCATGGCGATGGGCTGGATCAGCTCAACGGAGATCTCGGTGGTGTCGCCAGGCATGACCATGTCGGTGCCCTCGGGGAGGGTGATGACGCCGGTCACGTCCGTGGTACGGAAGTAGAACTGCGGACGGTAGTTCGAGAAGAAGGGGTTGTGGCGGCCGCCCTCTTCCTTCTTGAGGATGTAGACCTGGCCCTCAAACTCGGTGTGGGGCGTGATGGAGCCGGGGACGGCCACAACCTGGCCACGCTCGACCTCGTCGCGCTTGGTGCCACGGAGCAGCAGACCACAGTTCTCGCCAGCCCAGGCCTCGTCCATGGACTTGTGGAACATCTCGATGCCGGTCACCGTGGTCTTCTGGGGCTCACGGATACCGAGGATCTCGACCTCGGAGTTGATGGGCAGCTTGCCACGCTCAACACGACCGGTGACGACGGTGCCACGACCGGTGATCGTGAAGACGTCCTCAATCGGCATGAGGAAGGGCTTGTCCATGTCGCGCTCGGGGGTGGGGATGTAGGAATCCACCGCGTCCATGAGCTCCTCGACCTTGGCAACCCACTCCGGGTCGCCCTCAAGGGCCTTCAGAGCGGAGACCTGGATGATCGGGGCGTCGCGATCGAAGTCCTGGGACTCGAGCAGGTCGCGGCACTCTTCCTCGACCAGTTCCATCATTTCCTCATCGTCGACCATGTCGGCCTTGTTGAGGGCGATGAGGATGGTGGGGACGCCGACCTGACGGGCGAGCAGAACGTGCTCGCGGGTCTGGGCCATGGGGCCGTCGGTGGCGGCGACCACGAGGATCGCGCCGTCCATCTGGGCAGCGCCGGTGATCATGTTCTTGACGTAGTCGGCGTGGCCGGGGGCGTCAACGTGCGCGTAGTGACGCGCCTCGGTCTGGTACTCGACGTGGGAAACGTTGATCGTGATACCACGATCGCGCTCCTCGGGAGCGTTGTCGACCTGATCGAAGGGGGTGAACTCGTTGAGTTCGGGGTACTTGTCGTGCAGCACCTTGGTGATAGCTGCCGTCAGCGTCGTCTTGCCGTGGTCAACGTGACCAATCGTGCCGATGTTGACGTGCGGCTTGGTGCGCTCAAACTTGGCCTTCGCCACTTGTGTCCTCCTGGACTCGGGTAGATATTCTCAGCCTACGGCTAGGTGCCACTTTAACACCCCTGGGGCTTGAGACCTACTGGGTTTACTTGTGTGTGAGGCGGCTCGCAGGGCAGGTCACCCTGCCCCACGAGCCCCCGGTGGGACTCAGTTGCCCCGAGACTTGCCGACGATCTCGTCCGCGACGGCGCGCGGAACCTCGGCGTAGCTGTCGAACTCCATGGAGTAGACAGCGCGGCCCTGCGTCTTGGAGCGCAGGTCGCCCACGTATCCGAACATCTCGGAGAGCGGGACCTGAGCCTTGACGACGCGCACGCCGTGCTGCTCGTCCATCGAGCTGATCTGGCCACGGCGAGAGTTGAGGTCGCCGATGACATCGCCCATGTACTCCTCGGGAGTACGAACCTCAACGGCCATGATCGGCTCGAGGAGGACGGGGTTAGCCTTCTTAGCAGCTTCCTTCAGCGCCATCGAGCCAGCAACCTTGAACGCCATTTCGGAGGAGTCAACCTCGTGGTAGGCGCCGTCGAGCAGCGTGGCCTTGATGTCGACCATCGGGTAGCCGGCGAGAACGCCGGACTGCATGGCGTCCTTGATGCCCGCGTCGACCGACGGAATGTACTCGCGAGGAACGCGGCCACCGGTGACCTTGTCCTCGAACATGTACTCTTCCTCAGAGTCGGCCGGGAGGGGCTCCAGGGCGATGATGACACGCGCGAACTGACCGGAACCACCGGTCTGCTTCTTGTGCGTGTATTCATACTTCTCGACCGTCTTGCGGATGGTCTCGCGGTAGGCAACCATCGGGTTACCCACGTTGGCCTCAACCTTGAACTCGCGACGCATACGGTCGACGATGATGTCGAGGTGGAGCTCACCCATACCACCGATGATGGTCTGGCCGGTCTCGGCGTCGAGCTCGACGGTGAACGTCGGGTCCTCTTCCGCCAGCTTCTGGATGGCAACGCCCATCTTCTCCTGGTCGGCCTTCGACTTGGGCTCGACGGCGACCTGGATAACGGGGGCGGGGAACGTCATCGACTCGAGGACGATCGGCTTGTCCATCGCGGACAGGGTGTCGCCGGTCGTGGTGTCCTTGAGGCCGATCACCGCGTAGATGTGGCCAGCGTGCGCCACGTCGACGGGGTTCTCCTTGTTCGAGTGCATCTGGAAGATCTTGCCGATGCGCTCCTTCTTTCCCTTGGTCGAGTTGAGGACCTGGGCGCCGGACTCGACCTTGCCGGAGTACACGCGGATGAAGGTGAGCTTGCCGTAGAAGGGGTGAGCGGCGATCTTGAACGCAAGAGCGGAGAACGGCTCGTTCTCGTCGGGCTTACGAACTTCGGTCTCTTCCTCGGTCTCAGAGCCGGGGAGGAAGCCACGAACGTCGCCGATATCGAGCGGGGAGGGCAGGAAGTCCACGACGGCGTCGAGGACGGGCTGCACGCCCATGTTGCGTAGAGCGGTACCGCAGTAGACGGGGAACGCGCGCGAGGAGATGGTCAGGAGGCGGATGCCTTCCTTGATCTGCTCGATCGTGAGCTCGCCGTTCTCCAGGTAGGCCTCGGTCAGCTCGTCGGAGCCCTCAGCGGCGGCCTCAACGAGCGCCTCGCGGTACTCTTCAGCCTTTTCCTGGTACTCGGCGGGGATCGGGCCGCGCTCGACGATGGAGCCGAGCGTGTCGTTGCCCTTGTCGTCCTTGGCCGGGTAGGTCAGGGCCTCCATGGTCAGCAGGTCGATGTTGCCAACGAAGTCGTTCTCAGCACCCATCGGCAGCTGCATGACGATCGGGGTCGCGTGCAGGCGGTCGCGGATGGTACCAACCGAGAAGTAGAAGTCGGCGCCCATCTTGTCCATCTTGTTGATGAAGCAGATACGCGGGACGTCGTACTTGTCGGCCTGACGCCACACGGTCTCGGACTGGGGCTCAACGCCCTCCTTGCCGTCGAACACGGCGACAGCGCCGTCGAGGACGCGCAGCGAGCGCTCAACCTCAACGGTGAAGTCAACGTGACCGGGGGTGTCAATGATGTTGATCTGGTTACCGTTCCAGAAAGAGGTAACGGCGGCGGACGTAATCGTGATGCCGCGTTCCTTTTCCTGTTCCATCCAGTCGGTCGTCGAGGCGCCATCGTGCGTCTCGCCGATCTTGTAGTTGATGCCCGTGTAGAACAGGATGCGTTCCGTCACGGTCGTCTTGCCGGCATCGATGTGAGCCATGATGCCAATGTTGCGGACCTTGTTGAGGTCCGTCAGCACCTCTAGTGCCACGAGTGTGGTTCCTTCGTTCGAAGTAATGGGTGTTCTTGCTGCGTGAGACGAGGCCCGGTTGCCCAGGCCTCGTCTTTACTTCACCAGCGGTAGTGCGCGAAGGCGCGGTTGGACTCAGCCATCTTGTGCATGTCCTCACGACGCTTCACGGCGGCACCGAGGCCGTTGGAGGCGTCAAGGATCTCATTGGCGAGACGCTCGGTCATGGTCTTCTCGCGACGCTGACGCGAGAAGTCGACCAGCCAGCGCAGGGCCAGCGTCGTGGCGCGCGCGGGGCGAACCTCGACGGGGACCTGGTAGGTCGCACCGCCGACGCGGCGGGAGCGGACCTCAAGGGCCGGACGGATGTTCTCGAGGGCGCGCTTGAGCACGGAGACGGGCTCCTGCTCGGTGCGCTCGCGAACGGTTTCAAGTGCGCCGTAGACGATGCGCTCGGCGACGGTCTTCTTGCCGTCAAGGAGAACGCGGTTAACCAGCTGGGTCACGACCTTGGAGCCGTAAACCGGGTCATCGACGAGGGGGCGACGGGGAGCGGGGCCCTTACGAGGCATTACTTCTTCTCCTTCTTCGCGCCGTAACGGGAACGAGCCTGCTGACGGCCGCGGACACCCTGGGTGTCGAGCGAGCCGCGGACGATGCGGTAACGCACGCCGGGCAGGTCCTTCACACGACCACCGCGCACGAGCACGATCGAGTGCTCCTGCAGGTTGTGGCCCTCACCGGGAATGTAGGCGGTGACTTCGATGCCGGACGAAAGGCGCACACGGGCGACCTTTCGCAGAGCCGAGTTCGGCTTCTTCGGCGTGGTGGTGTACACACGGGTGCACACGCCGCGACGCTGGGGGGAGCCCTTCAGCGCGGGGGTCTTCACCTTCGCGCGCTTCGAGACACGTCCCTTGCGGACGAGCTGCTGAATGGTAGGCACTGGGTCTCCAGTTTCTTTCCGTCGGCGGCCTCCCCTCACGTCGAGGGGCGGCCCTGATTGTCAGTCTTCCGCGACTGCGCAACCCCCGCGTGGGCACACGTGTCCGCTGGGGGCCGGCGCGCCATGATAACCACGAGGGTCAGAGAATGACGCCCGGAACTCCGACGGACGGAGCCCGCTCCCGGTTTCCCGGGCACAGAGGTCCCACAGGAGCGGGAACCACCCTCAAGGATAGCGGGAAACGTCGCCATTCGTCAAAGGGGCTGCACTGTGGTTCCCCCCTCATCGACGAGGCCGGGGCCGGGAAACGCTCAGGCCGTTCAGTACTGCGACGGCTCGTCTTTCCACGACGAGGATAAAGCTCCGCTTCTGAGAGGCTCTCACAGCGTTCTTCACCACTTATTTCATTCTATTCGGCAGCGCGGAGGGGCCCGCAGGCGCTTGCCTGCGGACCCCTCCCCCACGGGTGAACGGCACTCAATGTCACCCGGAGATCATGCTCCATCCGTCTGTTCCCGGATCGGTCATTCTTCCACCGTCTCGGACCCGGCCTCGTCGATCGACGCGTTGGGTTCAACGGTGATCACGGCCTCGGCCTTGCGAGCGCGGTAGCGGCGGATCGCCACCAGCTCAAGTCCGAGCAGCGACAAGATCAGGATTCCTGCCACGGCCCACGTGATGTACTCCCACGCGTTGCGCGTGACCTCGGGCTGGCCGTTCTCGTACATCCACGAGTTCGCCACCGTGTAGAGGATGTTGTGCGAGGCGCGGCGCATCTGGGCCAGCCCCGCGTCGGACTGGGTGTTGACCTTCGCGATGTCGATGTCGAGCGTGGCGAGCATGAAGTCGCCGCCGTTGCGCACGATCTGGTCGGCGTTCTGGTAGCCGTACCCGGCGAAGTAGTCGGTGAGGACCATGCCCTGGAACCCCCATTCCTCGCGCAGCACCGTGTTGAGCAACTCCGGGTGGGCGCCGGCGTAGGTGGTGCCGATGTAGTTGAAGGCGCTCATCACGGCGTGCGCCCCGCCCTGCTTGACGCCGATCTCGAAGGGCCTCAGGTACACCTCGCGCAGGGCCTGCTCGTTCGTCCAGGTCGCCAGCATGTGCGTGCGGTTGGTCT
>CALHZX010000114.1 GCA_938040725.1 uncultured Actinomyces sp. | reverse complement strand
GCTTCGAGGCGACGCGCCGAGCGAAGCTCGCGGCGCGGACGGCTCGCGGGCGGGCCGCCGCCCACGGGCACACCGAGCAGCCCGGCCCAGCAGGGCACACCAAGCAACCCGGCCCAGCAGGAAAAGCTAGGAGATCTTCTCCATCGGCGCCATGCGCACGAGCAGGCGCTTCTCGCCCAGGCCGAAGCGGATGCGGGCCACGGTGCGCGGTCCCTCGCCTTCGATGCCGGTGACGGTGCCGGCCCCCAGGGTGGCGTGCTTGATGCGGTCGCCGACCTTGAGGGAGAGCACCGGCTTATCCTCGGTGGGCTTAGCGGCAGGAGCCACGCCCATGCGTGTCACCTTGCGAACCCCCGCGGGCTGGGCGGAGGCGCCGCCGCGCCCGGAACCGAAGGCACCCGTGTCGGTATCGCCCCACGGGTCGCGCCCCTCGCGGCTGCGCGAACGCCCGTAGGAACCAGAGCCATATGAAGCGGAACCATACGATCCGGACCCGTAGGACCCGCCGTAGGAGGCTCGCATCCGCTCCCCCGACGTGGCCGCGCGGCGCACGTCGAGGAGCTCAGCGGGGATATCGTCGAGGAACCGCGAGGGTGGCATCTCCTGCGGAGTGCCCCAGGCGCTGCGCACGGCCGCGCGCGTCAGGTAGAGGCGTTCGCGCGCACGCGTGATGGCCACGTAGGCCAGGCGGCGTTCCTCCTCCAGCTCGCTTTCGTCGCCGAGGCTGCGCTGGTGCGGGAAGGTGCCGTCCTCCATGCCGGTGACGAACACGACCGGGAATTCGAGGCCCTTCGCGGTGTGGACGGTCATGAGGGTGACTTGCCCGCCGCGCTCGCCCTCCGCGGGAACCTGGTCGGAGTCGGCAACGAGGGCGACGCGCTCGAGGAAGTCCGCGAGAGTTCCGCCCGGAGCGTCTGCTGCGAAGGCACCCGCGACCGAGTGCAGTTCCGCCAGGTTTTCCACGCGCGAGGCGTCCTGCGGGTCCTCGCTGCGGCGCAGCTCCGCCAGGTAGCCGGTGCGGTCCAAGACTTCCTCCAGGATGTCGGCCTGCGACGCGCCTCGAGCCTCCGCGGCGCGCAGGGTCTCGATGAGTCCCCAGAACGCTGCCGCTGACTTGGCGGCGCGCGGGGTGATCCCGAGGACCTCGGGAGCCGTCTCGGCCGAGTTCTCGGCAGGGGACGAGGCCGGGGCCGCAGCCTCGCTCTCATCCGCAGCCTCGCTCGCAGCGGGGTTCTCCCCCGCCGCTCCATCCGAGGAAACGGGAGCCGAAGAATCAGCCGAGGCCTCGTCCGGGGACGTGGAACGAGCGAGCGCGTCGAGGTCGATCCCCTCGCCTTCACCCGCGGGGCAGCCGGCGCGCAGCCACAGGTGACGCAGGGCTGCACCAAAG
Source organism: uncultured Actinomyces sp. (assembly GCA_938040725.1). Lineage (GTDB taxonomy): Bacteria > Actinomycetota > Actinomycetes > Actinomycetales > Actinomycetaceae > Pauljensenia. The sequence goes on along the minus strand of CALHZX010000114.1, from coordinate 26,230 downwards.
GAGATGCCGTAGTGGGCGGCGTGCGCGGCGATGGCTTCTTCGGCCTTCGCGCCGATGCCGCGCTTGGGGACGTTGAGGACGCGGCGGGCCGCGACCGTGTCGTCGGGGTTGGAGATGACCTGCAGGTACGCCAGGGCGTCCTTGATTTCGCGGCGCTCGTAGAAGCGGGTGCCGCCGACGACGCGGTACGGGATGCCCTGGCGCACGAGGAGTTCCTCAAGCGCACGTGACTGCGCGTTCGTGCGGTAGAAGACCGCGATGTCGCCCCATTCGACGCCGGAGTCCGCGAGGCGGTCGATCTCACCGACGACGACTCGCGCCTCGTCGTGCTCGGAATCGGCGGCGTCCAGGGTGATGAGCGCGCCGTCGCCCGAGGCCGTCCACAGGTTTTTCGCGCGGCGTCCCGTGTTGCGGGCGATGACCGCGTTCGCGGCTGACAGGATGTTCTGCGTCGAGCGGTAGTTCTGCTCCAGCAGAATCGTGCGAGCGCCCGTGAAGTCGCGCTCGAATTCCTCGATGTTGCGGATCGTCGCGCCTCGGAACGCGTAGATCGATTGGTCCGAGTCGCCCACGACCGTCAGCTCGGCGGGCTCCACGCCATACTTGCCGTCGCCCACGAGGGCGCGCACGAGGACGTACTGCGCGTGGTTGGTGTCCTGGTACTCGTCCACGAGGATGTGGCGGAAGCGCCGGTGGTAGTGCTCGGCGATCAGCGGGTTGTCGCGCAACAACTCGACCGTGCGCATGATGAGGTCGTCGAAGTCCAGCGCGTTCGAGGCACGCATGCGCTTGTCGTACTCGACGTAAGCGTCGGCGACGATGCGCGAGACCGGATCCTTGCCCGCAGTCTCCGCGTAGCGCGCCGGGCCGATCAGCTCGTTCTTCGCGTCCGAAATGCGCGCCGCCACCATCTTTGGGGTGAAGCGCTTGATGTCCACGTCCATGGCCTTGAGGACCATTTGGATGAGGCGCTGGGAATCCTGCGCGTCGTAGATCGTAAACGACGAGGACAGCCCGGCCGCCTCGTGTTCGTAGCGCAGCAGGCGCACGCACGCCGAGTGGAAGGTCGACACCCACATGCGACGCGCATCGTCGCCCACGAGGGCCCCCGCGCGCTCACGCATCTCGGCCGCAGCCTTGTTCGTGAAGGTGATCGCCAGGATCTCGCCCGCCCGCGCGCGTCCCGTGGCCAGCAGGTAGGCGATGCGGTGCGTGAGGACGCGCGTCTTGCCAGAGCCCGCGCCCGCCAGGATCAGCAGCGGCGAGCCCGCATGAGTGACGGCCTCGCGCTGACGATCATTGAGGCCGCGCGTCAGCGACTCGGGGTCCACGCCCGGGCGCGAGGGACTCTCCCAGCCCGACGAAAAACCGCCCGAGGATTCGGGAGGCTCCCACGCCGACGGCGCGCCCGACGCCCCACCCGGCACGGCGATTTCCGGCCACGTGTCGGAGCCCAAGGCATCCTCCACGTCAAAGGCGGGCACCTCCGGCGGCACGTAGTCGTCCTGAAAACCCCCGTCGGGGCCGATCAGGAAACCAAGGTCAGGCAAAGAAGTCGCGTCACTCATCGCCTCCAAGGGTAAACCGCCCCACCCTCACCTGCGACCCCCGCCCCGGGTGGCGCCAACCACGAAAGGCGGTTCGCAACGAGGCCGGGGCCTCCCCGCGCTGTTGCGCGACAGAAAGCCCCGGCCTCGTCGAAGCGATTACTTCTTGCGGTACAGCGACTTCGTCGCGTACACCGGCTCGGTCGTCACCTGGATGCCGAGGGAACGGAAGATGCCTTCGTCCACGGGGCCCAGGATGACCGACTCGTGCACGTCGCAGTCGCGCAGCGAACTGAGCTTATCCAGGGCGCGGCGCGCGTTGTCGTCGCCATTGGCGGACACCGCGAGCGCGATGAGGACCTCGTCGGTGTGCAGGCGCGGGTTGCGCGAGCCCAGGTCGCGGGTCTTGAGGCGCTGGATCGGCTCGATCGACTGGGGAGCCAGCAGCTGGACCTCGTCGGGCAGCCCCGCGAGCTTCTTGAGGGCGTTGAGCAGCATCGCTGAGGAGCAGCCCAGCAGCGCCGACGTCTTGCCCGTCACGATCTGGCCGTCGGGCAGCTCGATCGCTGCGGCCGGCTCGCCCGTTGCTTCGGCCAGCTCGAGGGCCGGACGCACAACCGGGCGGTCCATGCGCCCCACGCCCACGCGGCTCATCAGCAGGGAGATGCGCGCCGACTGCACGGGCTCGCTCATCTCCTTCTTCTCGGTGACGAGCGCCTTGTAGTAGCGGCGAATGATCTCCTGGCGCGAGGCCTCCTTGCAGGCCTCGTCGTCGACGATGCAGTGGCCCGCCATGTTGACGCCCATGTCCGTGGGGCTCTTGTACGGGGAGGATCCGAGGATCTTCTCGAAGAGGCGGTTCAGGACCGGAAAGATTTCCACGTCGCGGTTGTAGTTGACCGTCTTGATCCCGTACGCCTCCAGGTGAAAGGGATCGATCATGTTGACGTCGTCGAGGTCCGCCGTGGCGGCCTCGTAGGCGATGTTCACCGGGTGATCCAGGGCAATGTTCCAGATCGGGAAGGTCTCCCACTTCGCATACCCCGACTCGATCCCGCGCTTGTGATCGTGGTAGAGCTGCGACAGGCAGGTCGCCATCTTGCCGGAACCAGGGCCGGGGGCGGTCACGACGATCAGGTCACGGGTGGTCTCCACGTACTCGTTCGCGCCGTAGCCCTCATCGGAGACGATGCGCTCAACGTCCGAGGGGTAGCCGGGGATCGGGAAGTGCCGGTAGACGCGGATGCCGAGCTTCTCGAAGCGTTCCTTGACCTCGGCGGCCGCCTTGTTGTCGTCCGTCCACTGGGTGATGACGACGGATCCGACGTACAAGCCGCGCTCACGGAACTCGTCGATCTGACGCAGAACCTCGTCGTCGTAGGTGGTGCCCATGTCGGCGCGCACCTTGCGGCGCGCGAAGTCCTTGGCGTTGACGGCGACGATGATCTCAACCTCGTCGGCCAGTTCGCGCAGCATGCGCACCTTGTTGTCGGGGGTAAAACCGGGCAGAACGCGCGAGGCGTGCATGTCGTCGATCAGCTTGCCGCCAAACTCCAGGTAGAGCTTGCCGCTGAATTCGCTGCGTCGCTGGGCGATGTGTCGAGACTGCATCTCGACGTACTGATCACTGTCAAAACCGATGCGGTGCATGCATCCTCCGAGGTCGCGGAAATAGGAGAGGCCGTCCGTGCGGGGCGGGCAGGCGCTGTCGCGCCCTCGGGGTTCCATTGTAAGGGCGGCGGCGTGCCACCTTACGGATGGCACGCACGAAAGGGGTCCGACCTCACACGATGTGTCGCTGCATCGCCCAGCGCGTCAGCTCGTTGCGGTTGGAGAGCTGGAGCTTGCGCAGGACCGCGCTCACGTGGGTTTCGACGGTCTTGATAGAGATGAACAGGTCGTGCGCGACTTCCTTATACGTGTAGCCGCGGGCGATGAGGCGCATGACCTCCTGCTCGCGTGCGGACAGCAGGTCCAGCTCGCTGTCGGTCGTGGAGACCTCGCCGGTCCCGAAGGCGTCGAGCACGAAGCCGGCCAGGCGCGGACTGAAGGCGGCATCCCCCGCGGCGACGCGGCCGATGGCCTCGACGAGGTCCGGGGTGGAGATCGACTTGGTGACGTACCCTCGGGCGCCCGCGCGGATGACCTGGACGACGTCCTCGGCGGCGTCGGAGACAGACAACGCCAGGAAGTGCAGGCCCTCAATGTCGCGGCAGGAGCTGGCCACTTCCGCTCCACCTCCGCCGTTTCCGCCGGGCAGGTGCACGTCGAGGAGGGCCACGTCCGGGGTGAGCGCACGGCAGGCCGCGATGGCACCCTCGACGTCGGAGGCGTCCCCAACGACCTCGAGGTCGGCCCCGGAATTCTCGAGCTCGGCGCGCACGCCTGCACGCACCATGGGGTGATCGTCGATCACGAGGATGCGGATGGTCACTGTGTCCTCCCGTTGGGCGCTGTTTCTTCCAGGATATCGGAGCGCGGCACGCTCAGAGCAATTTCGGTTCCGCGGGCGAGACGCCTGATCGTGGCACTACCCCCGGCTCGGCGCATACGCCCGACGATTGAGTCGCGCACGCCGTGGCGGTCGGCGGCGATGGTGGCGGGGTCGAAGCCTTCGCCGTTGTCCTTGACAAAGGCCTCGATGGCTCGGGGGCGTACTTCGAGGTAGACGGAGACGGGTGGGGCGCCGTGCCGCACGGCGTTTTGGCAGGCCTCGGCGAGGGCGGCGACGAGCGCGAGTTCGCCGGGGCCCGGGCGCATGTCGCCGACGACAACCACGCTGATGGGCACGCCGTAGCGGCTCTCGACGCCCACGACCGCCTCGGCGACGGCGGCATCGAGGGAGTCGGCTGCCTGCGCGTGGCCCGTGTAGAGCCAGGCGCGCAGCTCGCGCTCCTCAGTGAGCGCGATGGCACGCACGCGGGCGGGGTCCTCGGCGGATGCGCGGATAAGAGTGAGGGCCTGGAGCACGGAGTCGTGCAGGTGAGCGGCGATGTCGGCGCGCTCGGATTCGCGCACGCGCTGCGCCTGGGCCTGGGACAGGTCCTTCGTCGTTCGCAGCCACATGGGGACGAGGGCGAAGAGCACACCCGCGACCAGAGCAGCACCGATGAGGCCACCGCGCAGCAGAATAATCGGCGGGTTGTCGCGCGAGGCCACCATGACGACGCCGAGGCTGAGCAGCACGATACCGCCGAAGACAGCCCCGATGAAGCGCAGCGACCGCCAGGAACTCACGTTGCGACTCTGGCTCCACACGAGCGCAATGCCCGACATAATCGAGACGATGGCCCCCATGTCGCGCCAGTCCAGCGTGTTCGTCGCGTTCAGGATCGTGCCGACGATCGCGGCCACGATCAGGGCCACGCCGACGACGATCAAGCGATTGCGCGACACCTGGGCGGCGCGTTCCTCACGCAGTCGGACGAGGCCGGGGCTGAGCGAATCCGTCCCGCTAGCCTCGGGGGAATCCTCGGGGACCGTCACCCACAGCCACAGGTAGACGCCGATGCCGACGCCGAACCCCGCCAGGCAGACGAACAAGACACGCACGAGCGCGACCGGCAACCGCAGGTGTACGGCCAGACCCGAGCACACGCCGCCCAGCCAGGGGGCCGACATGTCCGGACTCGAGGCGGTCGCGCGCACGAGCGGGGGCCTGCTGGGAGGCGCCGGAATCGGCGGAGTCCACCCCGGATGGAGGGAATTCACGGGTCTGCTCACGCTCCCATTGTGGCATGCCACGGGGTGTCCCCCCGGGATACCCCCAGCACAATCAGGGGTCATTCAGGGGGTCCCCTACTGTCGCGGCGTACCCATTTTTTGGTTGAGTAGTGGTATCGATCCACGCCGCGTGGATCCCATCGAGAGGAAGTGCATGATGAGTTGGTCGAACGGCACAACAGATCCGAGCGCCCAGTACCAGCAGCGCCCGCCCCGCAGTGGTTTCTTCGACTCCATCCGAGGCTCCGGGTGGTACCGCGCGAAGCCCCGTGTTCTCGGAGGCGTCTGCTCGGGAATCTCCGCCCGCCAGGGGTGGGACCTGTCGCTCGTGCGCGTCCTCGTGGTGGTCACCGCGTTCTTCATGCCGGTCGTTGTCCTCGCCTACGGGCTGGCCTGGCTGCTCCTGCCCGAGGCTGAGGATGGTCGCATTCACGTCCAAGAGGCCATCGAGGGGCGCTTCGACGTCGCCGCTCTCGGCGGCGCCCTGATGATTCTCGCCTCTGTCTCCTCGCTGTTCTCCGATATCGGCATCTTCGGCATCATGGGACTCGGATGGTTCAGGCTCCTCATCGGGTTTCTCTGCCTGACGGGCATTGCGGCCGTCATCGTGGTTCTGGTGCGCTCTAGCACACAGGGCGCGGGCCAGCAGCGGCCCTCGTACGGGGCCGCCCACTACGAGGCTCCGCGAAACAACGCCCCCTCGGCTGCGCACACCCCGGATACGGCGGGCGCCTCCGTCCCTTTTACACCAGCTTCCCCGGCCGCTGACGGCACGGGGACACCGGATCCGGGCATGAAGCCCGAGCAGGGTCCCGCAGGTTTCCCCGCGTACGGCGTTCCGAGCGATTTCCAGTCCTCCCCCGCCGGCGCCGCCAGCCCGCAGGCCGGACCGCGTCCGGCCGCTGCTACCACCTCCGCGCCCCACCCCGGCTGGACGCCTCCCGCGAGCGCGCCCACGCCTCGTCGATGGAACGTTCCGCCCACGCCGACGCATCGACCCCGCACCGTTTCCGGTCGCGTGAACCTGGCGATCACGGGCCTGCTGGTGCTCATCACGGCTGCTGTTTTCGCGGGACTGTACTGGGCGGATAAGGGCCTGTCGATCCCCTTCATTACCGGCGAAACGGTCGATCAGACGATCGCCCGCATCATCACCGTTGGTGGCGGCGTGTGCCTGCTTGTCGTCGGGTTCTCCCTGGCGGTTGCTGCCCTGCGCGATCGCAGCGCGGGATGGCTCACCACCCTGTCGGTCATCGGCATCATCATGGCGTTTCCCACCGCGGCCATCGGCACCCAGGCCGCCCGCCCGACCGATTTCCACATCAACGTTCACCCCGGGGGCATCAACACGGAGACGACGCGCGACTGGACGGTCGACAGAGTCAGCGGGGGAAACCCGGCCGGCACCACGGTACTCGACCTGAGTGGAGCTCCCGTCGGCACCACGAAGACAATCGTCGTCGACTGGGAGGCCTGGAGCAGTCTGACTATTCAGGTGGCGGAGGGGCAGCCCGTGCAGATCGTGTGCCAGTCCGACATCGAGACTCTCTCCACCAACATGGACGGCGACGGCTGGGCATCCGCGCTGACGAATTGCTCCGGCGTGACCGCATCCTCTCCCTCCTGGGGGAAGCCGTCACTCGGCGGCATTACGGTCCTCATCGCCGACGACGGGAACATCGACACGCTGACGATCCTGCAGACACCCGATTCCTCGGGAACGTGGAGCTCCAAGCCGACCACGACGCCCTCTGCTACCCCGTCGGCAACGCCCTCGACGACTCCGAGCACCACTCCATCTCCCACCCCTACCGGCTCCCAGTCGGGTAACTGAGGAAGGACCACGACCATGACCACCTCGAGCGACGACCTCACCACCGAGCTGCCCGAATTCGACGCAACGACACCGCTGCCGACGATCCCCGCGCCGACTGTCGGCGTCGGCACGGACGCGACGACGGAGCTGCCGGCCTCCTCGCCGGATCTGTCCTCGGATCCGCTGGCAGTCTTCCGCGAAGCACCGACTGCCCAGATGCCCACCGATCCCTTTCGCTCAGACGCTGGGGCTGCGAGCCCGGCGGGCGCATCGGGCACGCAGGGGCCGCATGCGCAGGCAGGCTCTTCTGCCGGCTCCGTAGGGGCGGGCGGGCGCACCGCCTTCGACCCGGCCTCCACGGGTGAGTCCATCCCCCAGGGGCACGAGGCCGGGGCTCCTCATCGTCGTCAGGAGCCCCTGGGTGCGAGCAGTGCGGCTCCGGACCCAACCCCGGGCGTTCACGCCACGTGGAGCGCGCCGGCAGGCCCCGTCGATGTGCGCACGCTGCCCGAAGCACCGAGCAGGGGCGTGCGGGTCGGTTCCTTCGTGTGGGCGCTCCTCGTGTGCATGGTGGGAGTTTTCCTCATCGCCGAGGCTTACGTGACGAACTTCAACCTGCCGATCCTCGGGATCAGCTCGATCGCAGCGCTGGGTGTCATCTTGATTCTCACCGCGCTCTTCTCTGGACGTTCCAAGAAGAATTCTCAGAAGGGAGCCCCGTCGGCGGCATCGAATCCGGCGGACGCGATCCGCAGGGACTGACGCGGCGTCGCAATACGCACAAACGGGGTGGGCCCGGGACCGATCGGTTCCCGGGCCCACCCCGTTTGGTGGTAGAACGCTCGAATCAGAGCAGATCCAGCATCGCCGGAGCCACCAGCTTCAGGACGTTCTCACGGCCTTCCTTCGCGTTGGGCGCATCCACCGCGTAGGCCGCCATCTGCTGGCAGGTCGCCAGGTCGTGCATACGCAGGGCAACGCGCACGGCGTTGACCTTCGAGGGCGCCATCGACAGGGAGGCAACACCCAGGCCCGTGAGGACCAGGGCCAGCAGCGGGTCACCGCCGGCCTCGCCACACACGCCGATCGGCTTACCCGTCGCACGACCACCGTTGCAGGCGGTACGGATCATCTCGAGGACCGCGGGCTGCCACGGATCCAGGAGAGTCGCCAGGTTGCCGTCCAGGCGGTCGGCAGCCATCGTGTACTGCGTCAGGTCGTTCGTGCCGATGGACGCGAAGTCCACGATCGACAGGAGCTGCTCGGCACGCAGGGCGGCCGCGGGCACCTCGATCATGATGCCGACCTTGGGCAGGCCGTAGCCGCGCGCCTTGTCGGCGAACCACTTGGCCTCGTCAGCGGTCGAGACCATGGGGGCCATAACCCACAGCTCCGCGCCCGTCGCCTTGTGAGCGGCGGCCAGGGCCTGCAGCTGCGTATCGATGAGGTCCTCGCGCACCTGGCACAGGCGCAGGCCGCGCACACCCAGGGCCGGGTTCTCCTCGGCACCCAGGTCAGCGAAGCTCAGCGGCTTGTCGGCGCCCGCGTCGAGGGTACGTACGACCACGCGACGCGATCCGAAGGACTGCAGGACCTTCGTGTAGGTGTCGGTCTGTTCCTCCAGCGTCGGGGCCTCCGAACGCTCCAGGAACAGGAACTCCGTGCGGAACAGGCCCGAGCCCTCAAGGTCGAACTTCGAGGCCTTCATCGCGTCGTCGACCGTGCCGATGTTGGCCAGGAGCTTCACTCGGTAGCCGTCGTAGGTCGCGCCTTCGCCGGTCGAACCGGCCAGGGCAAGCGCGCGGCGGCGCGAACGCTCCTTGAGCAGGTCCACCTCGTCGTCGGTAGGGGCGACGATCACCTCGCCGACGCCGCCGTCGAGGGCCAGCATCGTACCTTCGGCGATCTCCATGATGCCCGCGGCCTTCACGATCGCGGGAATACCCAGCTGGGCAGCCAGGATCGCCGTGTGCGAGGTGGGACCGCCGACCTCGGTGATGATGCCGAGAACAGTATCGGGGTCCAGGGTCGCGGTTTCGGCGGGAGCCAGGTCGCGTGCCACGAGGACGACGGGGCCATCGAAAGCCGGGACGCCGGGCTCGGGCAGGCCGCGCAGCTCACAGATCGCGCGATCGCGCACGTCGTAGAGATCGGTCGCGCGCTCAGCCATGTAGCCGCCCAGGCCGCGCAGCATCTGCGCATAGTCCTCGACAGCATCATGGACGGCCTGAGTGACACCCAGACCCTTCTTGAGCTTCTTGTCAACAGCCTTGGCCAGGCCGCGGTCACCCGCGAGCTGAGCGGTGGCCTTGAGGATCGCCTTCGTCTCCTCCGGCGCGTTCGCAGCGCGCTCTTTCAGGCGAGCGGAAACGGCAGCGAGCGCCTCGCGGACACGCGCGCCGTCGGCGGCAGCATCGACGCTGCCCGGCTCCGTCGTGTCAACACCGGGGGCGGGCTGGACGATCGCGGCGGGGGCTGCTGCGGTACCGGCGGAGACGCCGATGCCGTGCAAGACGTCGTGCGTCGCCATCAGTTCACTCCTGGTCAAGGTCGCGCGAGAGCAGCTCGACGAGGGAGTCGAGCACCGCACCAGCAGAATCGTCCTCGGTGGACAGCGTGACGACGTCGCCGTGCTTGGCGCCCAGGGTCATGATCTCGAGGAGCGACGCGGCGTCAGCTTCCTCTCCACCCAGGGAGATGGTCACGTCGACGCCGGAGTCATCAACGGCCTCGGCAAGAATGTTCGCGGGACGCGCGTGGAGGCCAACGGAGGAACCAATTGCAACGGTGCGGGAAATCATGGTTGTTCCTTTCAAGTGCGGGTATGTCCATCGTGAGACACAGGTGCCCGTACGGCCCATGGTAACGGGCTCAGATACCCGCGCAAAACCCGATATCACAGACCGTGACATGGGATACATCACCCTCATAAATGCCGACAACTAGGGAACGGACTCCTCGTTCGCTCCCGCGTGACGACACCCTTTCGTGCCCCTCAGCCCCGGCCTCGCCGACGTGATGGACGGCTCCCTCCCACCCAACCAACTACAATGGAGAAGTACCGAGGGAAGGAAAGGAAACCCCGCATGAGTTCGCGCGAACCCACGCTGGCCGACGTCGCCGAGCTGGCCGGAGTGAGCCTGACGACTGTGTCGCGCGTCCTCAACAACCGCGGATACCTCTCGGAAAAGACGAAGCAGAACGTCGCCGACGCGATCAAGACGCTGGGATATCGCCCTAATTCCCTGGCGCGCGCCCTGCACGGTAAGCGCACGCAGACGGTCGGCCTCATCGTTCCGGCCGTGTCTCTCCCCTTCTTCGGCGAGCTGGCCGTCGAGGTCGAAAACGCCCTCGCCGACGCCGGATACCGCATCCTTATCTGCAATTCCATGGGCAGGGCGGACCGCGAGCGCGAATACCTGTCGCTACTCGTGGGCAACCGTGTGGATGGCATCATCTCGGGCGCCCACAACGAGGGCCTGGGCGAATACGACACGATCCGCATGCCGCTGGTGACGATCGACCGCGAGCTGAGCCTGTCCATTCCGAACGTGCGCTGCGCGAACAAGGAGGCGGGCGCCCTGGCGACGCGCGCTCTCATCGAGGGCGGGTGCCGCTATCCGCTGCTGCTCACCTCGCGTTCGGGTCCGCGCAACCTGCGCGAGGCAGGCTACCGCGCCGAGATCGAGCGCGCGGGGCTGACTCCTCGCGTGGTCACCGTGCCCTTCGATACGCCGACGCCGCAGCGTTTCGCGATGGTGCGCGACGCCCTGGATGAGGCCCGCGCCGCCGCTCCCATCGACGGCGTTTTCGCGACCGACGATCTGGCGGCCGCCGAGGTCCTTGAGTGGGCGCGCACGCGCGAGCTGTCTGTCCCCACGGATCTGTCGGTCATCGGCTTCGATGGCACGGAGACGATGCGCCGCGCTCTGCCCCACCTTGCAACAATCCGCCAACCCATCGCGGCGATCGCGCAGGAGGCGGTGACGATCCTCCTCGATCAGATCGAAGGCAAGGCGCCGCGTCCCTCATCCGACGAGGCCGGGGCACCCCACGCTCAGACGGTCGAGTTCCCGGGAACGCTGATTCGGGGGCGTTCGCTGGCGGTGTGAGAGCACCTGACAGCTGGGCTTTCAGCGCTCACCGCTGGCCCGGATGGTTTTCCTGTCCCGAAAGGGCCCGACAGATCCGCACGCGGATAGGTTATTAGGCTATCCGCATCGTCATAACCTATCCGTGTGTTCGGCCCTATCTGCATGTTCTATCCGCGTGTTCGGCCGCCATTTGCGAGCAGGCCCCCGTCCACAGGTTCAGCCATTTGCTGCGAGCAGATAGCTACCCACGAGCGCACATCGACACACTCGGTACAAAACTCCCCCAACACGCCCCCCCCGCCAGCAGCCCACCCGGTACAAAACTCTCCCAGCGCCCCCGTTCTACAGCGGTTCCGCGAAAAAGTTCGCCCAGTACACCCCACACCACAACAGAACCGCGAAAAAGTTCGCCCAGCACACCTAAAAACGGCGTTTTTCGCCTCTTTCGCGCCTGCAGGGCGAATTTTTTCGCGCTCACACCCACATCAGGCCGAGCAGGGCGAACTTATTCGCGCAGAGGACTTGACCGGACGCGATGACGGGGCGACTTTGAAACCGCCAACACCTTTGTTCACCATCGACAGGCCTCGCAGTAGGCACAGACTGTACGGTCGACACCAGCAGCGCGAGAACACGAACTCCCCGCGACGAATGCCACCACAACGAAACGCGCATCCGACACCACCGGCACGACAGACGGGTGGGCGGCACCAGCACGGTGCTGATACCGCCCACCCGCGTCGTTGGGGATGACTCCCGGAAGGCTCAGGCCTCCTTGGGGGCCACGTCGAACAGCGCGTCACCGCGCTGGATCTGCCCGCTCGCGACCGGGGTGACCGCACCGAACTTCTTCTTATTCGTTACGACGACGGGGGTGATGGTCTCGTAGCCGGCCTCGCGGATCACGTCGAGGTCAACCTCGGCGAGCACGTCGCCACGGCGCACGACGTCGCCCTTGGCGACGCGGGGCGTGAAGCCCTTGCCGTCCAGCTTGACGGTGTCCATGCCAACGTGAATGAGGACCTGGACGCCGGAGGCGGACTTGAGGCCGTAGGCGTGGCCGGTCGGGAACGCGACGGTCACGGTGCCATCGAAGGGCGCGACGACGAGGCCGTCGGCGGGCTCGATGCCAATGCCGGGGCCGAGCATACCCTTGGCGAAGGACTCATCCTTGACCTGCTCAAGCGGAATCGCTGTGCCCGCAAGGGGCGAGGCAACCGAAAGGTCGGCCAGCGCCTCCTCGCTAAAGGACGGGGCGGCCGCGCGAGCAGCGGCCGCGGGAGCAGCAGCGGGAGCCGGGGCGACAGCGGCGACCACGGGAGCGGCAGCCTTGGCGGCGGGCGCACGGCCCTCCATGTCGGCCTTGCCACGCGTCATGGCGTAGGCGAAGGTGAAACCAAAGGACAGAACGAAGACAAGGACCTCGAGGGCCAGGTAGGCGGGGATCGACTTGGGGATGATCGACACGAAGCCGACGAAGCCGGCGGCACCGAGGGCCTGACCGCGCACGTTCAGCAAGGCGACGCCCGCGGAGCCGATGGCGGACGCGACCATGGCGCAGTAGAAGGGCCAGCGCAGACGCAGGTTGACGCCAAAGATGGCGGGCTCGGTGATTCCGAAGACGGCGGAGGCACCACCGGCGCCGGCCAGACCCTTGAGCTTGGCGTCGCGAGTCTTGAAGAAGACGGCCAGGGCAGCCGCGCCCTGCGCGACGTTCGCCATGGAGGCAATCGGGAAGATGAAGTCGCCGACGCCACCGTTGGAAGGAAGTAGCGGGATTTCAATGGCGGGGAAGGACTGGTGCAGACCGGTGACGACGATGGCACTGTAGAAGAAACCAAAGATGAGTCCACCGAAGATACCGAGCGTCGTGTACGCCCAGTTGATGCCGTAGGTCAGGTAGTTGGAGAGCTCGCGGGTCACGGGGCCGACGACGACGAAGGCCAGGAAGCCGGTGACCAGCAGGGTGATGAGCGGGGTGAGCAGGAAGTCCGCGGTGCCCTTAAGGACCTTGTGCAGGCTCTTCTCAATGAGGCACATGATCCAAGTGACGACCAGGGTGGGGATGACCATCGCCTGGTAGCCGACCTTGGTGACTTCGAGGCCAAAGAGATTCCACACGGAAGACTGGTCCGTGTAAGCCCAGAACTTGGCGGCGGCCGCCGCGTCTGTCATGGAGTAGGCAGACAGCAGCGACGGGGATACCATGGCTGCGCCCATCGCGGCGCCCAGGTAGGTGTTACCGCCAAAGCGCTTCGCAGCGGAGAATCCAACGAGGACGGGCAGGAACGCGAAGGCCGCGGATGACACGAGGTTGATGAGCGCGTCATAGTCGGTCATCGCCGGGTACATCTGAATAACGGACCGCTCGCCAAAAAGCCCCTCGGCCGTCAGGACCGAGTGGAGGGCCATGAGGAGACCACCGGCGATCAGAGCCGGGAGGACCGGAACGAAGATGTCCGCGATCATCTTGATGAAGCGGGAGAAGACGTTACCGCCAGCCTCGGCTTCTTCCTTGGCCTCGTCCTTGGAGACCTCACGTACGCCATGGTTCGCAACCATGTTGGCGTAGACCTGGTCAACATCGCCGGGACCGACGATGATCTGGAACATGCCGCCGGCGGCGAATGTGCCCTTCAGATCTTCGTTGTCATCGAGGGCCTGCTGGTTGATCTTGGACTCGTCCGCGATCACCAGGCGGAGACGGGTTGCGCAGTGTGCTGCTGCGCTGATGTTGGATGCGCCGCCGACTGCTTCGACGACCTCTCCTGCCACCTTGGCGTGATCCATTGCCGACCACATTCCTTTCTGAAAACCCCACGCGCAACGCCATTGTTACGCCGCGCTGGGCGGTGTGTAGCAATCGATTGACATACTACGGGCGACAGAGCTGCTAACGCAAGGTGCGAGAGGTATCGTCTCAGGTCAGAGCATGAGAGACCGCCCACATACGACGAGGCCGCGGCCACTGTGGCAGCCACGGCCTCGTACGCGGATCGCTTTAGTCGGCGCGCGCGGCGCTCACGTTCGTCACGGAAGCGGCGCCCACGAGCATCACGCCGGCACCCTCACCGTTCAGGAAGCTGCGGGTCGTGAAGACGCGCGAGCCGTCGCCCAGGTAGATCTCGGTGATCGAGCGGTCGTGGAGGATTTCCACGCGGCGCGCCTCCCCCGCCTCCAGCGTGACGACGCGGCGGCCGCCATGGGGGTAGCGCGTACCCGTCAGGTCGACGCTCAGGCGCCCGTCTTCCAGAGTGATCGACAGGCCCGACTCCTCGCCGAGGCGCACGGAAAGGGGCCCCTCGTAGGAGGCGTCGAAGGCCAGGCGCCACGAGCGCGAGCCCGCGAGCTCCGCAATACGTGCCCCGGCCTCGTCCCCGGGGGTTCCCTCAAGCGTCGCAGGCGCCAAGGGCAGTCCCGGCAGGTACGGGCGAGCGATGACGCGGCCGCCGCGCAGGGTGAGGGCACGCGGGGCGGTGAAGCAGTGCACCCAGCCGCCGGTCTCAATGGAAGGCTGGTCGTCCTCGCTAGCGTTGCCCGCCCACCCAAAGAGGAGGGTCGGCATATCCGGCGGAGTGGCAGCGGATCGCGCCATGATCTGGGGAGCGTAGAACTCGGTGCCGCGGTCAAGCTCCTCGAAGGAGCCGTCGGACCCGCGCAGCTCGGTGCCCACGAGCTCTCCGACGATGGCGACGCACGGGAAGATGTTCTCGAACCCCTCGCGCTCGGGCGACATACCCTGGGGGCAGAAAATCAGGACATCGCGCACCTGCCCAGAATCCTCATCCGTCAGGCGCACGAGGTTCGGGCACTCCCACATGTAGCCGAACCCGTCGAAGGCGCCGCCGGCGTCGGGGAAGGTCATCTCACCCTCGCACTCCCACGCGCGCAGGTCCGCGGAGCGGTAGAGTAGGGCCGCGCCGGTGAGGTTCTCGCGCTGGACGCCGAGCAGCATGCGGTAGGAGCCGTCCGCGTCGCGCCACACCTGCGGGTCGCGGAAGTGGGCCGTGTATCCCTCCGGCTGGTGGCCGATGATCGGGGGCACGCGCTTATCGAAGTGGACCATATCCGTCGTCGTGACGACGCACTGGGTGGCCTCGCGCTCCCCCGTCTCGGGATCCTTGTAGTTGCCGGTGTACCACAGCTCAACGTGGTCGCCGACCTCGATGGCGGTGCCCGAGTAGGCGCCGTTGGCGTCCTGGTGAGTGTCGGGCAGGATCGCGGGGACGTGGTAGTCCCAGCGGGTCAGGTCGCACGAGGTGGCGTGGCCCCAGTAGACGAGCCGGCGCGGGTGCTCGGGCGTGTACTGGAAGAACGCGTGATACGTCCCGCCGATCTCGATGAGGCCGTTCGGGTCGTTCAGTCGGCCCACCGGGGGCGCGACGTGAAAGAGCGGGTAGTCGGGATCTTGCGGGGCGCGCGACGAGGCCTCGGCAGCGAGGGCGGACGCGAGAAAATCTTCGACCATGACCTCACGGTAACACCCCGGGATAGACGAGCGCGCGGGCGGGACGCATCCGTCCCACCCGCGCGCGCTCACAGGTGCGTCACACCTGTCACAAAACGCGACAGATCAACGAAAAACCCAGATCAGGCGCCCGTCACGTCGTCGGGGTGAGCGTCCGCGTAGCGGGCGAGCTCCTCCTCGACGATGGATTCGTCGAGCTTGACGAACACCGGCGTGGGCTTGGCGATCGGGGTGCCAGGCGTGATCGGGTGACGCTCCCAGGTCGGAACCTTCGTGTAGTCGCCCGTGATGATCGGGTAGCCGTCGCGTCCCTCAAAGTCGGCGGGCAGCACCTGCGGGTCGAGCTCTGCGACCTCTTCGATGCGAGGCATCGGCGCGATCTCGCCGGCACCCCCCATGACGCGGTCGATGTCGTTGGCCGCGTGGGGCAGGAACGGGGAGAGCATGAGGTTGAGGTCCGTCACCGCCTGGGCGAGGGTCCACAGGACCGTCGCGAGGCGCTGCTGCTGCTCGGGGGCCTTGAGCTTGAAGGGCTCGGTGTCGGTCACGTACTTGTTGGCCTCGCCCACCAGGCGCATGGCCTCGGACAGCGCAGCCTTCTGACGGTGGTGACGGATCAGGTTGCCGACGGTGGCAAAACCGGCCTCGACGGCGTCCAGGAGCGCGCGGTCGATGTCCTCGAGCTCACCGGGGGTGGGGATCTCGCCGAACTTCTTGGCGATCATGGAGGCGGTGCGGTTGACCAGGTTGCCCCAGCCTGCGACGAGCTCGCCGTTGGTGCGACGCACGAACTCGGCCCACGTGAAGTCGGAGTCCGAGGTCTCGGGGCCGGCCGCGCTGATGAAGTAGCGCAGCGCGTCCGCCTGGTAGCGCGAGAGGAAATCGCACACGTAGATGACGATGCCGTGCGAGGAGGAGAACTTCTTGCCCTCCATCGTGAGGAACTCAGAGGAGACGACCTCGGTGGGCAGGTTGAGGACGCCCAGGTCGCCGGGAGCTCCACCCTTCGCGCCCTGGCCGTTGTAGCCGAGCAGCTCGGCGGGCCAGATCTGGGAGTGGAAGACGATGTTGTCCTTGCCCATGAAGTAGTAGGACAGGGCCTCGGGGTCGTTCCACCACTTGCGCCACGCCTCGGGGTCGCCGGTGCGGCGTGCCCACTCGATGGAGGCACTCAGGTAGCCGATGACGGCGTCGAACCACACGTACAGGCGCTTGGTGGGCTGGTCCTCCCAGCCGGGGACCGGGATACCCCAGTCGATGTCACGCGTCATGGCGCGGGGGCGGATGTCCTCGAGGAAGTTCTGGGAGAACTTGATGACGTTGGGGCGCCAGGTGCCGGACTTCTCGCGCTCGTCAAGCCAGGCGGACAGGGCCTCGGCCAGGGCAGGCAGGTCGAGGAAGTAGTGGACGGACTCCACGAAGTTGGGGGTCTCGCCGTTGATGCGCGAGTGCGGGTTGATGAGCTCGGTCGGGTCCATCTGGTTGCCGCAGTTGTCGCACTGATCGCCACGCGCGCCCTCGGCGCCACAGATCGGACAGGTACCTTCGATGTAGCGGTCGGGCAGGGTGCGGCCGGTGGACGGGGAGATGGCGGCGCGCGTGACCTGCTCGATCATGTAGCCGTTGTCGCGCACGGTGGCGAACATGTCCTGGACGACGCGGTAGTGGTTGCCGGCGGTCGTGCGGGTAAAGAGGTCGTAGGACAGGCCGAGCGCCACGAGGTCTTCGACGATGAGGCGATTGTTGCGGTCGGCGAGTTCGCGAGCGCTCATGCCTGCGCCGTCGGCGGCCACCAGGATGGGGGTTCCGTGTTCATCGGTGCCGGAGACCATGAGGACGTCGTGGCCGGCCATTCGCATGTACCGGGAGAAAACGTCGGAGGGGACACCGAATCCCGCAACGTGGCCAATATGACGAGGGCCGTTGGCGTAGGGCCATGCGACGGCGGACAGAATGCGACTCATAGCCCCTAACAATACTGCGTTGCTGTCATAAACGGGCAACTGGCCGCATCACGAGGATTTGAAACAGCCTTTCATGCGCTGTGACCCAGGTGATACGCTTGAGAAAACTACTGAATTTTCTGGGAGGTCCCATGCCCCGCGCTCTCATCATTGTCGACGTTCAGCCCACGTTCTGCGAAGGGGGTGCCCTCCCGGTGACGGGCGGTAACGCCGTCGCCGAGGCCGTGGCCGCCTACGTGGACGCACACCGCGACGAGTACCAGCTGATCGTCACCACGCAGGATTGGCACATCGATCCGGGCGCTCACTTTTCGGAGACCCCCGATTTCGTGGACACGTGGCCGCCGCACGGCGTGGCGGGCACGGCAGAGGCCGAACTGCACCCGGCGCTCGCGAACGTCAACGCGGACGTGACGGTCAAGAAGGGCCAGTACGAGGCCGCCTACTCGGGCTTCGAGGGAACCACCGAGGATGGCAAGACGCTGGGGGAGGCGCTGCGCGGCGCTGGCATCACGGACGTGGATGTCGTGGGGTTGGCCGAGTCACATTGCGTGGCGTGCACGGCGGTGGACGCTGTTCGCGCGGGGTTTGCGACTCGCGTCCTGCGCGAGCTGACCGCCCCCGTCTCCGAGGAGCTGGGCGCCCAGGCCCGCGAGTGGATGACGTCGGAGCACGTCGAGATCGTCTGAGGTTCCCAGACCTCGTTTTTAGCGCGCGGCGAGGGCCGCCTTGTAGAGGTCGTTCTTGCGGGCACCCGTGGCGGCGGCGACCTCGGCGGCTGCGTCTTTGAGGCGCATGCCCTCGGCGGCCAGCGCCAGGACCGCGCCGACGTGGTCTTCGGCGCGCTCGCTTCGCTCGTATCCGGCGACGACGATCGTCACCTCACCGAGGACGTCGTCGGCGCCCTCCGCGAGCTCCCCGAGGGGGCCGCGGCGCACCTCCTCGTAGTCTTTGGTGAGTTCACGGCACAGAGCGGCGCGCCGGTCTGCGCCGAAGACCTCGGCCATGCGAGTGAGCGTGGCGGCGGCGCGCCGGGGCGATTCGAAGAAGATCAGCGTGTGCGGGTCGGTGGCCAGCTCCTGCAGGTAGCGCGTGGCTTCCCCGTCCTTGCGTGGCAGGAAGCCTTCGAAGGCGAAGCGGTCGGAGGGCAGGCCGGACAGGGCGAGTGCCACGAGCGGCGCGGAGGGGCCGGGCAGGACGGACAGGGGCACGCCCGCGTTGATCGCGGCGCGCGCCAGGCGGAAGCCCGGGTCGGAGACCGTGGGCATACCCGCGTCGGAGACGAATACGACGCGCGCCCCGCCCCTGGCCGCCTCGACGATGCCGGCGGCCTTGGCAGCCTCGTTGTGGTCGTGCAGGGCAACGAGACGCCCACCCAGCGTGATGCCCAGGCGCGAGGCCAGGGCGAGCGCGCGGCGCGTGTCCTCGGCGGCGACGATGTCCGCCCCTTCAAGCGCGGCGACGACGCGGGGCGAGGCGTCACGCACGTCCCCGATCGGAGTGGCGGCCAGCAGGATGGTCCCCACCGCCTGGCGGTAGGGGTCGCGTGCGCGTCCCTCCTGCACGTTGACGGAAGAGTCGCGTTCGGGGGCGGTGTCGGTCGCTGCGTCCATGCCCGTATCGTCTCACTGCTTGTCCGCGCGCGCACGGCGCGCCCCTTTCGATCCGGCCACCCACCCGGGCACGCGGGAAGCGAGGACGCAGGCGCCGCACAGGAGGGCAATGGTTCCGCCTGCGCTCAGGCGCGCCGGTACGGCGATCACCAAGCCAGCCAGGCCGATGAGGGCGCCGAGGAGGGGGCAGGCGATGAGGAAGGCGCGCGAGCTTCGCGCGTGGGGGGCGATTGCCGCGGCCGGGGCTGCGACGAGCGCGATTGACAGGATGGTTCCCACGGCGGGGATGGCCACGGTCACGGCGGTGAGGATTGCGGCCAGGATGATGAGTTCGTGGACGGTGGTTCGCCGGGCGGCTGCCGGGTCCGAGGGGTCGAAGCAGTGGGCGATGAGGTGCCGGTGCCCGACGGTGACGACGGCGATGACGAGTGCCAGGGTGATGCCCGCCCAGGCGACGTCTGCGGGGGAAACGGTCATCACGGAGCCGGTGAGGAAGGAGTTGACGGCCAGGGGCAGGGGCTTAAAGCAGGTCGCCAGGAAGTAGCCGGCCGCGAATCCCGCCGTCAAGACGATGCCCGCGGCTCCCTGGCTGGAGATGCCGGCAATAGTGGCCAGTCGTCGCATGAGGATGACCAGGGGGATGGTGCCGAGGAAGGCACCGATGTACAGGGCTGCCGACATTCCAGCGTGGCCAAAGCCGAGTGCGGCGGCGATGACGACGCCGAGCACGGCCCCGGGGAAGGTGCCGTGGGTGACCGATTCGGCGAAGAAGATGCGCCGATCAAGGTAGGCGAAGGCTCCGACGAGTCCGCTGAACGCTCCGATGAGTGCCACGTGGAGCGCGGGGTAGAGCAAAAGGGAAAGGATCATTGTCGGCCTTCCACCGATGCGAGGGCTTCGCGCTCGCGGGGTGCGTCCCCTGTTGAGGACAGTGGGCCTCGGCGCTGAATGACGGGTCGCAGCGCGCACGCGAGGCCGAAGCAGGCGAGCACGCCCAGGGCGACGCACGCCTGCGGGGACAGGGGCCTGGGTCCGGGCACGAGGGCGACGGCGAATCCTCCCCAGCCGCCGACGAGCGCGCTGAGGGAGGCAAGGACGGCCATCGAACGCGTTCCCGCAGACAGGAGGCGACCGAAGGCACCGGGAACGATGAGGTATCCGACGACGAGGAGCACGCCGACGGCGGTTGACGCCGCGACGACGATCGCGCCGAGGGCGGCATTGAAGATTGCGTCGATGACGAGCGTGGACACTCCGGCCACCCGCGCGGCCTCCCGGTCGAAGGCGACCGCGATTTGCGCCCGCCACGTTGCGGCCAGGACGAGTCCTGCGGCGACAAGCACGATGGCGCTGACCCACATGCGCGAGGTCGTGATGTCGAGGAGGCGCCCGAACATGAGGGATTCGAGTTGCCCGGACATGTCGCCGATGCGCAGGGAGATGACGATGCCCAGGGAGAAAAAGGCGGTCAGGATGACGGCGGTCGTCGCTTCGGAGGAGTGTTGACGCCGCGAGGCCAGGGTCAGGGCGGCGGCAACGCAGGCCGCGCACAGCGCCCCTCCGGGGATGATGGCTTCGCGCCCGCCGAGGGCCATGCCGACGACGATGCCGGGGAACACGCCGTGGACCATTGTTTCGGCACCAAATTCGGCTCGCCTGAGGTTCACGAGGGTTGAGGCTGGGCCGACCGCCAGGGCGAGGAGCCCGAGGACGATGATGGGGCGCACCAGGAAGGGGGCGATCATGACAGGGCCGCCACCGCTTCGTCTGCTCCGGATCCGTAAGCGCGCGCGAGGATGGAGGGGGATAGGGCGTCGGCGACGGGGCCGAGTGCGATCTGCCGCGAGGCTAGGACGCAGGCGTGAGAACATACGTCACGCGCCAGGGATAGATCGTGAGTGGAAACGATGACGCCGACGCCGCTGGCCGTTAGTTCGGCGATGAGGTGGGTGATGATGTCTCGGCTGGGGGCGTCGAGGCCGTTGAAGGGCTCGTCCATCATGACCAGCTCGGGACGCGCCACGAGGGCGCGCGCGACGAGGACGCGCTGACGCTGCCCGCCGCTGAGGGTGCCGAAGCGGTGTGAGGCTTTTTCTGTCAGGTTGACTCGTTCGAGGGCGTCGGCGACGCGGGCTCGCATGTCTGCGCTGATGCGCCTGCCCCATCCGGCCTCGGAAATGAGTCCCATTGTGACCACTTCGGAGGCGTTGACCGGGAAGGTCAGGTCCAGGTCGGCGCTTTGGGGTACCAGGCCGATGCGCTCGGCGTCGACTCGGACGCTTCCGGACAGGATTGAGCATCCTCCGACGATACCTCGCATGAGGGTGGTCTTGCCGCCGCCGTTGGGGCCCACAAGGGCCAGGGCCTGGCCCTCGAACACGTCGAGGTTCAGGCCGGTCAGCGCCGGGGTATTTCCATACCCCAGCGCCGCGTCTCGGAAGGAGACGAGTGTCGTCATCACTGGTCCTTCAGGTGCTCGGGCAGCTGCGGGACGGTGCCGCCCCACGCCTGGGTCACGGCGCGCACGTTGTGGATGATCGAGCCGACGTAGGTGGCTCCCTCGGATCCGTCGGGGCCCAGCGAATCGCCGTACATGGCATCCTCGCCCACGATGGGGGTCACACCGGCCGCGCGGGCGATCGCCTCAATGGACTTGGAGTTGTTGGAGTTTTCCGCAAAGAGCGCGACCGCGCCGGACTCCTTGACGGCCGCGACGGCCTTGGCGATGTGGTCGGCGGTGGCGTCCTGCTGTTCATTGAAGTCGGACAGGGCGGCGCCGATGAAGCGGATCCCGTAGTCCCTCGAGAAGTAGCCGAAGGCGTCGTGGGAGGTAAAGAGGACGCGCTGTCCCTCGGGCACCGTCGTGATCGCTTCCGCTGTCCACTCATCGAGCGCGTCAATGGCTTCCATGTACGAGGCCGTGGCTGCATTGATCGACGAGGCGGCGTCCGGCGCTGCGGCTGCAAGGCCAGCGCCGAGGTTGGCGACCTGGACTCGGGCGCCCTTCGGCGAGGTCCACACGTGCGGGTCGAAGCGGAATTCGGGCTCCTCGCCGGCCTCTTCGGGCGGGAACGGCCACGGGGCAACGTCGACGCGCTGGTTTCCGCGGTCGATCGTGTAGGCACCATCGGGGTCGGGGGCACCCGGATTATCGACGTCGGCGGCCGTCAGGACGCCGGAGGTAACGACCATGCGTCCCTTGAAGCCGGAGGAGACGACCGCGTCGTCGAGGAAGTGCTCGAGGTCGACGCCGGAAACGGCCATGACGTCAGCCTGCGCGAGCGCCGAGGTCTGGGCGGGGGTCATCTCGTGCTCGTGCGCGGAGGCGTTGGGGGCGAGCAGGCAGGTCAGGCTCATGGTGAGGGCGGCACCCTCAGGGGCGGCGCCCACGTGGCTGCTCTTTCCGGCTGCGTCGGTCTTGTCAAGGGAAATCTCGGAAGAATGAGCCGCGATCTGGGTGACGTAGTCGCAGATCTGCGTGGTTGTGGCGACGACTGTGAGGCCGTGTGCCGAGGAGGTGGGCGCGCACGCCGCTAGGGGCGTGAGGGCGAGGCCGAGGATGGCGAGTGCCGCGCGGCGGGTTGTTGAGGGAATCATCATCGCTCCAACAGATTTTTCGGGTACCCGAACATTATAGAGCATTGCGAGAACAATTCTCAACACCTGGGCGATGCACACCCTCCCCGAACGCGCGAGCGAATGTGCACCGCGGTTCTTGTGCCTCGAGGAGGCCGCTAGACTCGGATGCGATGGATACAGCGAACACACACGATGACACGATCGACGAGGCTACGCAGCCCTTCGAGCAGGGAACGACGGCCGACGCCTCTGTCGAGAAACAACATCCCGAGGCCCCTGACGACGGCTCGACGACCCCACCCACGTCCGGCCGCCCCCTTCCCCCACACCATCCGCGATGGTCGGATCGCCTGACCACTCCGGCGGCCGGATGGGTCGCCACCGCGATTGCGACGATCCTCGCGGCCGCCATGAGGCTCCCCGGCCTCGATAATGTCCGCACACTGATCTTCGACGAGACCTATTACGTGAAGGACGCGTGGTCTCTCCTCACGCTGGGGTACGAGGGAACATGGGCCAAGGACGTCGACGCAGCATTCGCCACCGGCGACGTCTCCGGCCTGTCCACGGTGGGCGGTTACCCGGTGCACCCGCCCACGGGAAAGTGGCTGATCGCGCTGGGTATGAAGATTTTCGGTCAGGCAGACCCCGTCGGCTGGCGCATCGCCGCCGCCATCTGCGGCATCATCACCGTCTTCCTTCTGTGCCGACTGACCCAGAACCTTTTCCGCACGCCAGCACTAACGCTCCTGGCCGGCCTCTTCCTGGCGACCGACGGCATGGCGATCGTCATGAGCCGCACATCCATCCTCGACGGCTTCCTCACGATGTTCGCCCTGGCCGCATTCTTGTGCGTCGTCAAGGACCAGGAAGCATCCCGACCGCGACTATTGGCCAAGCTACGCGAATGGGACGGCCTGGGCGCGCCGAGGCAGGGGTGGCCCGACCTGCGCGCCTACCTCACCCGCCAGGACCGACGCCCCTTCACAATCGGCCCGAACGCACGCAACCGTCCATGGCTGCTCGCCGCGGGAATCCTGGCAGGCCTCGCCTGCTCCGTCAAGTGGTCAGGCATCTACGCCCTCGCCTTCCTCGGCCTGTTTGTGGCCCTCCGCGAAGTCACATGCCGCTGGCGCGCCGGTCACCCCTCCCCCATCCGCGGCGCCCTCCTCGCCGACATCTGGTGGGCATTCATCCTCATGGTTCCCACAGCGATCCTGACATACATCGCCTCGTGGTTCGGATGGTTTGCCCACCCCGCCGCGCATGGACACGGCCGATCAGGAATCCCCGGCTTTGCAGGCTCACTCGCAGACCTGTGGCTCTACCACAAGGAAATGTGGACATTCCATAACGGGCTCAACACCCCGCACACCTACCAATCCAGCCCCTACACGTGGCTCGCACAGTACCGTGCAACATCCTTCCACTGGGCAAACGGACCCGAGGTCACAGGATGCGCGTCTGGGAAGTGCGCGACCGACATTGTCGCGCTCGGCAATCCACTCCTGTGGTGGATCGGGATTGGCGCACTCACCGTCGTCCTCTGGGCAACGGTGCGGTACCGCAACTGGCGAACCGGCGTCATCACGCTGGGCTACATCGCCCTGTACGTTCCCTGGCTCGCCTACGCACACCGCACGATCTTCACGTTCTACACCGTAGCCTTCGCGCCTTTCGTGGCACTCGCCGTCGCCTGGCTCATCGCCGTACTGGCGGGGCGGGTCACCGCCGACGGCCAGCCCCTCGCTGCCCTACTCCCCCGCCGCACCGAGCTAACGGGCTGGGTGCTCGCGGCGGTCCTGACAGTCGCGATCCTCGCGTGTGCGGCATACTTTATGCCCCTATGGCGCGCGGACGTCGTGGACTACAGCTTCTGGCGCGCACACATGTGGCTCCCCTCGTGGATCTAGTGACGCGCCAGTGACACCGTCAAGAAAAAGGGTGGGGCCCGGCAGTTAGCTGCCGGGCCCCACCCTTTCATCCTGAACGCCACCCCATCTCGGCCGCGCATTCAACCACTCATGCCAAAGCGCGACGCCAATAAGCCGACACCGCGTAACACCATGGAAAGCCGCTCAGGAAGCCTTCTCAGGCGAGCGATGCTAGGAGCTCGCGGATCTGCGCGTTCAGCTCGTCAGAGGGCTGGAAAACGCCTTCCTGGAAGTCAGAGCCAAGGTTGATGCCAACCTGCTGGTCGCGAACGTCGGCACCGAAGGTCGACAGGATCTCACGCAGATGCTCGAGAGGCTTGACGGCGCCGTACCACGAGTAACCGACGAGACCAACAGCCTTCTCCTTCAGCGTGGCCGGGGGCAGGTAGTCGATAGCGTTCTTCAGAACCGCGGACACCGAATGGTTGTACTCAGGAGTCACGAAAAGAACGGCGTCGTTCGCCTCGATGTTCGTGCGCAGACGAACAGCCTCGGGCAGCTTGGGAGCCTGCATCGACGGGGGCATCTCCTGAGCAAAAAGCGGCAGCTGGTAGTCACGCAGATCGAAAAAGACGGTGGAGACGCCGTCAAGCTGACGCGCCTGCTCCTCAATCCAACGAACGACTTGCTCACCGGCACGGCCGGGACGCACAGAGCCAAGAACGATAGCAACGGAAGCCATAATGTTTCCTCTCAAAGTCTTATTGAAACATCAACTACTATAGGCGCTGGCCGGACCGCCGGCAAGGATGAATAGCTATTGCTTAGGACACAAGTCCCACAGGCCCGCGACGGTGCAAGTCCTGCGGCCAGTGCGCGCGAACCGTGACGAAATAACGCTGCGGAAAACGTGCGGAGGGCCTCACCTGTGTGGGTGAGGCCCTCCGTTTTGCGGTGTGTTGTGGCGGTGTCCTACTCTCCCACAACCTGGCGGTTGCAGTACCATTGGCGCTGCCGGGCTTAGCTTCCAGGTTCGGAATGGAGGCTGGGCGTTTCCCCGGTGCTATGACCACCACAAGATTGGTGTTCAACACTGTTCCCCACGGTTTGTTTGTTTGGTGGGGTGTGGGTTGATCGTGGTTTGTATAGTGGTTGCGGCGGTGTGTTCGCTGTTCTTTTTGTTGGCCCAACCCTGTTTTGTGGTTGGGTGGTTGTTTAGTGTTGGCCCATTAGTACCAGTCGGCTCGCGAGCACCTCGCGGTGCTTCCACCTCTGGCCTATCAACCCGCTAGTCTGGCGGGGGCCTCTCACCCCACTGGGGGGCGTGGAAACCTCATCTTGAAGCAGGCTTCCCGCTTAGATGCTTTCAGCGGTTATCCCTTCCGAACGTAGCTAACCAGCCATGCACCTGGCGGTACAACTGGCACACCAGAGGTTCGTCCATCCCGGTCCTCTCGTACTAGGGACGGCCCTTCTCAAGTTTCCTGCGCGCACAGAGGATAGGGACCGAACTGTCTCACGACGTTCTGAACCCAGCTCGCGTACCGCTTTA
>CALHZX010000113.1 GCA_938040725.1 uncultured Actinomyces sp. | reverse complement strand
GCGAGCCGGTGACGCGGTTCTTGATGGTGGAGCCGGAGCCGTACTCGGCGCCGCCGACGGAGATCTGGATGATACCGTCGGACTCGGCCTCGGCGAAGCCCTGGAGGGCGGCGGTGATGGTCTGGGACGAGGTCACGTTAATCGCGGGGTAGGCGAACTTGCCATCCCGTGCGCGATTCAGCATCTCTGCATAGACCTCAGGGGTTGCGATAGGCACTTGGAGCCTCCTAATCGAGTGACAGTTTTGTCGTCTCCGATTCTCTCACATTTTGCACGAGCGGGAGGGGATGGAAGTCCCGTTCGGACAGGGTCTTTTCTTCCCACAGCCGCATGTGGTAGGCGTTTCGCGAGTCCGGGGTATTCGGCGCGTTTCCTCTCGGGTCTGAGCCGCGATGAAGCCTGGGCACTCGTCGTGGGTCGGGCGCCCTGTGCGGTGGCGGGTTCAGGTGCTGGAGGGGGCACTGAGGCGAGAGGCGTGCGCCCACATGACGATGGCGGCGGCATGGCCGACGTTCATCGAGCGCGTCGACCCCCGTTGGGTGATCGCCACGATAACCTCGCAGGCGGCGAGCATCTCCTCACTCAGTCCGGAGGCCTCCGATCCGAAAACAAGGCAGGCGCGTTCAGGCAGCACCGCCCCTTCGAGCGCGACGGACCCCTCGACATTGTCGACGCCGACCAGTGTCAAGCCCTCACGCGAGCAATGCTCAACGAGTTCACCCACCTCGGGTCGGTGATCCACGGGCAGGTAACGGTCGGTGACCATCGCGCCACGCCGGTTCCATCGCTTGCGCCCCACCACGTGCACGCGGCGCGCACCCATCGCGTTCGCCGTGCGCACAATCGACCCGATGTTGAAGTCGTGATCAAGGTTCTCCACGGCCACCTCGAAAGGCAGCGAGCGGGCGGCGATATCGGCGCGGATCGCGTCCATCGTCCAGTACCGGTAGTGGTCCTCAACGTTGCGCCGATCCCCCACCTTCAGGAGCTCCCGGTCATAGTGCTCACCAACCGGCCAGTCGGCTTCCCCGCCCGGCCACGGACCGACTCCGACCTGCGCACTCGCCTGCGCCCCAGCCTCGTCGGCGCCGGAGGCCCCCCACCGCGCGATGTCACACCCGTTTTCGATCTCGTTCACGGATCCCACCCTAGCGGCACCGTAGAATGGAGGCATGACTGCCCTGACGCACGAACCCACTCCCCTCACCGATCTGCCACCCGTGAGCGCGTGGCTCTCTGACATGGATGGGGTCCTGGTCAAGGAGAATCGGGCGCTTCCGGGCGCGAACGAGTTCCTCGCCGCTCTTCGCGAGAAGAACATCCCCTTCCTGGTCCTCACCAACAACTCCGTGTTCACGAACCGTGACCTGTCCGCGCGCCTGGCGAACTCGGGTCTCGACATCCCGGAAGAGAACATCTGGACGTCCGCGAACGCCACGGCCGCGTTCCTGCACCAGCAATCCCCCGGCTCGACCGCGTACGTCATCGGCGAGGCCGGCCTGACCACCGCGATCCACTCCGCGGGCTACGTCATGACGGAAATCGATCCGGAGTTCGTGGTGCTCGGCGAGGTGCGCTCCTACGACTTCCATGCGCTGACTCACGCGATCCGCCTCATCGAGGGCGGCGCGAAGTTCATCGCGACCAACCCTGACGTGTCGGGCCCCTCTGACGAGGGCACACTGCCCGCGTGCGGCGCCATCGCGGCGATGATCACGGCGGCGACCGGGAAGAAGCCCTACTTCGTGGGCAAGCCGAACCCCGTCATGATCCGCGCCGGCCTGAACAAGATTGGCGCGCACTCCGAGAGTGCCGCGATGGTCGGCGACCGCATGGACACGGACGTGCGCGCGGGCGTCGAGGCCGGCCTGCGCACCCACCTCGTCCTGTCGGGTTCCACGGCCCGCGAGGACGTCAACAATTACCCGTTCCGCCCCTTCGGCATCCACGAGGGCATCGGCGATCTCATCGAGCTCGTCGAGGCGGCGCACTGACCCACACCGACACGGAAGGTACTGTCATGACCAACGATTCCCACAAGGCGCGCCTGGCCGCTCTCGTCCAGGAGCTGTCCGTCATCCACGAGAAGGTCACGCTGGCCTCGGG
This sequence comes from uncultured Actinomyces sp., assembly GCA_938040725.1. GTDB lineage: Bacteria > Actinomycetota > Actinomycetes > Actinomycetales > Actinomycetaceae > Pauljensenia. Next base: position 20,406 of record CALHZX010000113.1, on the reverse strand, counting down.
CCGCGAGTCCGACTTCTACGTCGATATGCGCCGTTCGACCCTGCACCACGAGGCTGCTCCCCTCATCGGCCACGTCATGCTGGATCTCCTGGAGGAGTCCGGTTTCTCGGTGGGCGAGGAGTACGTGGCCGTCGGCGGCCTGACGATGGGCGCGGACCCGGTCGCCACCGCGATGCTGCACGCTGCCGCATCGCGTGGCCTGGACCTGGACGCTTTCGTCGTGCGCAAGGCCGCGAAGGATCACGGTATGAAGCGCCGCATCGAGGGCCCGGACGTCGTCGGGAAGAACGTCGTCGTCCTCGAGGACACGTCCACGACCGGTGGTTCCCCGCTGGAGGCTGCGCTCGCCCTGCGCGAGGCCGGCGCGAACGTCGTTGCAGTCGCCGTGATCGTCGACCGTGCGACGGGCGCGAAGGAACGCATCGAGGCCGAGGGCTTCCCGTACTTCTACGCGCTGGGTCTGGAGGATATCGGCCTGGCCTGATTCTCCGCTCTCAGACAACGAGGCCGGGGCTGGGTTCTGCGCGAACCTGGCCCCGGCCTCGTTGTCGTCTGCGCGCCCTCACATGTGCGGGACGGAACGCATGGCGCGCGCGGTCACCCAGCGCGGGGCGAGCTTCATGGCGCCCATGACGACCTTGTAGGGAATCGTCGGGGTGACATGGACACGTCCCGCGCGCACGGCGTCGAGGGCTTCCGTGACGACCTGTTCGGGGCTGGCCATCAGCCAGGAGGGGGTCGCGCGCATGTCGACGCCCGCGCGCTCGAAGAACGGTGTATCGACGGGGCCGGGGCACACGACTGTGGCGGTGATGCCTGATCCCTTGAGCTCGGCGGCGAGGCCCTCGGTGAAGGCGACGACCCAGGCCTTGTGGGCAGAGTAGGTGCCCGCGCCCGTGCGCGAGGCGACGGAGCCGACGTTGAGGATGGCGCCGCGTCCTCGCGAGCGCATCGAGATGCCGGCGTGGTGGGCCAGGGTCATGACAGCGCGGACCATGACATTCAGGCCGTTGATTTCGTTTTCGAGACTGTTGTCCAGGAAGTCAGTTCCCAGTCCAAAGCCGGCGTTGTTGACGAGGAGGTCAACCGGCGCCAGGTCCGGCTTGTCACGGTCGGCGGGACCTCCCACGTCCAGGCGTGCGGCGACGCGCGCGCAGCCCTCGTTGGTCGACAGGTCGGCGGCGATTACCTCGGCGCGCACGCCCGCGACGTTGGCGAGCGAGTCCGCGAGCGCGCGCAAGGCATCCTCGCGGCGCGCGATCAGCACCAGGTCGTGGCCTGCGGCGGCCAGCTGCCAACAGAATTCTTCACCAATGCCGGAGGTCGCTCCGGTAACCAGTGCTGTTCCCATGGGGGAAGTCTAGCGCCGCATCGTTTCGGCAGCACGAAGCCGGGGCGGGAACGCAGGTGCGTCACGCCCCGGCTGGTCACCTCATCGGGTCCGGATCAGGTATCCGGCTCCGCCGCCGGCGAGGGCTGCCGGGATAACGAGGAGGACGAGCCAGTAGGGGCTCCATCCGCCCGAGCGGCCAGTATCCGCAGCCGCGGCGACCGGCAGGGATGCGGCCGCGTCGCTGGTTCCAGCCTCCGGGCTCGTCGCCGCGCCGCTCTGGGCGCCGCTCTGCGCGCCGCTCTGGGGGGCCTGCGACGGGCTTGCGGAGGGGCTTGCGGACGGCGCGGGCGCGGCCTTCGGGGCGCTCACGGGTGCCGAGCTGGTCGCGCCGGTTGTCCCACTTGCCGCTCCGTTACTGCGAGCAGCGGGAGCGCCAGTCGCGCTGCCACCCGTGGCTACGGGGGCCGACGTGCGAGTCGCGTCAGACGAGGCCGGGGTTCCAGCGTTGCTGGAAGGCGCGGACGGCGCGGGCGCTCGTACCGGACCACTGGAGGGGGCTGGAGCCGGGAAGGGCGTCGGCATGGGCGCCGGTGCGGGAGCCGGATCGGCACTCGGTGCAGGTGCGGGCGCAGGGTCGACGCTCGGCGCCGGAGCGGGGTCCGCGCTCGGCGCGGGTGTGGGATCAACGCTGGGAGACGGCGCCGGGGTCGGCTCCGGCGTGGGCGCAGGTCCGGGTGACGGCGTCGGGACGGGCTCCTCGTCCACCGGGGCGGGCTGCTCGTCGCGGTGACCGGAGCGCACGATCACGGTGAAGGACTGGGGCTCGACGAGGCTGCGCTCACCGCTGCGCGCGCCGACCTCGATGCGGTAGGTGCCCGGCGCACTGAAAACCCAGTTACCGTGCATGTGAGTCGCCTCGGTCGTGTGGACGACGCCATCGCCTTTGGACGAGTCGAAGTGGACCTTGGCGCCCGCACCGAAGGTGCCTCCCTGGAAGAAGGCGACGCGCGCGCCCTCGGGTGCCTGCGCGAGGTGCAGCGTCAGGTCGGCGCCATCGGGCAGTGCCGCGTAGTCGATGCCCTCGGTGGACAGGCCGGGCCACACGATGTCGCTGTTCTGAGTCTCCGGCAGCACGTAGGTGGCTGTTCCCACCGGGCCGAGCACGTCGTAGCTCGGGTCGGACAGGGACGCGGGGCGCACGAAGCGCGCGTTGGGGGCCACCGCAAGGGTCGCGGAGCCGACGGTACGCAGCACGGAAGTGCGCGCGTTGGTCAAAGAGTCGTCCTTGACAGCCAGACCGTAGGTGAGGCCACCCTCGCCGCTGGCCTGAGTGAGGCGCACGTCCAGGTGCCCCCGCGCGATCTCCACGGGATCGCTCAGCAGGGACGAGGCCGGGTCCGGAGTTGCGTCGTTTCCACCGTTATCGGGAGCGGGAGCAGGCGCGGGCGTCGGATTCGGGGCAGGTTCCGGCTCTTCGGGGGCGGCGATGCCGTCGCGCATTGTGAGCATCGCGGTGAGGCCGACGTGGGAGCCGACGGTCACGTCGGAGGCATCAGCGACGGTCATGACAGCGTCAGAGAGGGGGTGGGGTCGCAGGGTGACGCGCATGTACATGGGGTCGGACTGGCACACGCTGAGGTCCTGCTGCTTCGTATCCATACCGCCCGCGCCGAGCGTGCCTTCCATGGAACACCAGGGACTGAAATCGTACTTGGACTCGAGGAACTCAATCTTGTAGGTGGCGCGCAGGGTCGGATCGTTCGCGCGCACGGTGGCCGTGTACTGATCGGTCGTGCCGGGGACGAGGTCGTAGGAGACGTCGACGCGGCGCGAGGAGATCGGCAGGTGGTCGGGGTTCCATACGGGAGCCGGGTCCGGGTTGGAGGGGCCGAGGATCGTGTCGGCGGCGCCGACGGTGATGGGCTCGGTGTCCTTTTGGGAGTACTGAACGGTCTGGGAGATCCAGCGCGCCGAGGCGGAGTCGCCGGGGATGTAGATCGCCTGGACGGCCGCAGTATCTGCGCCGAGCAGCTCGGAGACGCTTCCGCGGCCGCCCTCGACGCCGACCTCAGTCAGGAAGTAGCCGTTGACGGTGATCCACGCGCGCCCCGTGTCAGTGGCGACACCCGTGTCGAGCGTGATGTCGGTCAGGTGGTTGTCGCCGGGGTGCTCACGCTCGGCGTGGTGGGACAGGGTGAGCGTCGGGGTAGCCGTGTTGCCGTCGGCGCGCTGCGCACGCGCCGCGTTGTACGCGGATTCAATGTCCTTGATGGTGCCGTCGGCGGGGTTTGCGCCGCCGACCTGCCAGACCAGCGGCGTGATCGGCGAGGAGTAGATAGCGGTGCCGTCGGCACTGCGCGCGGTCATCTTGTAGTTCGCGACGTAACGACCCGGCTGCGTGAAGGTCGTGTACAGGTGCGTGTGGCGCGGGTTGTAGACGCTGCGGTACGCGGTGTCGTGGCTGGAGAGGAAGCGGTTGACGCTGTCGCCGTTGTCGATGAACATTTCCATGCGGCCCGGGCCGTCGACGCTGATGAGGTCGAGCGTGTAGGTCTCGCCCTCAAACTTGTCGGTGTCTCCGATTTCGCCGGCGCCGAGGCCCGCCCAGATGGGCGTGTTACCGGGGCCGGGGTTCTGGGGCGCGGCGTTCAGGACGGTGCCCTCGGCTCCGAGGAAGGCCAGGTCGGGACGCTTTGCCGGGATGACGAGCTGCGACTTCGCCTCGTCTTTCTCGCCGGTGCCGGTCCACGCCTTGGGGATCCACAGCGCGGTTTTCTCCATCGGCATGTTGATGGTGTTCAGAGAGAAGCTGTTGGTGTCGTCATGCCAGACGGGGATGGGTGCATCGACATGTTGTCCGGTGACGATCCATTCCTTGTCCTGGTCGGGTCCAGCCCACGCGGCGGCGGGCGTGAGTGCCAGGAAGAGGGCGAGCGCAGCGGTGCTGATGCGTCGCAGATGTGACATTCGGTTGCCTTTTCTAGCTATGTTGTTGGTGAGAATCATTATCACTCTAAATAAGACCTCGCACAACTCACACCCATCGCGCCTGTTTCACGCGTGTTTCACGCAGCCGCTCCCCCCGCCCCACCGATAGGCTCAACCCCATGAGATTTGCGACCTGGAACGTCAACTCCATCCGCACGCGCGTCGACCGCGTCATCGCTTTCCTCCAGCGCTCGGACACAGACATGCTCGCCATGCAGGAGATCAAGTGCCGCCCCGACCAGTTCCCCATCGAACCGTTCGAGGAAGCGGGCTACCACGTCGCAATCCACGGGCTCAACCAGTGGAACGGTGTCGCCGTGGCCTCACGCCTGCCAATTCTCGACGTTCGCGACCACTTTCCCACCCAGCCCGCCTTCGGTGAGCCGCCAGTCGTCGAAGCCCGCGCACTCGGCGTCACCGTCGACACAACCGGCGCCCTTCCCGCCGAGGACGGGCAGACCTCGTCGATGACGATCTGGAGCCTGTACGTACCCAACGGCCGAGAGCTCACCCACGCGCACTACGCCTACAAACTCCAGTGGCTGACGAACCTCGCTGAGCAGGGGCGCAACTGGCTTGAGGATCCCGCGGCCCGCATCGCCCTCGTCGGCGACTGGAACGTCGCCCCCCTGGACGAGGATGTGTGGGATATGAGCGCCTTCGAGGGCGCCACGCACGTGTCAGCCCCCGAGCGCGAGGCATTCGCCGCCTTCGCCGCAGACGGCTGGGTCGAGGTCACGCGAGACCGTGTCATGAACTACACCTACTGGGACTATCAGAAGCTGCGCTTCCCCAAGAACGAGGGCATGCGCATCGATTTCGCATACTGCTCGCCGGCGCTGGCCGTACGCGTCAGCAGCGCGCAGATCGACCGCGACGAGCGCAAGGGGAAGGGGGCCTCGGACCACGTGCCCGTCATCGTCGACGTCAACTAAGCGAGGCGACGAAGCCTGGGCGCACCCACCGGCACAAGTCGAGGCCTGGGCGTGCTCAGGCCTCGACCCTTGTCGCTCACGCGCGTTCGCGCGCGAGACTCAGCAGCTGCGAGTTAAGCGCCGACCAGTTGTCGTGATGCCAAGGCCCGAAAGGCTCCGCGCCGACGAAGGCCGCACTGGCGCCCAGGTCACGGTCCGCCCACACGAAGGAGCCAGACTGCCCGAAGTGCCCGATCGTGCGCGGGGAGGCGTCGGGGGCAGTCCAGTGCGGCGACTTCTCGCCACGAATTTCGAGGCCGAGACCCCACGGGCAGGGGGCGAAGCGCCCGTAGCCGGGCACGACACCAGCGAGCGCGGGGAACTGCGACAGGCCCGCGAGAGCCACCAAGGGGCCACTGACCAGAGTCGGGCGGGCAAGCTCTGCGCCGAACAGGCTGACGTCGGACGCACTGGCAACGCCTGCATGAGCGGGGCTACCGGGAATATCAGCCGTCGCCATGCCAAGCGGCTCAAAGACCGTCTCACGCACCCACTGGGCGACGCCGACGCCGGTCGCGGCCTCAATCACCTCGCCGAGGACGTCGAAGCCCTCGTTCGAGTAGATCCGGCGCTTCTCGGGAGCTGCAACGGGGCGGCGCCCCTCAAAGGGCAGGCCCGAGGCATGGGCTAGGAGATGCCGAACCGTCGCCCCCTCGGGACCCGCAGGATCATCAAGCGAGACGAGGCCACGATCGACCGCGACCAGCACGGACCACGCGGCGATCGGCTTCGTCACCGACGCGAGCGGGAAAACACGATCAACGTCGCCGTGCGAATAGACAACGTCGCCCCCGACGCGAAGGACGAGGGCGACATCGAAAGACGGCAGTGTGCCGATCACGCGGTGGCCTCCGGGGCCGCAACCTCGGCGGCCGCAGTGGTCTTTTCGCTGATTTTACGCAGTGTGCGGGCGTAGACCTCAGCAACTTCCTCGGGCACCGAAGCGCCGAGCTTGAGGACGTAGTGCGCGGGCAGGTGCAGGAGCTGCACGCACACGGCCAGGAAGTCCGCGACGAACTCGCGAGCGTCGATCGGCTCATCGTTGTAACGAGCCGAGACGACCGAGCCGTACCAGTAGCGGATGAGGATCTTCGCCAGGGTACGAGGCGTGGTACCGATATCGGCACCCTCCTCCTCGACGAAGTTATGGATCATCGCAGTGAGGGCTTCCTCCATCTGCTGCGTGCGGTACTTGTAGTGGGCGTGCGCCGGGTGCGTCCCAGAAGAGGACTCGGCCCACAGGACACAGTCCAGAGCGATGGCCGCGTCTGCGCCGGGCTTCATGGCGAAGCGCATCTCCCCGACCGCCCAGTCAACAAACGAGCCGACGGTGATGCCACCCTCGTCGAAGCCACCTTCCGACTCTTCGTTAATGGTGACGTCGAAGAGAGCGTTCATCTCCTCGTGACGCTGGATCGCACTGCGCAGGATCGCTTCCTTTGAGGGGAAGTGATAGACGACGGCGGGGTGCGAAATACCGACTCGACGGCCGAGGTCGCGCAGAGAAAAGCCGTTGTAGCCTCGCTCTGCAATCAGAACCATCGCTGCCGAGAGGATGGATTCACGCGTCGCCTGTCCTACGGAGTAGGCGCCACGGGCCTTCCTCTGGGTTGTCATATCATCTCCTGCTGTTGCAGACGCCACATACCGCGCGTCCGAAATACACACTGGTAATCAGTGTACCGCGCAATCTCAGGGTTTATCAACATTCATGACAAGCCCATCGATGGAGTCGTTAATGTCAACTGTCGCATTCTGACCATCTTGAACGTCTCCACCGAGCAGCAGAACAGCCAGTCGATCACCGATCTCCCGCTGAATCAGGCGACGCAGCGGACGGGCACCGAATGCCGGGTCATAGCCCACGCGAGCGAGCCATCCGCGGGCCGGTTCGGTTACTGTCAAACCGATGCGACGCTCGCGCAGGCGAGACTCCAGCGACGCGACGAGCAAATCGACGATCTCACCCAGATTTTCGCGGGTAAGTGCGTCAAACATGACCGTCTCATCCAGCCTATTGAGGAACTCTGGACGGAACGCCGAGCGAACAACAGACATGACAGACTCCCGCTTTCCTTCGGGTGTCAAGTCAGGGTCCGACAGGAACTGCGAACCGAGGTTCGACGTCAGGATCAGGATGGTGTTACGGAAGTCCACCGTCCGCCCCTGCCCGTCCGTGAGACGTCCGTCATCCAACACCTGCAGAAGAATGTCGAAAATCTCAGGATCGGCCTTCTCAACTTCGTCCAAAAGGACGACAGAATACGGACGACGACGCACAGCCTCGGTCAGCTGACCGCCCTGCTCGTAGCCCACGTACCCCGGAGGGGCACCGACGAGGCGCGCAACCGAGTGCTTCTCGGAGTATTCCGACATGTCAATGCGCACCATGGCGCGCTCGTCATCGAAGAGGAACTCCGCGAGCGCCTTGGCCAGCTCGGTCTTACCCACGCCCGTCGGGCCGAGGAACAGGAACGAACCGGTCGGACGGTTGGGGTCGGACAGACCAGCACGGGAGCGACGAACCGCGTCCGATACTGCTCGCACGGCATCTTTCTGACCAATAAGGCGCTTTCCGAGCTCATCCTCCATGTGCAGGAGCTTGTCGGTCTCAGTTTGCAGGAGCTTACCCGTCGGAATTCCGGTCCACGCTTCGATCACCTCGGCGATTTCTGCGGGACCGACCTTCTCGGCAATCATCGGCTCATCATCACCGCGAGCATCCTGGGCCTCAGCCTGCGCTTCCGCCTCGGCAATCTGGCGCTCAACTGCGGGGATCTCGCCGTTCTGGAGGCGGCCAGCCTCTTCCCAGCGCCCCTCGCGCACGGCCAGATCCAGCTGGGTGCGCAGCGTATCGAGCTGAACACGCAGGTCTCCGACGCGGTTGTGACCGGCCTTCTCAGCCTCCCAGCGGGCAGTGAGCGCACGCAGCGTCTCCTCGCGATCCGCAAGGTCGGCGCGCAGCTTGCTCAGGCGATCCTGGGTGGCCTCGTCGAGACCCTCCGGATCAGACTCGGTCAGGTAGGACTCCTCCATACGAAGGCGATCCACGCTACGGCGCAGCTCGTCGATCTCGACCGGCGAGGAGTCGAGCTCCATGCGCAGGCGAGAGGCGGCCTCGTCGATCAGGTCGATGGCCTTGTCGGGCAGCTGTCGACCCGTAATGTAACGGTTCGACAGGGTGGCTGCGGCAACGAGCGCACCATCAGAGATGGTCACCTTGTGGTGAGCCTCGTATTTCGGGGCGATGCCACGCAGGATGGCGACCGTATCCTCGACCGAGGGCTCACCGACGAACACCTGCTGGAAGCGGCGCTCGAGCGCGGGGTCCTTCTCGATGTTCTCGCGATACTCGTCGAGCGTGGTCGCACCAACCATGCGTAGCTCACCGCGGGCGAGCATGGGCTTGAGCATGTTGCCCGCGTCCATTGCGCCCTCGGAGCCGCCTCCCGCACCGACGACCGTGTGCAGCTCGTCGATGAAGGTGATGATCTGACCGTCGGAGCGCTGAATCTCAGCAAGGACGGCCTTCAGGCGCTCCTCGAACTCACCGCGATACTTCGCGCCGGCGACCATCGACGAGACGTCGAGGGAGACCAGGCGCTTGTCGCGCAGGGATTCCGGGACATCGCCGGCAACGATGCGCTGGGCGAGGCCTTCGACGACGGCCGTCTTACCGACGCCGGGCTCACCGATCAGAACAGGATTGTTCTTGGTGCGCCGTGACAGGACCTGAACGACGCGACGAATCTCGTTGTCTCGCCCGATGACTGGGTCGAGCTTGCCCTCGCGAGCAACCTCCGTGAGGTCGCGGCCGTACTTGGACAGGGCCTCGAAGGAACCCTCGGGGTCGACCGAGGTAATCGGGTCGGGGCGCAGCTGCGCGAGCGCCTGCGTGAGCGCGTCGGCGCCGACTCCACCCTGGGTGAGGATTCGTCCGGCCTCGGTCTGCGAGGCGGCCAGAGCGATGAGCAGGTGCTCGGTCGAAATGTACTGGTCGCCAGCGGCCTCGGCGCGCTCGCCGGCGTCGCGAATGATCGCGAGCAGCACGTTCGAGGGTTGAGCGCTCCCCGTCGACGCGCCCTGCGCGCTCGGGAGAGCCACGAGGGCGTTGCGGGTGCGCGCACCAATCGCGCGCACATCGGCGCCAACAGCCTCGAGAAGAGACAGTGCAATACCTTCGCGCTGTTCGATCAGTGCTTCAAGCAGGTGGATGGGCTCCACCTGCGGGTTTCCGGCCGCACCAGCAGCCGAGAGCGCAGAGGAGACGGCCTCCTGCGCCTTTGTCGTCATTTCACGTGCCATGAAATCACTCCTCCAAATGTTTTGTCTGGTGGCGCCGAGTCACTCAACGCCTTCTGACAGACACAACGAAGCCAAAGTTGAGTCTATTCCACTCAACTTCATATTTCTGGAGGATGTGAGTCAGTTCTCCGGAAGCCAGGTGGGACCACCAAAGCCGCGCTGATGCCCACCGGATGGACCGGAGCCCTCGTCCCCATCGAGAACGTAGCGCTCCTCAAGCGCGCGGAACAGCTGCAGCGTCGTCGCAAGCGCGCACATCACCTGCTGAACGAGCTGCGCATCCGTCGCCCCGTACTCATAGTCAGCATTCACCTCGGCGACAACACGGTCACCCTCATCCTGGTCAGCGACATACGCCTTCGGCCATAAGAACTCACCATGCCAGGCCTGGAGGAAGTCGCGCAGATCCTCACCGTATTCAATCGGGACAAGGTTTTTCATAAAGGCAATGATCGACAGGACCTCGCGCGAGTCGCCCAGGAAGCGGAAGCAGAACAGATGCCCCTCCCACAAACCACACAGATCCCCGTCGTTATCAATACGCCAAGTCCACCCCTCAGAGTCAAAGAGGAGGCCCAAGCGCTCCTGCGTAATGGGGCGAACCATATCGAAACGATTCGCTTCAAACTCCGAATTACCCGTGACAATTCCTTCCGGAGGTGCTGCTTTGCTACCTCCCCATTGTTCCATATCAGAGGCGATATCATCCGACAGATCGTGGCGGCGAGGCGTCTCCTCACCGTCGGTTCCTCCGTCGGCATCCGCCCGCCATAGCCAGCCCATGATGCTCCCCTATTCGTGCCAATGTTCATTGACGCGCCACTGCGTCGCTACCGACGGGGCGAGAGCGCGCCGACCGCCCCCCACGATGGTCTGCTCATGCATTGCCATTGGCGCCTCCTCCACTCACCTCATCGTGTTACCAGCACGTGTCTTGGTGCCTTCACAGTAGCCTAGAAACCGCGAAAAACCAATGCCCCCAAGGCCTTTACGCCGCCACCGAACGCCGCCACCGCACCGTCACCACACCATCGTCGCAGCTCATCCGGGGGGTCAGAGGCAACTATTTTTACTTTGTATTCTTGATCACATTTACGATTTGCTCTTGCGGAACACAAAACTTTCTACTAAATAGGATGATTTACATTGGCGACCCCGGAGAATCCTGCGAAATCCCGCGGGGCCCAGCGCCAGGAACCGGCGACATCGATGAGGACGGTCCCGGAATTACCGCCCCCGGAACGACCGAGGCGGCTGTGAATGCGAGCGGCAAGGTGGGCAGCGGCACAGGCCTCGCCGTCTTGGCAACCAGCCAACGCAACGCCCACTCCGCGGGACCACGCGAGGACCCCGCGACCTCGGCAATCACACAACCGAAACCAATCAGCGCCCAGACGCACAGCGCAAGAAGGCCTGAAATCGCAACCCCCAGGACACGAACCCCGAACGCGCCAAGCACGCCGAACACAAAGATAAAGAGCAGCGTCTGTGACAGGTAGGCGGTCATCGAGCGTCGACCGATCGCGCTCAGGAACGCGCACACCGAGCCGAGATTCTCACGCGGGCCACCTCCCACGAGCGCGAGGAGTGCCAGCCACCCGCAGGCTCCCGCAACGCCGGAGGCATGGAAGAGCGGATACGACCAGGCAGCCGACCCGACAAAAGCCCAATCCAGCTGCATGAGAGCAAAGGGAACGGCCCCCAGGGCACCGATCCCCAGGCCACAGGCCGCGATGCTCGAAAGCAAGGCCCCGTGCCCGCGCGGATCCTGGAGGAGACCCCAGCGCGAGGCACCCACGCCGATCATCACGCAGGGGACGACAAGCGCCGTCAGGACAGTCATCGGCGTCGCGATGAGCCAGGAGGTGAGCGACACCAGCGGATACGACGCGTCCAGCGCCACGGGCCCATGGCTCTCCAGCACCATCGGCTCGCGTCCCATCATCGCCGCCATCGACCAAATTCCGAGCAAGCTCAAGCAGGCGATGATCGCGCCGACCAGCACGCGCAACCACGGCCGCCGCATGACAATCACCTCGGCGAAAATGACCGCCACGAGACCGTAGGCGCCAATAATGTCGCCCGAGAAGATGATTCCGTGCACCAGGCCGAAGGCCAGCATCCACCAGCCGCGGCGGCGAATCAGACGTGAGGCAGCGCGGCACGCCCGCCGCTCGACTGCTTCTCGGACAATCTCCCACTGCACGGTGTTCCAGCCGGCGCTCACCTCGGGGGCAATCGCATCCATCGCGAGGCGGCGCTCACGCTCGATCGTGCGCGAGGCCATGATCGCCATACCAAAGCCGAACAGAATCGAAAACAGCGGATACGCGCGACGGTCCACGAACAGGGTTCGCACCAGGTACCACCACTGATCGGCGCCATTCATGGCCGCCAGCGCCGCCTCGCCCACCTGCGGCGTATCCGGGAAATAGCGCAGCCAGAAGGGCACATTTGCCAGCGCGATGAGCACGAGCATGAAGCCTCGCGCGACATCGGGGGCGGGGAAACGCACCTGGCGTGCGCCCGTGAAAGACAGGGTGTGCATGGCGTCCTTCCTCGTAGTGGTGTCGATGCAGCAAAGGGGCGAGGCCGGAGTTGCTCCGGGGCCTCGCCCCCTCACGTACGAAGTGCCGTCAGCCGATGGCCGACATCATCGCCTGCTGTTGAATCTCTCGGCGCCTGCCGTTGGTTTTCACCACGAGCACGATGCCGACGATCATGATGATCGTGCCGCTGACGCCGACGACCGTGGACCAGATGAGGCCGTTCGTGCTGGACTTCGTGATATCACCAGCACTGACATCCATGCCCACAATCTCCGCACCGGAGGGAAGCCCCTCACAATCAATACGGTAGGTACCCTCGGGCAGATCCGTGGCTGTGTAGTAGTTGTTGACGCCGGCAAACGTGTGCATATCGTAGACGTCGCCGTCAGTGTTCGTCATGGTGCAGGCGCTGGCCTCACCCTCGGAAAACAGAATCGTGTACTGCCCATTCTGGCCGACCTCGACGATCCCTCCGTTACTGATCTGGGTGGTGTTCGCATCCTCAGGAAGCTCAGTATTGATACCGGAAATAGCGATCACGGCAAAGACAATAGGGGCGACGATGAGCATCATGAGCACGCCGACGACGATCATAATCGTGCCGGGGGCTCGACTGGGCAGTTTCATGGTGGGCATGATCGCGGGACCACCGTAACCGGCACCCGGATAGGTGCCCGGGGCGGGCATCGCGCCGTTCGCACCATCTTGTCCGTACTGCGGCCAGGGGGTACCCTGCTCGCCGGGGACTCCGTAAGGCCTGGGGTTCGACATGGGAAAAGCCTTCCTAGGAATTCGTTTGTGTCAGCATAGCAACGCGAGGGCTCAGCGCGGGCACCGACGGCGTCATCAGGCCTCGTGAACGATGCGCAGGCGCTCGGCGCGTAGCTGGGCGACGCCCGGGACTTCAAGGGGCGCGAGTGCAGCCCCCGTGGCGCGCTGCAGCAGCAGGTCCGCCAGCTCCGGATTACGCGCAAGAGCGGGGCCGTGCATATAGGTGGCAATGATGGACCCCTGAACGGCGCCGTCGTAGCGCACCGCGGGTGCGGTCGTGCCGCGAGGCATGCCGTTGCCGACGCCAGACAGCACGCGTCCCAGCGGAGAGGCGTCAGGGCCGAGGACGGTACCGCCCCCGTGATTTTCGAAGCCGGTGAGCGTCTGGGTGAGGCCCTCGAGGACGGGCTCGCAGACGAGCTCGCCGATCGCCCGGTGCCCCTGAGGCTCGGTCGTAATGTCGAGGACGCCCATGCCCGGCACGCGAGCGCCGCGCGCATCCTCGTACCAGTGGCCGAGGACCTGCAGGGATGCGCAGATCGCCAGGAGCGGGCGTCCCGCATCGAGGGCGCGGGCGAGGCCCGAGGTGCGGCGGAACTTGTCCGCAGCGAGCGCCTGAGCGGTATCCTCGCCCCCGCCGAGCGTGTAAATGTCGAGGCTGTCGGGGATTTCATCGGTCAGCCCAACGTGGACGACCTCGGCGTCGATGCCGCGCCTGCGGGCACGCTGGGCGAGGATCAGGGCGTTACCGCTGTCGCCGTAGGTGCCCAGGACCTCGGGCATGAGGACGCCGATTCGCAGCGTGGAGGCGCTCATCGCGTGCCTTCCTTTCGATCGAGCAGGACCTTGAAGTCGCGCATGGCCGTGTAGTTGAGGAGCATCTCGACGCGGCCCGGCTCGCAGAGCGCCAAGGCATCCATGGGCAGCGGGGCGAGGTCGCAGTGCACACCCGCGTATTCGAGGCGCACAGCGAGGTCGGCACCGCGCTCACCGCAGGCGACGACGCGACGCCCCTCGCGCTTCACGGCCGAGAAGTCGACGTCCCACAGCCAGGAGAGGTCCTGACCGTCGGGAACCTGACCGTTGACGCCGATGACAACCTGGTCGACGCGCGGGTCAATCATCGTCATGGCTTCCTGCCATCCAGCCGGGTTCTTCGCCAGCATCAACCGTGCGCGGCGCCCGTTGACGTCGTGCACGGAGTACCGCCCGGCGACCTCGGTAACCCCGCTGACGGCCGCTGCTGCGACGGCTGGGTCGATACCCATGGCGACGGCTGCGGCGACCGCCTGCGCTGCATTGCCGAGGTTCGCGCGCCCAGGAAGCAACAGGTTGAGGGGGATGCTGATGCCATCCGGTCCGCGTAGCGTCGCGCGCGGGCCTTCGGGGGAGAGCTCAACGTCCTCGAGCCACCACTCGGGCTGCGGACGGCTCGTCAGTTCCGGCAGTTCCTCCCCCTCGAATGCGGGGATCAGGTGCCAGTCGTCACCGGAGCGGACGACGCGGCCACCGCGCGGATACGCGGCAGAGTCGCCACCCCAGCCTCCACCGGCCGCGACCCACACGACGTTCGGATTGTCGGCGGCGGCCGACACGATGAGGGGATCGTCGCAGTTTGCGACGACGATGGCGTTCGGATGAGCCGAGGCCCCCTCGCGCAGGCGACGCTCGACCGTTCCGATCTCTCCCACACGATCGAGCTGGTCGCGTGAGAGGTTGAGGTAGACGAACACGGCCGGATCCACGTCGGCGGCGACGGCGGGCACATGCATCTCGTCGACTTCGAGGGCGGCCCGCGTCGCACCCTTGCCCTGCATGAGCGCCGTCAGGACACCCGAGGTCATGTTGTCGCCGTTGATGTTCGAAGCGACGCGACCGGCGCTTTCGAGCGCCGCACGCACCATGCGCGTCGTCGTCGACTTGCCGTTTGTGCCGGTGACGATCACGGATGAATAAGGGGCGGCCAGTTCGCTGAGGAGCTTCGGGGAGATACGCAGCGCAACCTCGCCGCCAATCATGCCGCCAGAACCGCGCCCGAGGGCTCGGGACGCAAAGCGGGCAGCGCCGCCCGCAGCCGCAGCAAGGCGAGAGCGCAACGACAGGTGATGCGAAGAATTCGTCATGCATCCACGTTAACGCATGCGGGGCGCTGGCCGCGTCGTTGACACATATCGACCTCCCCCACCAGGACGAGGCCAGTGACCATCAAGAGGGTGGCTTTCCTCGCGCGACACTCGGACGCGTCCACGACCTGCGCAGATAGTTACGCATTGCATACCGACGTTACGTACGCCATTTCTATGTGATGGCGTCGATATTATTCGGCAGTTGATGTCAACCGCGCGGCCGCCCGATAACACTGCCCGAGCAGCCCGAGATCTCAGCATTTTCAAGGAAAACACCTCATTATCGATAAACTTGCAGGTCAGAGGGTATTTCACAAAAACAGTGGCAAATAAGACGCACGCTTTCCCCACACCCCCTGCACGTTTGTTCCAAGCGATGAACACCCCAACAATCGACTACCGAAACCCATCGTGACCTGGTAAAACTATGTTCAGCAGGCGCAAGCCTGTTGCCTGTTCCAGGCTTCGGTCGGGGATCCTGTGTGCCCCCGGATCCTCGATCGAATATGCTGCGGGACCCATCCTTTGGATGGGTCCCGCAGTCCTTTATGCCTCAGTGTCGTGCCGCTCAGAAACGATGCACGCTACCGCTGGGAGATAATCGTCCCTTCGATGACGTCGTGCGCCTTCGAACGCGGCAGCGCCGGAAGCTCCGAGCGCGCCGACGCCTCGGCGGCCGCGAGCGCGGCGAGCGCGCGCACAGGACTCCACACGGTGAGGGAGCCACCGGAGCCATTCGCATGCCGAGACGTCCGATCCCACGGTCGCTCACCTCGCCGCATTGGCATGACCTGACCGTCCGCGGACGCAGCAAACACGCGATTACGCCTGGCTTCAGCGGCCGTGACCGCATCGCGCAGGGCGTCCCGCTCCTCCTCCAGGGCCTCGACGCGGCGCTCGAGCTCAAGGATGCGTCGAATCCCTGCGAGGTTGATGCCTTCTTCCTGGCTCATCCGCTGCACGTCGCGCAGGCGCTGCACGTCGCGTTTCGTGTAGCGGCGCCCCCGCCCCTTGGTGCGGGCGGGGATCACCAGGCCGAGGCGGTCATACTGGCGCAGGGTCTGCGGGTGCATGCCCGCCAGCTCGGCCGCAACCGAGATGACGAACGTAATCGCGTCGTCCGTTCCAGCGCTCGCCATCGCTTACTCCTCCGAGGCCTGAGCGAGGGAGGCGCGCACGTCGAGGTCGCCCTCGGCCGACGCCAGCTCCTTCGCGAGCTTCTTCAGCTCGCGGCTCGGTTTCTCGGGCACGCGGATGGCCACGCGAGCGATCAGGTCGCCGGTCGCCTTGGAGGTCTTCACGCCCCCACCGCGCACACGGATCTCATAGCCCGAGGAGGACCCCGCGGGCACCTTGACCGTTGCCGTGTTGCCATCGATCATGGGCACGTCGACGACGGTGCCGAGGATCGCTTCGGACACTGTCACCGGCAGCGTGAGAACCAGGTCATCACCCTCGCGCGAGTACACGGGGTGAGGCTTGACGGTCACAGCGACCTCAAGGTCGCCCGTGGGACCGCCGTTGATGCCGGGCTTGCCGTGGCCCTTGACACGGACCTTCTGGCCGTCCTTGATACCCGCGGGGATGCGCACCTTGATCGGAGAGCCGCCGACCTTAATGGTCAGCGTCGCGCCATTGAGGGCCTGACGGAAGGAGATAGCCAACTTCGCGCGCACCGTGCCGCCCTTTTCGGGGGTCGGTGCCGCCTGCTGGGCATGACCGCCGGCGCCGAAAGGCGAACCGTAGGGGTCGCCCCCGAAGCGCGCGCCACCGCCGCCGCCACCGCCGAAGAGGCCGGAGAGGATGTCCTCGAAGCCAGCCCCGCCGCCGGGCATGCCAGAGGTCTGGAAGCGCACGTTATGGCTGCCGCCCCCAAAACCACCGCCGCCAAAGCCGCCGAAGAGATCTTCGAAGCCACCGGCGCCGCCGGAACCGGCTGAGAATCGAGCTCCGCCGCCGGCCATCGCGCGAATAGCGTCGTAGCGCTTGCGATCCTCATCGTTGGACAGGACCGCGTACGCCTCGCCAATTTCCTTGAACTTGGCTTCGGCCGCCTTGTCGCCCGGGTTCTGATCCGGGTGCCACTGCCGCGCCAGCTTGCGGTAGGCCTTCGTGATGGCCTTCTTGTCCGCTGTCTTGTCGACTCCGAGAACCTTGTAGAAGTCCTTGGAGAACCACTCTTGTTCACTCACGCGCGTTTCACCTCTCTTTCAGTCACGAGCGTGCTGTTGCTGTCATTCAGGGTTGTTCACCAGCACCTTCGCGGCGCGCACCACGCGGTCTGCGCGGCGGTAGCCGCTGGTGAGAACCTGCCCGATGACGGGGTGATCGACGTCCGGGCTGGTCGTGGCCATGAGGGCGTCATGCAGCGCCGGATCGAAGTCATCACCCTCGGCGCCGTAGCGCTCCAGCTCGAAGCGCGTCTTGAGCGTCTCCTCAAGCTTGGTGGCAATCGAGGCGAAGGGGCCGTCCTCCAGGTCACCGTGCGCGCGTGCGGCGGCGATGTCATCAAGAACGCTGATCAGTGACTCGATGACCTCATCCTGACCGGCGGTCTTGTGACCGGGAATGGCTTCCTTGGAGCGACGCACGTAGTTGGCGTACTCCTGGCCCTGGTTGTACAGCTCCGCGTTGGCGCGGGCCAGCTGATCCTCGACGGCCGCGATGCGCTCGAGAGCCTTGGCGAGGTCAGAATCCTCAATCTGATCCTCGAAGGCGCTCATGTCATCGGCCGAAGCCTCGGACGAGGCCTGGGCAGCGTCACCCGCACCGGGTACGGCGTCATTGTTCTCGGCCGCCTGGCCGGCCGGGGCCGACTCGACAGAGTCGGCCCCGGCAACGTTGGCGTCTTCGTTGGGCGCCGAGAAACCGTTGGTTTCTTCGGTGCTCACTTGCCCTCCTCGTCAACGATCTCGGCGTCCACGACATCGTCCTGGGCAGGAGCGGACTGCGCGGCGGCCTCGTCAGCCTGCTGCTTGGCGTAGATCTCCTGACCGATCTTCATGCCGGACTCGGACAGAGTCGCCATCGTGGTCTTCACAGCCTCGATGTCGTCACCCTTGAGGGCTTCCTTGACGGCGTCGACATCCTTCTGGACGGCCTCGCGAGTCTCCTCGGAGATCTTGTCGGCCTCGTCCTTGAGCAGCTTCTCCGTCGAGTAGACGGCCTGCTCAGCCTGGTTGCGGGTGTCAGCCTCTTCGCGGCGCTTCTTGTCCTCAGCGGCGTGCTCCTCGGCCTCGCGCACCATGCGGTCGATGTCCTCCTTGGGCAGGGAGGAACCGCCGGTGATCGTCACCGACTGCTCCTTGCCGGTGCCGCGGTCCTTCGCGGAGACGTGAACGATACCATTCGCGTCGATATCGAAGGTGACTTCAATCTGCGGCACGCCACGGGGAGCCGGGGCAATGCCGGACAGCTCGAAGGTGCCGAGCAGCTTGTTGTCGCGGGCGAACTCACGCTCGCCCTGGTAGACCTGGATGAGCACGGAGGGCTGGCCGTCCTCGGCGGTGGAGAAGATCTCCGACGCCTTGGTCGGGATCGCGGTGTTGCGATCAATGAGCTTCGTCATGACGCCACC
Organism: uncultured Actinomyces sp.; assembly: GCA_938040725.1. Taxonomy (GTDB): domain Bacteria; phylum Actinomycetota; class Actinomycetes; order Actinomycetales; family Actinomycetaceae; genus Pauljensenia. The sequence goes on along the minus strand of CALHZX010000113.1, from coordinate 1,783 downwards.
CTTGGTCTCGATGCCGAGCGACAGGGGGGTCACGTCGATGAGCAGGACGTCCTTACGGTCACCCTGGATGACGCCGGCCTGCAGGGCGGCGCCCACGGCGACGACCTCATCGGGGTTGACACCCTTGTTGGGCTCGCGGCCGCCGGTCAGCTCCTTGACGACCTCGGTGACGGCGGGCATACGGGTGGAACCACCGACGAGAACGACGTGGTCGATCTCGGAGACGGTCACGCCGGCCTCGGCCATGACGTCACGGAAGGGCTTCTTGGTGCGCTCGAGCAGGTCAGAGGTGAGCTCCTCGAACTTGGCGCGCGTCAGGGACTCATCCAGGTGGATGGGACCGTCAGCGGTCATGGACAGGTACTGCAGCGAGATGTTCGTGGAGGTCGCGGAGGACAGTTCCTTCTTCGCCTGCTCGGCAGCTTCCTTCAGGCGCTGGAGGGCGACCGCATCCTTGGACAGGTCGGCGCCGGTCTTGGCCTTGACCTGGTCGATCAGCCAGTTGACGATGCGCTGATCCCAGTCGTCGCCACCCAGGTGGTTGTCGCCGGAGGTGGCGCGCACCTGGATGGTCGAGAAGCCGTCGTCATCCTTGCCCACCTCGAGGAGGGACACGTCGAACGTTCCACCACCGAGGTCGAAAACCAGGATGAGCTCGTCTTCCTTGCCCTTCTCGAGGCCGTAGGCCAGGGCCGCGGCGGTGGGCTCGTTGACGATGCGCTCGACCTTCAGGCCGGCGATCTGACCGGCGTCCTTGGTGGCCTGACGCTGAGCGTCGTTGAAGTAGGCGGGGACGGTGATGACAGCCTCGGTGACGGGCTCACCCAGGTAGGCCTCGGCGTCAGCCTTCAGCTTCTGGAGGATACGCGCGGAGATTTCCTGCGCGGTGTACTTCTTACCGTCGATCTCCGTGGTCCAGTCGGTGCCCATGTGGCGCTTGACAGAGGAGATGGTGCGGTCAACGTTGGTGACGGCCTGACGCTTGGCGATCTCGCCAACCAGGACCTCGCCGGTCTTGGAGAAGGCGACGACCGAGGGGGTCGTACGAGCGCCTTCAGCGTTCGGGATGATGGTGGGCTCGCCGCCTTCGAGGACGGCGATAGCGGAGTTGGTGGTGCCGAGGTCGATACCGACTGCACGTGCCATGGTTGTTGTCCTTTCATTCGCTCGGCCGTCTCCGCTACCGGAGCGGCTTGCGTTGGTCTCTGTGGTCTTGGCGGTGCCGGGAGGATCCCGACACATCCTTGAGTCTGATGTACTCAACTTTAGGATCCGGGTTTTTATTCCGCAACCCGTAACTCTCAAACTTGAGTCTGATGTACTCAACTTTCTTTTCGGACTTTTATTCCATCCCCACACAACAAGGCACAACGCGGCCCACTGGCGCAGAAACATGCGCAGTGTCAACCATTCGTAAGCCAAACAAAAGCCCATCGTAAGTTTTTGCGAAACTTGAAAGTGGCACACCACACCCCTCCTCTGGCAAACTAGAGACGCTCTCAACGACTGAGAGCCCCGTCAATCAATGGAGACTTGATGCGCATCACGAAACGACTGGCTGGCAGCCTCCTCGCCGGCCTACTGACACTAGGAATGGCAGGTCCCGCTTTGGCCGACACGCCAGCAGCCGACGGCGCCCAGTCGGGCACCACAGCCCCCCAGACCACCTACGACGCACGCTACGCGATCCCCGCAGCCGTGCCCGCCTCCAGCGAGGCGAAGGTCGCGCAGTGGCAGGACATGAAGTACGCCATGTTCATCCACTGGGGCGTCTACTCCTCCT
>CALHZX010000112.1 GCA_938040725.1 uncultured Actinomyces sp. | reverse complement strand
CTGCTCAAGCTCTTCCATCGTCACCCTGTCCGCAGCCACGAACGATTCCGTTCGCACCGACTCAGGGTCGGCCTCGTCTCGCGAGCCGACAACCTCCTGCGCACACTGCGACATGATCGTCGCAACGGCGAGGTAGCTGGCTCGTTTCATGGCGGAGTTGACGGCCGCGAACTGAGTCAAGACCTCCCGGCATTTTCCGTCCCCGCTTTCCACCTGCTCGATGAGGGCGTCAAGCTGCCCTCGAGCGCGCTTGAGTCGGTTTACAATCTGCGTCTGCGTCGCCATGCTCGCTATTCCTTGACCAGGACTGCGTCGGCGCGATCGCCGAGCCACGCGCGCAACGTTTGAATGCCGCCCGACAGCATGGTCACGTCAAAGCCTGCGGCGCGCACGATACGGTAGCCGATCCAGGAGCGCACGCCCGCGGCGCACATGACGACGAAGGGTCGCTCGCCGACGTTCTCATCGACCCAGGCGCGTACCTCGTCCAGGCGGTCGCGCAGCTGCGTGTGGGGAATGTTCAGGGAGTTGGGCATGTGCCCGGCAGCGTACTCGCCCGGCGTGCGCACGTCGAGGACCGGCATGTCCTCGGTGAGGGCGTCGGGTCCGGTGAGGATAAGCTCGCCGGTCGCCACGTTGTGGGCGACCATGCCGGTCTGGTTGACGGGGTCTTTGGCCTGGCCGTAGGGCGGCGCGTAGGCCAGGTCCAGATCGATCAGGTCGGCTGCCTTCAGTCCCGCACGCATCGCGGTCGCGATGACGTCGATGCGGCGATCCACGCCCTCCGCGCCCACGGCCTGCGCGCCAAGGATCTCGCCACCTGCGCCCACGTGCATGAGGATATGCACGGGCTGAGCACCGGGGAAATAGCCCGCGTGCTGATTGGCGTGCGTGTGCACCGTCAAGTATTGAGTGCCCGAGGCATCGAGCGCCTGGCGGTTGGCACCGGTCATGGCGGCAGTGAGGCTCCCGATTCGGACGATGGCCGTTCCCTGGGGGCTCGGGATAGGTCGAGCGGTGGCCTCGCCGTGTTCGGCGTCGGCGATCGCGTCGGCGATGAGACGTCCGCCACGGTTCGCGGGACCGGCCAGCGCAACTGGACGGTCCTGGTCGCAGCCGATCGTGCCGTCGCCGATCGCGTAGATATCGTCGGCGCTGGTGCGTCCGTGATCGTCGATGACGACGTAGCCCCGACGGGTCTGGATGCCAGCTGCCTCGACGAGCGCAGTGTCGGGGCGGACGCCGGCGGACAGGACAATGACGTCTGCGTGCAGGACGGTGCCGTCGGAGAGGGTCACGACATCGTTGTTGTCAGCGTGGGCGATGGCCTGGGCGGCGACGCCCGCGTGCACCCGGATGCCCAGGTTACGCAGCTCTTGGGTGACCAGCGTTGCCATCTCGACCTCGAGCGGCGGCAGGACGTGCTCGGCGAGCTCGACGAGGTGGGTTTCGAAACCACGAGCGGCGAGGGCCTCGGCGGCCTCGAGGCCGATAAAGCCTGCGCCCAGCACGATGGCGCGGGTGCCCGTCGCCTCGCGCAGGGCGAGGGCGTCATCGACCGTGCGCAGGGTGTGTACGCGCGGGGAGTCGAGGCCGTCGATTGGCGGACGGGCGGCGAGCGCGCCAGGAGAGAGGATCAGGTAGTCGTAGGAAAGCGTGTAGGCCTCGCCTGTGCCCGAGTTGGCGACCGTGACGGAGTGAGCGTCGGGGTCGATCTCCGTGACCTCGGAGTTGATGCGCACGTCCAGATTGAGAGCTGCCTTGAGGGATTGCGGGGTGTGCAGGAGGAGCTTGGCGGAGTCTTCGATCTCGCCGCCGACGTAGTAAGGGAGACCGCAGTTCGCGAAGGACACGTAGCTTCCCCGCTCCAAGACGATGATCTCGGCATCCTCGTCGCGCCTGCGCAGGCGCGCCGCCGCGCTCATGCCGCCCGCGACTCCTCCAACAACGACCACTCGCATGTTCCACTCGCTTTCTGTCTCAACGGACTGCTTCTGTCAACCGCATTGATTATACCCCCAGGGGTATAGGTGCGTGAGTATTACTTCCGTCGCACTAGTGCGAGTGCCCTGAGGCCTTGGAACACCGCGACCTGAAGCTTTCACACGACTCACCGCATGCCAGCAATTGCTGACCAAACGCTAGATCCTCTGGCCCCATCGTTGTGGGTGGGCGCCAGTGAAATGGGGGATAAAACATGCCCCGGACTTCAATGAGTCCGGGGCATGTATCGTTACGCCCAGCGTCGCGCCGCCTCACGTATTTGATCCACGTACCGATAGAGATCCTCCACCGAGTTGATGATGTATCGTTCCTCAGACTTGTCTTCGTTGACGAACGCAATCACTTTCCGGAGCCTGTCATTTTTTCTGTGTGTGGGGGTTAGAGGTAGGGGGTGATTGGGTCGG
>CALHZX010000111.1 GCA_938040725.1 uncultured Actinomyces sp. | reverse complement strand
TGTACATGAAGGACGCGAAGATCGTCAGCATGATCGCGATGCCGATGATCCAGCGATTCGAGTCGAACTGAATGATCAGGTAGATGAAGACGATCGCGCACACGACGCCGACCAGGCTCACCGCAACGATACCCCCCACCTGCCGGGTGAAGATCAGCAGCAGACCGATAAAAGCGATCACAACGACGATGTAGTTGAGGATCTTGCGCTCCCCACCAAAGAGGACGGCGAGCATGTCATTCTTCTCGTCGCCGCCCTTCTCCTTGGCCTCGCTCCAGTCTGCAGCCTCGGGCAGGGTGCGCCGCATGTAGATGGCGACGACGATCGGGACGATGCCTATGAGGAACAGGGCTCGCCAGCCCCAGCCGGGGTGCATCGAATCGACCCAGGTCACGAAATACTTGTCGACCTGAGCGGCTGCGATGACGCCAAAGGCGTAGCCAGAGAGGAGGAAACCCGAAGCTTTGTTGCGCATGTGCTTGGGCCACGACTCGATGACGTACGCGGCGGATGCGGAGTACTCGCCTGCCATTGCGAAGCCGATGATGAGGCGCAGGACGAACAGGATCCAGAAGTTCGGAGCGAGCGCGCAGGCGATCGAACCGAAAGCGAACATGAAGATCGACAAGATCATCGCCGGCTTGCGCCCGTAGCGGTCACCGATTGCCCCGAGCACGAGGCCGCCGATCCAGCGGCTGATGAAGGCCGCAGAAATCAGGGACGCGCTCTGGACGAGCGTCAGGCTGAACGCCTCCTTGATCGCGGGGAGCGCAAAGGAGATGAGGACAAAGTCGTAGCCATCAAGCAGAACGCCAATCCATGCGGCGAAGAAAGCCTTGCGATCTTCTTTGGTGAGGTATTGATACCAGGGCTTTTTGGGGAGCGACTGTGCGGGGGACGTACTCATGATGAGTGCCTTCCTGAAATTTCATCGTCGAATAATGAGGGGCTTTGAGTCCAGATGTCTAACTAGCAAGTTGTCAGATAACTTCACTATTGTGACTGATCACACGCTCCGCTTTGTAATGACGCGAGGCGGAATGAGTAACTAACAGAAAGGTGTCAAGCACGACCATTGACGCAGGTCACCCGGGAATCTCCTGGACCTTACAGTTCCGCGCACGCATCGACGGAATTCTGATCACGCTCCACAGCGCGGACGACGCAGGGTGGAATCTGTTCATCCGTTCCAGTGCTCTCTTCCTTGAGGGATCGACGAACTCGATGACCTTCGCCCTGGACATGGAAGACACCGCCTCCCTCACGGATGGCACCTGGCATTCGCTCGCGCTCACTGCTACCGCTGCGGGTTCAAAGATCTTCCTCGACGGCTACCAGTGCTTCTCGACCACCGCAGATCTCTCTCCCGCCACCAGCGGCCCCGACGCACAGCTCTCCCGCACCCCGGGAGCCGGCATTGAGATCCGCTCCTTCGCGGAGCACGAGTCCGTTCTCTCTGCGGAAGAGATCCTTGCCCTCTCCCCCGCCCCCACACCTCTCATCGAGTTCGCCGCTGCCCACCTGTCGGATTACGACGTCGCCGAGCTGTCCGAGCTGACCGCTGGCACCATCTTCGCCCGGTATCGCGTACGCGGACCGGGCCAGCACGGAACGATCCTTGCAGCCGGAGGTGGCGGCACCGAGCAGCTCAACCTGTCCGTGACAGCCGACGGCATCGAATACAAGGTCCTGGGGCGCGCGGGCCAGTGGCGCACATTCACGGCCTATGGCCACTGGGATCAGGGACACTGGCACGACGTCGTCGTGCGCGTCGGACACGGCGCGGTACAGATCTACGTCGACGGCTGCCTCGAGGCCCACCTGCCCGGACAGGCCTTCTTCGCCGCCGTCGATTCCCTCGACGAGGTCGTCATCGGTCAGGACACCTCCGGATCCCGCCTCTTCGGCGAGGTCCGCAACGCCGCGCTCTTCTCCTCGGTCCTCAACGACTCGCGGATCAAGAAGCTATCCTCCGTCGCCCCACTCGACACACAGTGCCTCTTCGATGCTGGGTTTCACGACTCCATCAGCTACCGAATCCCCTCGCTGATTACCTTGACGTCCGGGGTGGTCGTTGCCGGTGCCGACCAGCGCGCGACCATCGCGAACGACTCCCCTAACTCGATTAACTTCACGGTCCGCCGTTCCTTCGACGGAGGACGCACGTGGATCGCGTCGCGCACCTTCAACCCGGCACACTACGTCTACCAGTGCATGACGATCCTGCCTGACGGAACCCTCGGCCTACTGTGGGAGCGCGAGATGCAGGGATTGTACTTCAGCCGCATCCCGCGTCAGTGGATCGAGGCCGCGAAGATCTGACGGTTCGGCTCACGCGTGATACGAGGGCGGGCACCCACCGGCACCCGCCCTCGCCTCTGTCTGGAGTGCCTCAGAGCGCCAGGTTCTCCTTGACGACGTCTGCCAGCGACGCAGCCACGGCATCGGCCTCTTCCTGGGTCGCGGCCTCGACCATGACGCGGACGAGCGGCTCCGTGCCCGAAGGACGCAGGAGCACGCGGCCGGTGTCGCCCAGGCGAGCCTCAGCGGCTGCCACGGCCTCGGCAACGGCCTCATTCGTCGATGCGGCAGCGCGGTCCACGCCGCCCACGTTGATGAGGGTCTGCGGCAGGCGCTGGATAAAGGAGGTCAGATCGGCCAGCGAACGGCCGGATTCCTTCACCATGCGCGAGACCAGGAGCGAGGACAGAATGCCGTCACCGGTGGTCGCGTGATCGCGAGCGATAATGTGGCCGGACTGCTCGCCGCCCAGGCAGTAGCCGGATGCCAGCATCTCCTCGAGCACGTAGCGGTCACCCACGCCAGTCTGCACAGTGTTGATGCCGACCTCGCGCATGGCGATCAGCAGACCCAGGTTGCTCATGACCGTGACGACGAGCGTGTCCTTGGCGAGGGCTCCGCGCGCCTTGGCGTTGACGGCCAGCGCACCCATGATCTTGTCACCGTCGATGAGGTTGCCCTCATGGTCGACGGCCAGACAGCGGTCCGCATCGCCGTCGTAAGCGACGCCGAAATCACAGCCGACCTGGGTGACGGCGGCCTGCAGGGCCTCGGGGTGCGTCGAACCCGCGTTCAGGTTGATGTTGCGCCCATCCGGGGACGCGTTGATGACGGTGATGTCGGCGCCGAGCTCGCGGAAGACCGCCGGGCCCAATTCAGAGGCCGCGCCATTCGCGCAATCGATCGCGATCTTCATGCCGCGCAGGTCCGTACCGATCGCACCAACAAGGTGGGCAATGTAGGAGTCCTTGGCCCACGCATGATCGGCGTTGATCTCGCCGACGCCATCACCGGTGGGGCGATCCCACTCGGTGTTCAAGAGGGCCTCGATCTCGTCCTCGACAGAATCCGCGAGCTTGTAGCCGCCGTGCGCGAAGAACTTAATGCCGTTATCGGGCATCGGGTTGTGCGACGCGGAAATCATGACGCCGAGGTCAACGGTGTCCTCGGTGGCCGTCAAATGCGCGACCGTGGGCGTGGTGACGACGCCGATGCGGGTCACGTCCATGCCGGCGCTGGCCAGGCCCGCTGCGAGGGCATGATCGAGGAACTCGCCCGAAATACGCGTATCGCGTCCGATGATCGCGCGGGGCTTCGAACCGTCCGCACGTCGGGAACCGCCGAACTGGCGGGCGGCCGCCTCGCCGAGCTGCAGCGCAAGGTCCGCAGTGATGTCAACGTTCGCCAGTCCTCGCACGCCATCGGTGCCGAACATCCTAGGCATAGTGTCTCCGTTCAGTGGGTCGTATGACTGCACTAAGCCTACCGCGCTCGCGCCCGCTCATTGGCACGAGGCCGCGGCGCGGACAGCGGAGACGCTCACATCCTGACACGCACTGATAAGTAAACGAAGGCCGCGCCCCGCAGGTGCGGGGCGCGGCCAACAGAAAATGTGCTGAATGAAATCAGCGCTTCGAGAACTGCGAAGCCTTGCGGGCCTTCTTGAGGCCTGCCTTCTTACGCTCGGTGGCGCGGGCGTCGCGGGTCAGGAAGCCAGCCTTCTTGAGGGCCGGACGGTTCGCGTCGCGGTCGATCTCGTTGAGGGCGCGCGACACGCCGAGGCGCAGGGCGCCGGCCTGGCCGGAAATGCCGCCGCCGTTGATGCGGGCGATGACGTCGAAGCGGCCGTCAATGTCGAGCAGCACGAAGGGGGACTTCACCAGCTGCTGGTGCAGCTTGTTGGGGAAGTAGTCCTCAAGGGTGCGACCGTTGATGGTCCACTTGCCGGAGCCGGGGACCAGGCGAACGCGGGCGACGGCCTCCTTGCGGCGGCCCAGGCCAGCGCCGGGCGCGGTGATGGACTGACCGGCGCCGGCGGGAGCCGACTCGGTCTCGGACGTGTAGGAGCTGGGGACGACTTCCTCGTCCAGCTCAGCGGAAACGATGGTCTCAGCCACGGTTCTCCTCAGGGTCAAAGGCGTTCAGCGACCGGAGGTCACTGAGCCACCTGGGTCAGTTCGTAGGGAACCGGCGACTGGCCGGCGTGGGGGTGCTCCGGGCCAGCGTAAACGTGCAGCTTCTTGAACTGCGCGCGGCCGAGGGAGTTGTGAGGAAGCATGCCCTTAACGGCCTTCTCGACGGCGCGCTCAGGCGTCGCAGCGAGGAGGTCGCGGTAAGCGGTCGCGGTCAGGCCGCCGGGACGACCGGAGTGGCGGTAAGCCATCTTCTGGTCGAGCTTCTTGCCGGTCAGAGCGACCTTGTCCGCGTTGATGATGATGACGTTGTCGCCCATGTCCATGTGCGGGGCGAACGTCGGCTTGTGCTTCCCACGAAGGAGGGCAGCGGTCTGGGCTGCCAGGCGACCGAGGACGACGTCGGTGGCGTCAATGACGTACCACTTCTTGTCCGCGTCCCCAGGCTTGGGTGAATAGGTGCGCACGGGCGTAACCTTCAATTCTTGTTGGTCATGGGACGCCGCGCCGGTTTTTCCGGGGGCATCCGCGATGAAACGGTTCGCGCGAGGCGTCGGCGAGCGCTCCTAGCGAGTGGGAGACACTAGGTACTCTGCTGACGCACAGCAACAGCCATATTATCTGCGCATAGCCCGGCGGTCAAAGCGCGACGAATACTGTGTCACATTCCTCAGCCGTCGCCACCGCAGCACGTATCGCGCCTGGCCCGAGCCTGCTGCGCCCTCGCGCCCCACTGGGACGGGTCGGGATAGTCGACGCCCTCGAGGGTGAGTCCGTGGGCGGGGGCGATCGGTGCGGCTTCAGCGCGGGACCGGGCCCGCAGGATCTGCTCCGGGTAGTCGACGTCGCGCGCGCCCGAGCCCACGAGGAGCAGCGCCCCGACCAGGGAGCGGACCATCGAGTGGCAGAACGCATCCGCCTCGACGGAGAAAACGAGAGTCCCTTCGCTGTCGCGCTCGGCGTGCAACGTCCGCAGCGTCCGAATCGTCGTGGCTCCCTCGCGCGGGCGACAGAACCCGAGAAAGTCGTGTTCCCCGAGGAGGGCGGCCCCGGCCTCGTTCATGGCCGCCTCGTCGAGCGGATCCTCCACCCACAGGCGATCCCATCGGCCCAGCGGCTCGGGACGATCCGACACCCGGTAGGCGTAGGAGCGCCCGAGGGCGGAAAAGCGCGCATCAAAGCTGGGGTCGACGACGGCGGCCGAGTAGATGCGCACATCGCAGGTCCCGCGCGCGGCCGGCAGGTCGCGTCCACGCGCACGCTCACCGTAGCGCCCAGAGAGGATCTTGTTCAGCCTGCGCACGATCGACGAGGCCGCAGCCTCCTGGGAGGACTCCCCTCCCCTGGGCGTCAGGCGCGCCCACGCCTCGGCACTCAGGTCGACATGGCACACCTGGTGACGCGCATGCACGCCCGCATCAGTGCGCCCGGCGACCGTCGTCACGATCTCTTCGCGCGAGGCCATGGCGAGCGCCGCTTCGATCTCGCCCTGGACGGTGCGCAGGCCAGGCTGCGCAGCCCATCCACGGAAGTCAGTACCGTCGTAGCCCAGATCCAGGCGCAGGCGGCGAGCGCTCACAGCTCCCACGCCCGCACGCCGCCGATGATCCCCGCATCGTTGGGCACAACGATCACGTCGTCACCCATGAGACGCAGGTTCGAGGCCGTGATGCGCTTTGAGTTACCGCCCCCCAGGTAGAGGCGGTCCCACATGTACATCGGGCGCAGACCATCGACCACTCGGCGAATGCGGCGCGACCAATGCACATCCCCGAGGCGCAGGCGCTCGTGCTCGCCGATGTAGTCGTCGTAGGTGAGGCCCCAGCGGACCGGCCCCTGCGACACCTCGACGTGGGGCGCCAGCTGACCACCATCGAAGACGGCGTTGCCCAGGCCCGTGCCCAGCGTGATGATCATTTCGAGCCCACGACCGGTGATCGCACCCGCGCCCGCCACCTCCGCGTCGTTCAAAACCTTCGTGGGCAGGCCCAGCGCCTGTTCAATCGCACGCCCCATATCGAAGTGATCCCAGCGCTCGACCAGCTCAGGCAGCACGCGCGAACGCGGTCCGTCGCGGGTGATGTAGTGGGGCGTGGCGATGACGACACCGTGCCGGATCATACCCGGCATGCCCATCGTCACGCGCGTCGCCACGGGAAGCTCGCCGGCCAGACCGACAATGGTCTCCACGAGGAGCTCCGGAGGCAACGGGTACGGCGTAGGCACCCGGCGAGGCGGGGCCATCATCGTCCCGCGCTCATCAACGACGGATCCTTTGATGCCACCGCCGCCGCAGTCAATCGCCAACGTCATCTCACGAGTCATGACATCAGGCTACCGGATACGACAAGGGCCGGACACCCCGGAGGGTGCCCGGCCCAATGCTCGAGCGGGTCAGTGACGCCCCGTCACTTCTCCTCGGCGGCCTGCTCGGCGGCGTCAGCAGCCTTGCCGGCCTCCTCGGCGACTTCCTCGGCCTCGTTGGCCTTGGCGAGATCGCCTTCCTCGCGAGCCTCTTCGGCGCGCTCGGCGGCAGCCTCAGCGGCTTCCTCGGCCTCGGCGGCAACAGCCTCGGCCTCGGCGGCCTTCTCAGCCGTCTTCTCGGCAGCCTTCACGACGGCCTTCTTCTCGACCTTCTCCATGACGAGCTCAATGCGCATCAGGGGAGCGTTGTCGCCCTTGCGGTTGCCGACGCGGATGAGGCGGGTGTAGCCGCCAGCGCGCTCGGAATCCATCGCGGGAACGAGCTCCTCGAAGAGGATCGCGACGATGCCCTTGTTAGGGATCTTCTTCAGGACCGTGCGGCGGGCGTGCTGGTCGCCACGCTTGGCCTTAGTGATCAGCTTCTCGATGTAGGGGCGCAGGACCTTAGCCTTCGCCTCCGTGGTCGTGAGGCCGCGGTGTTCGATGAGCTGAGCTGCCAGGTTCGACAGGATCAGCTTCTGGTGTGCCGGGCTACCGCCCAGACGAGCACCCTTCTTGGGGGTGGGCATTTGTTTCTCCTACGGATTCAATGCGTCCATCGGACGCACGGGGTCAGATGGACTGGTCGTCCGAAAAGATCGCGGCGGACTCCGAGTCGCCGAAGCTCGGCATGACCGAGTCCTTCAGCGTCATACCAAGGGCCGCCAGGGACTCCTTGATCTCTTCGATCGACTTGGTACCGAAGTTGCGAATGTCGAGCAGATCGGACTCCGAATGAGCAACCAGCTCGCCAACGGTCAGAATGCCGCGGCGACGCAGCGCGTTGTAGGAACGCGACTGCAGGTTCAGGTTCTCGATCGGGAGCGCCAAATCAGCTGCGAGGGTGGCGTCGGTGGTGGACGGACCCACCTCGATGCCTTCCGCTTCCTCGTTCAGTTCACGCATGAGGCCGAACAGCTCCACCAGCGTCTTGCCGGCCGAGGCCAGGGCATCGCGCGGGGTGATCGCCGGCTTGGTCTCCACGTCGATGACGAGGCGATCAAAGTCGGTGCGCTGCTCAACACGCGTCGCCTCGACCTTGTAGGTCACCTTGACGACGGGCGAGTAGATCGAATCAATCGGAATGCGAGAGATCTCGGCCTGCGGATCCTTATTCTGAGCAGCCGACACGTAGCCGCGGCCACGCTCGACAGTCAGCTCGATCTCCAGCTTGCCCTTCTCGTTGAGGGTGGCAAGGTGCAGATCGGGGTTGTGGATCTCCACGCCGGCGGGAGGCGTGATGTCTCCGGCGACAACCTCGCCGGGGCCAGCCTTCCGCAGGTACATGACGACAGGCTCGTCGTTCTCGCTGGACAGGACGATCTGCTTGATGTTCAGGATGATCTCAGCGACATCTTCCTTCACGCCTTCGATCGTGCGGAACTCGTGGGGGACGCCATCGATGCGGATGGACGTCACCGCTGCACCCGGGATCGAGGACAGGAGGGTACGACGCAGGGAGTTACCCAGCGTGTAGCCGAACCCGGGCTCAAGGGGCTCCAGGGTGAAACGGGAGCGCAGGTCGCTGACCTTTTCTTCGGTCAGGATGGGTCGCTCTGCAATGAGCACGTCTATTCCTTTCTGGCCGGTGCCCGCTATATGACACCGGATATGGGAACCTGCTGAAGCAGGCTAAGGGAGTAAGAACCCGAAGGTTCAGACGTGGGGAGGGCAGGGCCCTCCCGTCCACAAGTCAGCCGCGGCGGCGCTTCGGCGGGCGGGTGCCGTTGAAGGCCTGAGGCGTGACATCCTGGATCGAACCGATCTCGAGGCCGGCGGCCTGGAGGGAACGGATCGCGGTCTCGCGGCCGGAGCCGGGACCCTTCACGAAAACGTCAACCTTCTTCATGCCGTGCTCCTGGGCGCGACGAGCCGCGGCCTCGGCCGCGAGCTGCGCGGCGAAGGGGGTGGACTTACGCGAACCCTTGAAGCCAACCTGGCCGGAGGACGCCCAGGCGACAACCGCGCCCGTGGGGTCCGTGAGGGAAACGATGGTGTTGTTGAACGTCGACTTGATGTAGGCGTGGCCGTTGGTGACGTTCTTCGAAATCTTGCGACGCGGCTTGCGGGCACCGCCCGAGCGCGAGGTCTTTGCTGCTGCCATTTCTGGTTCAGTTCCTTCTAGTCGCGGAAAGCTACCCCGAGGGGGAGAGCTTCCCTAGGCCTTACTTGGCCTTCTTCTTGCCTGCAACGGTGCGCTTGGGGCCCTTGCGGGTACGCGCGTTGGTCTTGGTGCGCTGACCGTGGACCGGCAGGCCACGACGGTGGCGAAGGCCCTGGTACGAACCGATTTCGATCTTGCGACGAATGTCGGCCTGAACCTCACGGCGGAGGTCACCCTCAACCTTGAAGTTTGCCTCAATGTAGTCACGAAGCTTGACGAGATCCTCTTCCGTCGCGTCCTTCACGCGGACGTCCGGGCTGACGCCGGTGGCGGCGAGGGTCTCTGCCGCGCGGGTGCGGCCGACTCCGTAGATGTATGTGAGCGCGATCTCGAGCCGCTTCTCGCGGGGGAGGTCGACGCCGGCAATACGTGCCATGGTGATGTTGCTCCAGTTGTTCATCGGAGGTCGTCATCGCTCAGTCCGGGCGAGCAGCCCGGCCTCGGCCTCCGAACCGAGGGTCACCCACGTGGGGGCGCTTAGAGTGATGCTGTGGGGCTTGTTGCCCCGCGGGTCGCAGCGGGACTCAGCCCTGACGCTGCTTGTGCCTGGGGTTGTCGCAGATGACCATGACGTTGCCGTGGCGACGAATCACCTTGCACTTGTCACAGATCTTCTTGACACTCGGCTTGACCTTCATGGTTGTTACCTCCACTGCCCGTCGGGCAGTTTGTGTCGGGTCACTTGTAGCGGTAGACGATACGGCCTCGGGAGAGGTCGTAGGGGCTCAGCTCGACGACAACTCGATCCTCGGGCAGGATGCGGATGTAGTGCTGACGCATCTTTCCCGCAATGTGGCCGAGAACCACGTGGCCATTCTTCAGTTCCACACGGAACATCGCGTTAGGCAGGGCCTCAACGACCGTGCCTTCCATCTCAATGACGCCGTCTTTCTTCGCCATATCCTCCGTTTATCCTCTACATGTCTCGGATAGGTTGCGGCGGATGCCGCCAGGCATAGTGCACCGACGAGTGCCGGATGCAGATACGCCCAAGAAACTACTCTACGGCATCTATGCCCATCGGCGGTAGTCAGGGTCCCTGTCGGTTCGCTCACGTTTAATGCGTCACATTTCATCGGATCGCCGTTAGCGGTCGCCTCATATCCACCAGGCCCAGGCCTCGTCCCCGATCTCAATCTGCCCCACACTCTATGCTCTCCGTATGCACGAGGCCTGGGCACCTCACGTCCGGCGGCTTTCCTCAGCGACACTTGGCTGATGATCGCTTCACTGCGCCCCAGCCTCGTTCATGAACGAGCCGAACCCTACGGCCCCAGCAGATACGGTGCCCGTGCCGCCGAAAAGCACCACACACGAGGACAGCTCTGCGGCAGCAGCCGGCAGGAGTCGCCAGCCTTGCGCGTCATCCCAGCCCTGCGCGACTTTTCCAGCGGCGTTGCGAGCAGGGGCCGCTGCCCACAGTCTCCAACACACATCCGGATAGGAAACGAACATACGGATAGCTTAATAGCCTATCCGGATGCGCATAACCTATCCGGATGCGCGCAACCTATCCGGATAAGTCCCAAACAGTGGGAACCACGGGCCTCACGACGCAAAAGCGCTACGGCGCAGCCGTACAGACTGACTGAGCAGAGTGCAGGTACTCGCAGGTTATGGTCTCCCGGCAGACCACAGGGCCCGACCACACAAATGTCGCATGCAATTCGATTGGACGAAGATTCAACAAAGCCTCAAAACGTTGCAATCCCAACGCCACAATTTCATGGTTTGAAATAGTCGCGGGGGAATTACATGCGACATTGATTGCGGGCGCGGCGATTAGGCAGCGCAAAAGCTGAGGGCGAAGTGGGCCTGGTCGAGTAACGTGCAACGCACACCACGCGCCACCAGTGTGGAGGGCGCCGACGGGCCTGCAGGGCCTGGCCGGGCTTCGAGCCGACGCGCCGAGCGAAGCTCGTCGCGCGGACGGCGGGCGGGCCCGACGGCGCTCGGAGCACAGGTGGCGCAGCCAGCAGGAACGCCGGTGGCGCAGCCACGACGTCGCCGAAAAGGACTCGGCCCCGCACCTTCGTGAAGTACCGGACCCGAAACCGTTCGTGACGTCAGTCGAGTGACACCGGAGTGACACCGTAGGGTGCCAGGCCGGCCACTCCCCCATCGCGTGCCGTCAGGACGCAAACACCGTCCTCGGTGATCGCGATCGAGTGCTCCCAGTGAGCAGCGTCGCGGCCGTCGACTGTGCGCACGGTCCACTCGTCATCATCCGTGCTGGACGCAATGTCACCGCGGGTGAGCATCGGCTCGACGGCCAGGACCATACCCGGCTTCAGTCGCGCCTGGATGCCGCGCACGTTGTAGTTCAGGACATCCGGGGGCATATGCATCTTGGTCCCGATACCGTGACCCACGAACTCCTCGATAATCCCGGCTTCCCAGCCATTAATCAGGGCGTTCTCCGCAACAACATCCTCAACCGCGTGACCAACCGCGCTGATGCGCTTCCCGTTGGCGAGGCCAGCGAGGGCTGCCCACAGCGACTCGCGCGTCACAGCGTCGAGCTGGCGGCGCTCATGCAGCAGATCGTCATCCACTCCAGTGATCGAACCCGTGGCCCGGTCGCCCGCTGCGAAGTCCGCGTCAGACACGAAGGACTCACCCACGATCACGCTGAAGGCCGCGTCTCCATGCCACTGGCGTCCACCTCGTTCGACGTACGCGCCACAGTCAAAGGACACGAGGTCACCTGGGGCCAGCTCATAGTCATCGGGGATTCCGTGGACAATCACATCGTTGACCGAAATGCACACGGTGGCCGGGTAGCCGTAGTAGCCCTTGAAGTTCGAGATCGCGCCCCCGTCGGCAATCGCCTGGGCGCTCACCTCGTCCAACTCGCGCGTCGTAATACCGGGACGAATGGCACCGCGCAGGGCCTCGTGGATCGACGCGACGACCAGACCGGCCTCGCGCATCCATCGAAGCTCCTGCGCGGACTTCAGTTCAATGCGTGGCATTGCTCAGTTCTTCGCCACCGAGTCGAGGATCGCGAAGATGCGAGCCGTAACCTCGTCGATCGTGCCGCTACCATCGACAACCTCAAGGAGGTCCTGGTCGACGTAGTAGGTGGCAACGGGCAGCGTCTGCTGGTGGTAGACCTCCAGACGGTGACGCATGACGGGCTCGGTATCGTCCGTGCGATGCTGCTCCTGAGCGCGCTTGAGCATACGTGCCACGACCTCGTCCTCATCAACCTGAATCTCGAGAACGACGTCGATGGACTTCCCCAGGTCGAGGAGCATGTCGCGCAGCACGTGCGCCTGCTCCACTGAACGCGGGTATCCGTCGAGCAGGAAACCGTCAGCAGCGTCGGGAGCGGCCAGGCGCGCCTTCACCATGGCGTTCGTGACCGAATCCGGCACGAACTCGCCGCGGTCCATGTAGGCCTGCGCCTGCTTGCCGATCTCCGTACCCTCTGCCATGTTCGCGCGGAAGATGTCGCCCGTCGAAATAGCGGGGATACCGAGGCGCTCAGCGATGCGCGAGGCCTGGGTGCCCTTGCCAGCTCCGGGAGGGCCGAGGAGGATGACGACTGTCATTTCAGGAATCCTTCGTAGTGATGCTGCTGCAGCTGCGTGTTGATTTCCTTCACCGTCTGCAGACCGACGCCGATGATGATGAGCAGCGTGGTGCCACCGAAGGGCATCTGCGAACTCGACAGCTTCAGCGGAATGATCGCGAGAGACGGCAGGAGGGCGATGATCACCAGGTACAGGGCACCCGCAGACGTGATTCGGTTGATCACGTAACGCAGGTACTCAGCCGTGGGGCGACCCGCACGGTAACCGGGAATGAAGCCTCCATACTTCTTCATGTTGTCGGCAACCTCGTCCGGGTTGAACGTAATGGCCGTGTAGAAGAAGGTGAAGAACAGGGTCATCAGGGCGTAGATCGTCAGGTAGAACGAGCTGCCCTGCGTAAAGTGCGCAGAGATCCACTGAACCCACGCGTCGTTGGGCTTGCCGAACTGCGCCGCCATCGGAGGCAGGGCAAGAATAGACGATGCGAAGATGACGGGGATAACACCCGACATGTTGATCTTCAGCGGGATGTAAGTGGTCGTACCGCCATACTGGCGGCGCCCAATCATGCGCTTGGCGTACTGCACGGGGATTCGGCGCTGAGCCTGCTCGACGTAGACGACCGCGATCGCGACGAGGAGCAGAAGGGCGACGATAGCCGCAACGGAGCCCCACTTGCCAGCCTGGCCAATCGACAGGAGCTGCTCGGGCAAACGAGCGGCAATCGAGGTGAAGATCAGCAGGGACATACCGTTGCCGATGCCGCGCTCCGTGATGAGCTCGCCCAGCCACATGATGACGCCCGTACCAGCCATCATGACGATGATCATCATGATGAACGTCAGTACCGAACGGTCCTTAATGATGTCCTGGTTGCAGGACTGGAACAGCTGGCCGCTGCGCGCCAGAGAAATCGTCGTCGTCGCCTGCAAAATACCCAGGAAGATCGTCAGATAGCGCGTGTACTGCGTCAGCTTCGCCTGGCCGGTCTGCCCCTCCTTGTGGAGGTCATCGAATCGAGGAATCACGACCCGCAGCAGCTGAATGATGATCGACGCGGTGATGTAGGGCATGATGCCCAGCGCGAAGATCGACAGCTGAAGGAGCGCTCCACCCGAGAACAGATTGACGAGGTCGAGCAGCGAGGCCTGCGACTCCTGCGACATACAGCGCTGGACGGCCTGCGAGTCCACGCCGGGCGTCGGGATGAACGACCCCAGCCGGAACGCGGCCATGATGAACAGGGTAAAGAGCAGCTTCCGACGCAGGTCGGGGGTACGGAACGCCTGGGCGAATGCACCGAGCAAGGCTTCCTCCTACGAATGATGGGCAAGCGGGGCAAAAGCCCCTAGACTGATCCAGCTTACCCGACACGGGTAGCGGTTGGCGATATCCAATCATTAAAAAAGCGCATTGCCGCGTATTTAACGAGACGCGGAGCGCTGACGCCCCATGCGGCGGGGCAAGCCGTTATCGCGGGTAAAAAGCCATTTGACAGCTCCTCATCCGCGATGATGGCAGACACGTAACGGGGGTGGTCCCTCGCGGAACCACCCCCGTTCACTGTCAGCGAGCCGAGATGGACCCGCCAGCAGCCGTGATCTTTGCCTCGGCGGAAGACGACCAGGAGTCGACCTCAACCTCGAGCTTGACGTTCAGTTCGCCGGTACCGAGCACCTTAACGGGCGCGGAGTCGCGAACAGCGTGCTTAGCGATGAGATCCTCGACCGTGACCTTGCCGCCCTCAGGGAAGAGCTCCCCGAGCTTGCCAACGTTCACGACCTGGTACTCAACGCGGAAGGGGTTCTTGAAGCCGCGAAGCTTCGGCAGACGCATGTGGATCGGCATCTGGCCACCCTCGAAGCCGGCAGCAACCTGGTAACGGGCCTTGGTGCCCTTGGTGCCACGGCCAGCGGTCTTACCCTTCGAACCCTCACCGCGACCCACGCGGGTCTTCGCGGTCTTAGCTCCGGGGGCAGGACGCAGGTGATGCAGCTTAACGATCTGCGTCTTGTTCGTGGAGTCCGCCATTGTCAGTCGACCTCCTCAGCGGTCACCAGGTGACGCACGGTGCGGACGGCGCCGAGAACGGCATCCGTCTGCTCACGCACGACGCTCTGGCCGATCTTGCGCAGCCCGAGGGTGCGCAGCGTGTCCTTCATGTTCTGCTTCGCGTGAGCGGAGGACTTGACCTGGGTGATCTTGATGTTCTTCGCCATCACTTAGCCTCCCCTGCAGCGGCCTTGTCGGCCTCGGCGGCCTCGGCAGCCGCGCGCTTCTCGGCCTCGCCCTCTGCGCGAGCGCGCAGCATGGACGCGGGAGCAACGCGCTCGAGGGGCAGGCCGCGGCGAGCGGCGACAGCCTCGGGCTGCTCGAGCTGCTTGAGTGCGTCAACCGTCGCGTGGACGATGTTGATCGCGTTGGACGAGCCCAGCGACTTGGTGAGCACGTCGTGGACGCCTGCGGCCTCCAGGACGGCGCGCACCGGGCCGCCGGCGATAACGCCGGTACCGGGGGCGGCCGGACGGAGCAGGACGATACCTGCGGTATCGCGGCCCTGCACCACGTGCGTGATCGTGCGGCGGATCATCGGGACGCGGAAGAAGTTCTTCTTCGCCTCCTCGACGCCCTTGGAAATGGCCTGGGGAACTTCCTTGGCCTTTCCGTAGCCGACGCCCACCGTGCCTTCGCCGTCACCCACGACAACCAGGGCAGTGAAGGAGAAACGACGTCCACCCTTCACGACCTTGGAGACGCGGTTGATCGTCACGACGCGCTCGATGTACTCGTTCTTGTTCTCGTTGTTCCGGCGGTTATCGCGATCGTTGCCGCGGCCGGAGCGGCGCTCACGGCGATCGTTGTTCTCGCCCGCGCCCGAACCGTTCCTGTCTCGCTGCTGTGCAGCCATCAGATGATCTCTCTTTCTTTCGGCTCGTTCACAGCTCGAGTCCGCCCTCACGGGCGGCCTCGGCAACGGCCGCAACGCGACCTGCGTACTTGTTACCACCACGGTCGAAGACGACAGCGGAGATACCGGCAGCCTTCGCACGCTCGGCGATCAGTGCGCCGACCTTGCGAGCCTTGTCGGTCTTCGTGCCCTCGGAACCAGCGACCTCGGTCTCGATGTCGGAAGCCGACACCAGGGTGTGGCCGACCGTATCGTCGATGACCTGAGCCACCATGTGGCGGTTCGAACGGGTGACGACCAGACGGGGACGCTCGGGCGTGCCGTTGATCTTCTTGCGGAGGCGGAGGTGACGGCGCTTGCGAGCGACGAACTTGCCCTTGCCCTTGATCGAGTAAGCCATCACTTACCAGCCTTTCCGACCTTGCGACGGATGGTCTCGCCCACGTAGTGGATGCCCTTGCCCTTGTAGGGCTCCGGCTTCTTCAGCTTGCGGATGCGAGCAGCGGTCTCACCGACGAGCTGCTTGTCGATTCCGGACACCGTGAACAGCGTCTGGGACTTCGGAGCGATCGTGAACTCGATGCCCTCAGGCGGGGTGACGGTAATCGTGTGGGAGAAGCCGAGGGAGAACTCAAGGTCCTTGCCCTTAGCGACCACGCGGTAACCGGTGCCCGTGATTTCGAGATCCTTCTTGTAGCCCTCGGTCACGCCGATGATCATGTTGGCGATCAGGGTGCGGGACAGTCCGTGGAGCGAACGCGAGGTGCGCTCGTCGTTCGGACGCTCGACGACAACCTGGCCATCCTCAATCTTCGCAGTGATCGGCTCGGCGACAACGTGGGAAAGGGTGCCCTTGGGGCCCTTCACGGTCACGTTCTGGCCGTCGATCGCAACGTCGACGCCGGCGGGGATAGCGATGGGGTTCTTACCAATTCGCGACATTGTTCAGCCTCCTCATCACCAGATGTAGGCGAGGACTTCCCCACCCACACCCTTCTCGGCTGCCTGACGGTCGGTGAGCAGGCCGGAGGACGTGGACAGGATTGCCACGCCGAGGCCGCCGCGGACCTTGGGCAGGTTGGTGGACTTGGCGTACACGCGCAGACCGGGCTTGGACACGCGCTTGAGCCCCTGGATGGCGGCTTCGCGGTGCGAGCCGTACTTCAGGTTGATCGTCAGGGTCTTGCCCACGCGGGCATCCTCGACGGAGGTCGAGGCAATGTAGCCTTCCTCGACCAGGATGTTCGCAATCGCGTTCTTGAGCTTCGAGTACGGCATGGAGACCGCATCGTGGTGCGCACGATTCGCGTTGCGCAGACGCGTCAGCATATCTGCAATCGGGTCTGTCATTGTCATGGGGGTTTATTCCCCTTCCTCGTCGCGGTTTCTCCGGTTACCCGGGACCTGCGACGTTCGTTTTACCAGCTGCTCTTGGTGACACCGGGGAGCTCGCCACGGTGGGCAAGCTCGCGCAGGCACACGCGGCACAGTCCGAACTTGCGGTACACCGAGTGCGGACGTCCGCAACGGTTGCACCGGGTGTAGGCACGCACGCCGAACTTCGGCTTGCGGGCAGCCTTGACCTTCAGGGATGTCTTGGCCATGGGTCAGTCCTCCTTGAACGGGAAGCCGAGGTGACGGAGAAGGGCGCGACCCTCTTCGTCGGTGGTGGCCGAGGTGACAACCGTGATGTCCATGCCGCGCACTCGGTCGATCGAGTCCTGGTCGATCTCGTGGAACATCGACTGTTCCGTGAGACCGAAGGTGTAGTTACCGTGACCGTCGAACTGCTTGGAGGACAGTCCACGGAAGTCACGGATACGGGGAAGCGCCGTCGAGAGGAGGCGGTCCAGGAACTCCCACATGCGGTCGCCGCGAAGCGTCACGTGCGCACCGATCGCCTGGCCCTCACGCAGCTTGAACTGAGCGATGGACTTCTTGGCGCGGGTGGTCACGGGCTTCTGGCCGGTGATCGCGGTGAGGTCGCGGATAGCGCCCTCGAGTGCCTTCGAGTCGCGAGCGGCCTCGCCGACACCCATGTTGACGACAATCTTCGTCAGTCCGCCGACCTGCATGACGTTCTCGTGCTTGAACTCAGCACGGAGCGCCTCGCGGATCTCGGAGACGTACTTTTCCTTCAGACGCGGGGCCATGCTCAGATCTCCTTGCCCTGCTCAACGCCGCGCTGCGCTCCGCCGCGAGTCACTCGGACTCGGACGGTGCGGGTGCGGCCGCCGCGCTCGACGGTGTCCTCGCGGAAACCGACACGAACGCGCTTCTTGGTCTCGGGGTCGACCAGAGCGACCTTCGACAGGGCGATGGGGGCTTCGATGGTCTCGATGCCGCCGACGCTGCCCTGCTGGCCCTGGCGCACGTGGCGCGTCTTCAGGTTGATGCCCTCGACGAGGACCTTGCCCTCAGCCGGGAACACCTGGATGACGCGGCCCTGCTTGCCCTTGTCGCCGGGCTTCAGGGGCTCGAGGCCCTCCTCCGCGCGACGGGCGTTGCGCTTGGCCAGCGCCTTCTCGTCGGACGTGCGTCCGCGAACGACCTCCACGAGGTCATTCTTACGAATCTTGGCTGCCATGGATCAGATCACCTCCGGAGCGAGGGAGACGATACGCATGAACTTCTTGTCGCGCAGCTCGCGGCCCACGGGGCCGAAGATACGCGTGCCACGCGGCTCGCCATTGTTGTTGATGATGACGGCCGCATTCTCGTCGAAACGAATGTAGGAACCGTCGGGGCGGCGGGTTTCCTTACGCGTGCGAACGATCACTGCCTTGACGACTTCGCCCTTCTTGACGTTGCCGCCGGGGATGGCGTCCTTCACGGTAGCGACAATGGTGTCGCCGATACCCGCGTAGCGCCGACCCGAGCCACCGAGAACACGGATGGTCAGGATCTCCTTGGCCCCTGTGTTATCGGCGACCTTCAGTCGCGACTCCTGCTGGATCATTTTCTATTGACTCCTGTCGTCGTGCCGGTTCTCTCCCGGATTGTACCGGTCGAGCCTTGCCGAACGGATTTCGGTCTGTGAGCGAAGGTCACTTCGCCTTTTCGAGGATCTCCACAACGCGCCAGCGCTTGGTGGCCGACAGCGGGCGGGTCTCCATGATGAGGACGAGATCGCCGACGCCGCACTCGTTGTGCTCGTCGTGAACCTTGACCTTCTTGTTCTTGCGCATGACCTTGCCGTAGAGGGCGTGCTTAACGCGGTCCTCGATCTGGACGACAACGGTCTTGTCCATCTTGTCGCTGACGACGTAGCCGCGACGGACCTTGCGCTCGTTACGAGCGGTGGTTTCTGCCATCAGGCTCACTCCTCAGTGCTCGGGGCGGTGCGGTAGCCAAGCTCCCGCTCACGCGCGATGGTGTAGATCCGGGCAATGTCGCGACGCACGGTCTTCATACGACCGTGATCCTCGAGGTTGCCAACGGCCTGCGCGAAACGCAGGTTGAACAGCTCGGCCTTAGCCTTCTCCAGCTCCTTGGACAGCTGGGAGTTGTCCATGGCGTCAAGCTGCTCGGTGGTCAGACCCTTATCTGCCATCAGATGTCACCACCCTCTCGGACCACGAAGCGGGTCTTGATAGGAAGCTTGTGCTGGGCACGGCTGAGGGCCTCGCGAGCGAGCTCCTCGGGGACGCCTGCCAGCTCGAACATGACGCGTCCGGGCTTGACGGGGGCAACCCACCACTCCGGAGCACCCTTACCGGAACCCATTCGGGTTTCGGCGGGCTTCTTCGTCAGCGGACGGTCCGGGAAGATGTTGATCCAGACCTTACCGCCACGCTTGATGTGACGGGTCACGGCAATACGAGCCGCCTCAATCTGACGGTTGGTGATGTAAGCGGGCTCGAGGGCCTGGATGCCGTAATCGCCGAACGCCAGTTCGGTGCCACCGGAGGCGAAGCCAGTGCGGTGAGGACGGTGCTGCTTGCGGTACTTAGTCCGACGGGGAATGAGCATGGGGCTCAGGCCTCCGATCCGGTCGTGGGCGCAGCGGCCTCAGAGGCCGAAGCCTCACGGGGTGCCTGCTGCGCAGCGGTCTCCTGGTTGGGGCGTCCACCGCGGCGGGGGCCACGGCGGCCATCGCGACGTCCACCACGCTGGGCCTGCTCGGCCTGCTGGCGAGCGAACTCGCGCTCGGTGATATCGCCCTTGTAGATCCACACCTTGACACCGATGCGACCGAAGGTCGTACGGGCCTCGTGGAATCCGTAGTCGATGTTCGCGCGGAGGGTGTGCAGCGGCACGCGGCCCTCACGGTAGAACTCGGAGCGGGACATTTCGGCGCCACCCAGACGGCCGGACACCTGGACACGAATGCCCTTAGCGCCAGCGCGCTGCGCGGACTGGATGCCCTTACGCATCGCACGACGGAAGGACACGCGAGCAGCGAGCTGCTCGGCGATGCCCTGCGCAACGAGCTGCGCTTCGAGATCGGGGTTCTTCACCTCGAGGATGTTCAGCTGAACCTGCTTGCCCGTCAGCTTCTCGAGCTGCACGCGCAGGCGATCAGCCTCGGCGCCGCGGCGGCCGATCACGATACCGGGGCGAGCGGTGTGCAGGTCAACGCGAACGCGGTCACGCGTACGCTCAATGTCGACCTCGGCGATACCAGCGCGCTCGAGGTTGTCGGTCAGGAACTTGCGGATCGCGACGTCTTCCGCCACGTAGTCCGCGTAGCGCTGTCCCTTGGTGGTGGAGTCGGAGAACCAGCGAGACCGGTGGTCAGTGGTGATTCCCAGACGGAACCCGCGGGGGTTGACCTTCTGACCCATATCAGCGGTCTCCCTTCTTCTTGTCTTCCTTGGTCCCCACCACAATGGTGATGTGGGAGGTGCGCTTCAGGATACGACCGGCGCGCCCCTGTGCACGGGGACGAATACGCTTCATGGTCGGACCCTCGTCCACGTATGCCTCCAGGACGAGCAGGTCGGCCTCATTGAAGGTCTCTCCGGCGTTCTCAGCCTTGACCTTCGAGTTGGCGACGGCGCTCAGGAGCACCTTGCGGACATCGGTGGCGACGGCCTGCGGGGCGAACCGCAGAATGTCGGCGGCCTCCAGAACACGCTTGCCGCGAACTTCGTTCACAACACGGCGGGACTTCTGGGGCGTGACGCGGATGAATCGCGCCTGCGCCTTGGCTTCCATGTATCTGCCTCTTCTTCCGTGGGGCCGGCTCAGCGCCGACGTCCCTTACGATCGTCCTTGTCGTGGCTGCGGAAAGTACGCGTGGGAGCGAACTCGCCGAGCTTGTGGCCCACCATCGACTCGGTGACGAAAACGGGCACATGCTTACGGCCGTCGTGGACGGCGATGGTCAGGCCCAGGAAATCCGGGGTGATGACCGAGCGACGCGACCAGGTCTTGATGACGTTCTTCGAGCCGGATTCGTTCGCGGCGTCGACCTTCTTGAGCAGGTGGTCGTCGACGAACGGGCCCTTCTTCAAACTACGCGGCATTTCAATCGACTCCTACTCAGCGGTTCTTGCCGGTCTTGCGACGGCGGACGATCATGCGATCGGACGCCTTCTTCGGACGACGCGTACGGCCCTCGGGCTTGCCCCAAGGCGACACGGGGTGACGACCACCGGACGTGCGGCCTTCACCACCGCCGTGCGGGTGATCAACCGGGTTCATAACGACACCACGGACGTGCGGGCGCTTGCCCTTCCAGCGCATACGGCCGGCCTTGCCCCAGTTGATGTTCGACTGCTCGGCGTTGCCGACCTCGCCGATGGTGGCGCGGCAGGTGGCCTCCACGTTGCGGATCTCGCCGGAGGGCATACGCAGCTGGGCGAAGCGGCCTTCCTTAGCGACGAGCTGCACGGAGGTGCCAGCGGAACGAGCGATCTTGGCACCGCCACCCGGGTAGAGCTCGACGGCGTGCACAACGGTACCCAGGGGGATGTTGCGCAGCTGCAGCGAGTTGCCGGGCTTGATGTCGGCACCAACGCCAGCCTCGATCTGATCGCCCTGCTTCAGGCCGGTCGGAGCGAGGATGTAGCGCTTCTCGCCATCCGCGTAGTGCAGGAGAGCGATGCGAGCGGTGCGGTTGGGGTCGTACTCGATGTGAGCGACCGTTGCCGGGACGCCGTCCTTATCGTGACGACGGAAGTCGATCACGCGGTACTGGCGCTTGTGGCCGCCACCGCGGTGGCGGGAGGTCACGCGACCGTTGTTGTTACGGCCGCCGGTCTTGTGCAGCGGGCGCAGCAGTGACTTCTCGGGGGTGTCGCGGGTGATCTCGACGAAGTCAGAGACGGACGAGAAGCGACGGCCCGGAGTCGTGGGCTTGTACTTGCGAATTCCCATTGTTCAAATGTCCCTTCGGTCCTCAGGCCTGATCGCCGAAGATATCGATGGTGCCCTCACGCACGGTGACGATGGCACGCTTGACGTCCTTGCGCTTACCGATCCCGTTACGGGTGCGGTAGGTCTTGCCCTTGCGGTTCTGGGTCGCGATGGAACCGATCTTGACGCCGAAAATACGCTCGAGGGCAATCTTGATCTCGGTCTTGTTCGCGCGGGGGTCAACCTCGAAGGTGTACTTGCCCAGGTCCATGAGGGCGAGCGACTTCTCGGTGGTGACCGGCTTCAGGATGATGTCGCGGGGGTTCTTACCCGCTTCAATCGTGCTCACTTGGTCTCCTCCTTGGTACCGAGGAAGGACTCAAGGGCGGCCTGCGTAAAGACGATGTCATCGGCGTCCAGGACGTCGTACGTGTTCAGCTGGTCGGCCCACAGAACGTGAACCTCGGGAACGTTGCGCAGGGACAGCGCGGTCAGTTCGTTGCCACGCTCGAGGACGACAAGAGCCTGACGGTCCTCGACGATCGCGCGCAGGGCGCCGAGAGCAGCCTTGGTCGAGGGCTTGTCGCCTTCGAACAGGGCGGTGACAACGTGGATGCGGTCGGCGCGCGCACGATCAGACAGAGCGGAACGCAGAGCGCCCTGCTTCATCTTCTTGGGGGTGCGCTGGTCGTAGTCACGCGGCTGGGGGCCGTGGACGATGCCGCCACCGGTAAAGTGAGGCGCACGGATGGAGCCCTGACGGGCGTTACCGGTGCCCTTCTGGCGGAACGGCTTCTTGCCGCCACCAGCGACCTCACCGCGGGTCTTCGTCGCGTGCGTGCCCTGACGGGCGGCCGCAAGCTGAGCGACGACAACCTGGTGCATCAGCGGAATGTTGGTGGGGACGTCAAAGATGGACCCGGGGAGAACGACGGAACCCGCCTTCTTGCCCTTGAGGTCGATGACGTCAACGTTACGATCGTCAGCCATGATCACGCACCCTTCACGGAGGAGCGAACCAGGACAACGCCGTTCTTCGGGCCGGGGATGGCACCGCTGATGAGCAGCAGGCCCTTCTCGGTGTCGACGGCCTGGATCGTCAGGTTCTCAACAGTACGACGGTTGCCACCCATGCGGCCGGCCATGCGCAGGCCCTTGAAGATGCGACCGGGCGTCGCGCAGGCGCCGATCGAACCGGGCTTGCGGTGGTTTCGGTGCGCACCGTGGGAGGCGGAAACACCAGCGAAGCCGTGACGCTTCATGACGCCGGCGAAGCCCTTGCCCTTAGTGGTGCCGGAGACGTCGACAGCCTGGCCAGCCTCGAAGGTGGCGGCGTCGAGCTCCTGGCCGAGCTCGTATGAGTCGTGCTCGGAGGTGCGGACCTCGACGAGGTGACGGCGCGGAGCAACTCCGGCCTTCTCGAAGTGGCCCTGCAGGGGCTTGGTGACCTTACGGGAGTCAATCTCACCGAAGCCAAGCTGAATTGCGGAGTAGCCGTCGACCTCGTCGGTGCGAACCTGGGTGACGACGTTGGTGCCGACCTGCACGACAGTCAGGGGCACGAGGTGGCCGTCGGCATCCCAGACCTGGGTCATGCCGAGCTTGCGGCCGAGCAGCGCCTTGACGGGCGCGGCAGCGTGCTGCTTCTTCTTAGTCATTGCAGATGTCCTCAGAGCTTGATCTCGATGTTGACGTCCGCAGGCAGGTCGAGGCGCATAAGCGAATCGACGGCCTTGGGGGTCGGGTCGATGATGTCGATGAGCCGCTTGTGCGTGCGCA
>CALHZX010000110.1 GCA_938040725.1 uncultured Actinomyces sp. | reverse complement strand
CCTCGGTGGTGATCGTGAAGCCGGGGGGAACGGGCAGACCGAGCTTCGTCATCTCGGCGAGGTTGGCTCCCTTTCCTCCGAGGAGGTCCTTCATGGACTTGTCGCCCTCGGAGAAGTCGTATACGTACTTGACCATCGTGGTTCTCAACTTCCTTGTATGCGATGTCCGGCCCATCAGTGGGCCGCTACCAGAGGTAAGGATACACACATCAAGGGACCTAGGTCACCTCAAGGCGCCCCGCCGTATGATTGTCCTTACATATACGCAACGCAGACGAGGCCGGGGCAGCCACTCGCTCCCCACTCCCCCGCGCAACACATAGAAAAATACTGGTGGGGCAGGCCGCCAGGCCCACCCCACCAGCATCGATAAGCGATGTCAGCGCACGCGGAACTCGATCGTGGTTCCCTCACCCACATCGATGAGGTCGCCGTCGTTCAGGGCGATCATCACCATGGGGGTAACGTCCTGGAACGAGCCGTCGGCGTGACGCAGAACGGTGCCGTTCGCGCTGCCCAGGTCCATGAGGGCCCAGGAACCGGGCGTCGTCATCATGACGGCGCAGTGCGAGCGGGAAATCTCGGTCTCGGGGCTGGGCACGCGCAGGACCGTGGCCACGGGGCGGCCGGTCAGTGCGCGGGCATCGGGGTCGCGGCCGATGACGACGTCGCGGGAGACCTCGACGGGCACGGTGCCGCCGTGAATCAGGAAGGCGACGGGGGCAGCGGGCCCGGAGTTCGCGGGGGCGAGGCGCAGGATGGTCGCCTCAGTGTCGGTCTCGGCGCCCAGGTCGGCCAGACCCTCGGCGCTCATGGCCTCGGGGATGGCGGGGGGTTCAGCGACAGGAGGCTCAGCAACAACCTCGGACGAGGCCGGGGTGCCGGACTCGTCGAAACCGCCCTGGCGCTCGGCGGACTCGGCGGTGTCGACCGGCGCCTCCTCGGCGTCGGCGACGACGTAGAGCTCACCGGAGGGCTGCTCGGCTTCCTTCGCGGGCGCCTCCTCGGGGGGCTCCTCGACGTGCTCGGCGGCGGCCTCGGGAACCTCCTCGGCGTCGGGGGTGCGCGAGGCCGAGCTCAGCGAGATCGGGCCGTTGCTGGTCGCGGCGAGGAACTGTGCCTCGACGGCGGTCAGGTCCACGGACGACGTGCGCGTGGAGGGCTCCGGCAGCTCCTCGCGGGCATCGCGACGCGCGCGGCGCTCGTGGTCCGGAATGTCGGGGTTGATGAGGAAGCCCATCGTGTCGACGGGCATCGAGGCGAGGGCCTCAACCTCGTCAAGCGCGCGACCGATGCGGATCTCGCCAGCCTCGACGCGGTCGGCAGCGGGCACCATCCACGTGACCTCGTCGCCGTCAATGATGGTGGCCTCGAAGGTCTGCCACTCGCCGGGGTTGAAGGGCCAGGCCCAGATCGGATCGGTCCAGACCTGCTCGGTGATCTGACCGGCGGCGCGCATGCGCAGCTGGATGTTGCCGAGGACCGTCAGGTAGGGCTGCTCACCGGCGCAGTCCAGCAGGAGGGCATCGCCCTTCTCAGCCTGGACGTGGGACAGCCACGCCTGGGTGTCGGCGCGTCCCCACACCACGTCGGCCGCGGAGTCCGCGAAGTCGAGCGGAACCAGCGCCGCGCCGAGGGGACCCGTGACGAGCATCGCGCCCTGCCCGCGGCACAGGAAGCGTCCAATCTGAAGCATCAGTTACTGCCTTCTCTACGAGGGACCCGGCGAGCGGTCTCAATCGACGCCAGACGTACTGGTTGAATCATCCGATTCATGACATTCGATGTCAATGCTACTCGTGATTTGGTTCCTGCGTAAACTACAACGGCGGTCGTATTGTCCCGTGTTCCCTTCTCCAACGAGGCGCGCACGAGTCTGTCGGCCGTCCCCTGCGGGCCGTCACCGGCCGCAACAACCGCATGAATCTGCGAATCGCTCAGAACGCCGTGCACCCCATCTGTACAGATGACGGCCCGATCGCCTTCTTCCAGCGGCATGATTGTGTAGTCGGCTTTCACACTTCCGGTCTGTCCGGCACCCAGGGCCTTCGTCACAACATTCGCGGGAGGGATCACACGGGGCGCCCCGGAGGTGGCCGCGAGGTCGCGCGCCTCCTGCAGCGCCGAGTGATCGTGCGTGAGCTGTCGGATGCCCCCGCCGCCCACGACATAGGCGCGCGAGTCACCCACGTTAAATGAGAGCCAGTAGGGCCCCTCGGCCGTGCGCAGCACCATGAGCCCCGACAGCGTGGTGCCGGGAGCGCTCATCGGATTGTCGGCGGGTGCCAGCGACGCAACGGCGTTGGCTGCCGCGTCGATCGCGACAGACAGGTCCACCAGGTCAACGGGGCGATTCCCGAGGCGATCCGAGCTCAGAAACTCCTGCAGGGTAATAACGGCCTTCGACGAGGCCTGGGCCCCACCCAGGTGGCCACCCATCCCATCGGCGACGGCGAAGACCGGAGGAACCGCCAGCCAGGAATCCTCGTTCTCGGAGCGGACCGGACCAATATCGGTCGAGGCGCCCCATCGAACTGCGGGCCGTTCCGCGTGTTCCTCTAGAGACATGAGCCTTCATCCTTTAGCTGCGTTGAGCGCGAGGGACTGCGCGCGATACTAACCATTTTACACCCGACGTGACCAGGGCCTCGCCTGAGGACAGTGCAGAGCGGGCGAAAAAAGCAAACCGATTGACCGCTGTGCGTCACGGGGCCTCCACGCAGGCCTGCACCGGGTCGGACATGCGACCGGACGAGCTCGACACGGTCGTGATCTCAATGCAGTTCTGCCCGCTCGCGCCGTCGACCGTCACGCTCGTCGACTCCACGCGACCGCGCGACGTGCCGACAGCTCCCGACCCCTCGTAGGCGTACAGGATGTCCTGGGGCGCGGGCCCCTCGGGAGCGGTCCACGTCCAGGTCACCATTCCGTCGGTGTACTCCCCGGACAGGCCCGACACCTGCGGGGGAGCCGCGCCCAACGCGTCACCGGGAGCCGAGGAGGCGCTCGTCGTCTCGGGTGCGGGAGAAATGCGCGTAAAAGAACCCTGGCCGCGCAACATTCCCACGATGAGGCCGGCCGCGATCACCGCAGCCAGCAGCGCGAGGAGCACGCCAGCGACCGGGGACATCCCCGTTTTGGCCGCCGAGGGATCCTCAACGACGCGACGAGCCGACGCCTCGTCCGCAGATCGGTCGATCTTCCACGAGTCCGCAACCGCCTCGACGCCACCCGAGCCAGCCCCGCCCTCGAAGGAGTACGAGTGCGAACGCAGGCGCGTCTTATCCGGATCGATGACGGGAGCGCCGCGCAGGCGCGTCTTCTGGTCGCCCACGGTGGGAGCCGAGGCCTTGGAACGCTTCTCCTTGATCTCCATCTCGGTGCGCGGCAGACCCAGTTCCTTCTGGACGCGTTGCAGGCCCTGACCAAACTCCATCGCAGAGGGCGTGCGCTCAGCCGGGTCGATCATCATGGCGGCACGCAGCACCCGCTCCAGCTCCGCCGGGGCATCCGCACGCCCGAGGCCACGCATGCGTCCGCGCTGCACGCGGTTCGCGATCGACGCCGCCGAATTGTCGCCGATCGGATCCTCAAAGGGGCTGCGCCCCGTCACGAAGGTCCACGTTGTCGCAGCCAGCGCCCACACGTCCTGCAGAGGCGAGGCCGGGGAATTCACGTCCTGCTGCTCCGGGGGCGCCCACAGCACCGAGAAGCCGTCGAAGGCGCCAACCTCCAGCTGACCCACCTTCGAGGCGACACCGAAGTCCGCGAGCACCGGCTTCCCGTAGGAGTCCAGCATGATGTTCGACGGCTTAATGTCACGATGCACGTAGCCCTGGCGGTGAAACATCTCCACGCCGCCACTGATCTTGATCATGGTCTCGAGGGCCTTATCGAGCGACATCGGGCGTGCACGCACCTGCGTGAGCAGGTCAGCCACCGGGCAATACTCCATGATCAGGTACGCGCGACCGTCGCTCGTCGTACCCACACCGTGCAGCTCGACGACCGAGGGATGCCCGGCGAGCAGAGTCATCGCGTCGGCCTCGCGGTGCAGTTCCTTCGTGCCGCGCTCATCACCCAGCGTGCGCACGACCTTGATGGCCACGTCACGGCTCGGCAGCTCTTGACGGTAGAGGAAGACATCGGCGAAGCCGCCCTGACCGAGCGGGCGCACCCATCGGAAACCGGGAATATCAGGGCCCTTCAAGCCCACAACCGGGGGCGTCAACGATCCTCCTCCTCGTTCATCGTGCGCGCGATTGACGCGCTCAGGCGCAGCTTACGGCGCATGCGCAGGCTGCGCAGTGACAGCGCGCGGCGAATACGGGCGAAGAATCCGGTGCGCTTGCTCACCTGGGCGCGCAGGGCACCCACCTGCTCCCACGCGTCGCGCGCGCGGTCACGGGAGGCGCCGTTGGACGCGAAGTTCGCGACGTCCGCGTAGCGCGCGATCACAACGGGGGCAGGCACATCGTCACCGAAGCGGCTCCAGCCGTCGATCACGTAGCGGCCCTTGCCGGCCTGGGCCTCGTCGATTTCCACGGAGTCCGTCGACCCGTCGTCACCGTGGCGCACCTCGCCCGTCACCAGCGTGAAGGGGTCGCCCGGGTCCTCGCCGAGGTCCCACTGCGAGGCCAGCGACCAGGCGGTCTCCTGCCTGGTGCGTCCCACGTCGATACGCAGGCCCGAGTCCGCGGCGAGGTCGACGACCTCGTCCCACGAGCCAACGAGCGCCTGGGTGGCCGCAGCGCGGCGGCGACGCCTCCGGCGGCCCGCCTTGTAGAGCAGGATGAGCAGCGGGGGGAGTAACAGGAGCAGGAAACCACCCGCGATGCCGCCGACGACGCCCCACGGGAAGGGGGCGGCCGGAGGAGTCATCGGATCGGCGTTCTGGTCGCGCGTCGTGGGCGGCAGCTCGGCGGGAGCCTCCGGGGGCTCCGGCGGCTGCAGGACCTGCGGGCGCGGCACGGACCGAGGCTTGGGGACCTGCGTCTGCGGCGTGTGGTCGCGCGGCGGCGTCGGATCGAAGACGACCCAGTTGCCGCCCGCGAACTCGACCTCGACCCACGCGCGAATGTCGGAGCCGCGCAGCGTCGCGCCGCCGCCCTGGGAGCCGCCCTCCGGGTAGGCGCCCATGACGACGCGCGCGTTAATGCCCAGCTGGTGCAGCATCAGTGCCATCAGCGCCGTGTACTGTTGGTCGTCACCGATGAGGTTGTTGTCGTCGGAGAGCATGCGCTCAAGGCGGTCGGCGCGCACGCCGGGGCGCGAGAACTGCGTGTTCTCGTTGAGATAGAAGCCGTTCGTGGACAGATAGTGCTCGATCGCGCGCGCGGCGGCCAGCGCAGTCGACGCGTTCTGCGTGATCTCGGCGGCCTTCGTCGCGATGGCCTCGGGAACGTTGGTATCCGCCATCGTGAAGAGCGCGACCGCCAGGGTCGCCACGTCCTCGTCGCGCACGGGGGCCGTGAAGGTGGTCGTCACGGAGTAGCTCATTGTCCCCGCGGGGCCGGTCGTCAGCGCGGCGTTCGACCACGTGTCGACGAACAGTCCTTCCTTCTGGGCGCTCGCGGCCGCGCCCGTGAAGGTGATCTGCGAGGGCTCCCCCAGGACGGGCACCCACGGACCGGACATGCCGGTGGTCTCCACCGTGACGATGGAGGTGCCCTCGGGGCGGCCCGGAATCGTCGTCTCGACCGGAATGTAGCCGGTGTGCGCGTCGTCGCGCTTCTTCGTCATGCCGAAGGTCGTGCCGTCGTAGACGTCCATGGCGGCGATGCGCACGCGCTGATTCTCGGGCAGATCGGACACGGTCAGGAGGGTCTGGTCCTTCAGGTCCGTCGTGTAGTGGCGGAACGAGGCCATCGGCGAGGGATAGGCCTGAATGTCCAGGGGAGGCTGAACGAGGTCACGGCCGACGACGCGCGTCCCCGAGGCCCCCAAGTAGGACGCTGCGGGCAGCGCGATACCCACGGACATCGCGAGCACCGCAAGCGCACCCATGACTCGGGTCCATACGTAGACGGTCGAGCGGGACTGACGCCCGAGGGTGTTGTCCGCGCCGGGTGCGCTCGAGCGGCCCACGAGTACGTCCTGTCCCAGCGTGATGCGCTGATACTGCGCGGCGACCGCCCACCAGGCTGCCAGGAGCGCCCACCAGGTCAGCACCGCCCACAGGGGCAGGGTGTGGCGCGACAGTCCAAAGAAGACGGAGATGACGCCCATCAGGACGAGGGGGATGGAACCCAGGACCGCACGACCAAAACGCGCAGTGATGATACCGGCGAGGAATGCCAGGACCAGGCCGCTCATCCACGGCACGAGGGCTGGGCCGGAGTAGACCGACACGGGGGCGGTCAGCGTCAGGAGGTCCTTCCACGCGCGGAAGGAGCCCAGGACCATGACCTGCAGCGTCTTGCCGGTCGGCAGGACACTGAAGAGGGCCTCGGAGCGCAGCGCGGCCGCGCTTCCGAGCAGGAAGTAGGTGGCCACAACGCTGAGCACGCTCGTGACGCCATCCCAGCGCCAGCGCGTCGAGGCAGTGGACAGCGCGAGGCCGCAGGCGACGCCCGCACCCGCGGCGATTGCGCCCACTCCCCCACCGAAAACGGGCTCGAAGGCGGCGACGGGGCCGACGAAGAGCAGCGCGAGGATCAGGAGCGACCAGATCGGCAGGTGCGTGCGGTAGGTCGCGAAACGCTGCGTGATCGTCAGCAGGCGGTTGCGCGTCGTCTTGGGCTTGGGGGCCTCCGAGGGCTGCGCACCCGCGCCGCGATCACCCTTCTCGGTCGCGTCAGGGGCTTCTCCCACCGCACGGACGTGCGTCTCGTTGGCCTCGGGCTGCCCCTGTGACTCGATGCGCTGAGCGCGCGGCTTGGTGTTGACGTCGCTGCTCATGCCAGGCCTCCGGCAACGATGATGCGCGGCAGGTCGTCCAGCGTGGAGCAATCCAGCAGGATACCTCGGCCGAGGTCGCGGCGGGCGCGTTCATTCTCGGCACCGATACGGATGATGGAGACGGGCACGTCGATGGGTGCCAGGCGAGCCAGGTGGGCAGCCTCCACATCGGTGGTCTGCGGGCCGACGATGAGCGTCAGCGCGGAAACCCCGGGGCGCTGGGCCACGGCCTCGCGCACGCGCAGGGACAGGTCGGCGAAAGACTGGGACGAGACTTCGGAGAGCGCGTCCAGGAAGCGCATGGCGACCGTCGAGGGCAGCCACTGCTCCGTCGTCGTCACGGACACCGGGCGTGACTCGCGCAGGTTCGCCAGACCCAGGGAACCCGCGATCGACACGGCCGTCTCGAAGGACTCCTCGTCCCACGCGTTGCGGGAGGTATCCAAAACGATGACGTGGTGGGAGCGGTGTGTCTCCTCGTACTGGCGAACGATGAGCCTGCCCAGGCGCGCCGTGGACTGCCAGTGCACGGCACGGCGATCGTCGCCCGGCTCATAGTCGCGCAGCGCGTGGAAGGACACGTCGGAGCTGGACAGCTTGCCGGTAGGCACGCCCTCGACGTCCAGCTGGAAGCCGGTCGCGTCGAAAGGCATACGAATCGTGCGCGGGTGGACGTGCAAGACGACGGGCTCGTCCCAGAAACGCACGCGACGCAGCAGACCCAGGGCGTCGGAACGCACCGCACGCGCCGGCCCCACGTTGATGAGGCCCCGGTGACGCGAAGAGATGAGGAACATTTCCTCCCACTTGTCGCGGGCACCCAGCGGGGGCACCACGAATTCCCCCGTTCCCGAACCGATCGGCAGCTCGATGATGCCGGAACGAACAGGACGGGAGCGCTCGTTGCGAACCGAGATCTCTCCGACCGCCGTCTGGCCCGCGACGATGCGCTCGTTGGGCACGCGGATCGAGACGACGTGCGGGGGCTTCAAGGCGACGCGCATGGCCGCCAGGACCAGGGCGACGACTCCCGCGAGGGCGCACGCCAAAGCCTCGATCCACTCCAGGGCGGCCGCCAGGACCAGGGCCACCGAGATGAAGACGATCAGCGCCCACCCGCTGGGCGTGATAGCGCCCGCGAGTGCCTTGAAGGGGTGGACACGGCAGGCCTGCGCCCTGCGGGGCGAGACAATCGATGCTGTATCCGTGCGCATCCCCTCCATCGTCGTGACCGGTCGGAGAGTCAGACGCCGACCGCCGGCGCGGGCACCGACGTGAGGGCACGCTGGATGACGCCCTCGGAGGTCGCTCCAGAGAACGCAGCATCCGGGTCGACGATGATGCGGTGGGCCCACACCGGCACGGAGAGGGCCTTAATGTCGTCGGGCAGAACGAAGTTACGGCCCTGCGCGGCCGCCCACACGCGGGCGCAACGCACCATGCCGATGGCGCCGCGAGTCGAGACACCCAGCAGGGAGGATTCGTCGTCTCGGGTCGCCTCCGCCAGCGCGGCCACGTAGTCGAGGACGGCCCGGTCCGTGTGATTCGCTGAGGCCAGGGCAGACCAGGCGACAATGTCCCTGCCACTGACGAGGGGGCGAAGCTTCTTCGAGCGGTCGGGGGCTGCCGACCCATCGAGGACGTCAATCATGGCGGCACGCGAAGGGTAGCCTATCGAAGTCTTCATGAGGAAGCGGTCC
Source organism: uncultured Actinomyces sp. (assembly GCA_938040725.1). Classification (GTDB taxonomy): domain Bacteria; phylum Actinomycetota; class Actinomycetes; order Actinomycetales; family Actinomycetaceae; genus Pauljensenia. Next base: position 25,480 of record CALHZX010000110.1, on the reverse strand, counting down.
AGCTGGGCCTCAGGCAGGGGGTAGGTGCCGGCCTGCTCGACGGGGTTCTGGGTCGCAATGACCATGAAAGGCTGGGGGGCCGGACGGCGCACGCCGTCGACCGTCACCTGAGCCTCTTCCATGACCTCCAGGAGGGCGGATTGGGTCTTAGGCGAAGCACGGTTGATCTCATCAGCGAGGACGATTTCCGCGAAGACGGGACCGGCATGGAAGACCCACTCGCCCGTCTTCTGGTTGAACATGTTCACGCCGGTGATGTCGGAGGGAAGCAGATCGGGGGTGAACTGGATGCGCGAGTGCTTGCCGTCGATGACGGCACTGATCGCGCGAGCCAGCGCCGTCTTGCCGGTGCCGGGGGCATCTTCGAGCAGAAGGTGTCCACCTGCGAACATCGTCGTCAGGGCGAGTCGAACGGCCTGACGCTTGTCCAGGACCGCGACAGAGACACCGTCGACGAGGCCCTTGAAGAGCTGGGCAAACCTGGTTGCGTCTTCGATGGAGAGGGTCATAAGTGTTCCTACGTTCGTTTCTATTGTTGCTCTTTCGGCTGAAAAGCCGATTCGTTCTATTCGGTTCGACAGCTCTTGACGACCTGCTTATCCTTCAGTTCTTGCTCGGAGACCGCCTCTGTCAGGATACCGGCTACACTCGGTGCCCCCTGCGAGAAGCGAAGCTCCGTCTGTTGGGCTGGCCGCCCCGTCTCCACCACGCACACGAGCGTCAACCTCGGCTGGAACTGGGCGGCGTGACTGGCCGTCAGCGTCATCAACCCGCAGGTCTGTCCATCCGGGCAGGCGGTCGTGCCGGTGAGGGTCGCGTTGATGTTCTCCGTGCTTTCACCTGTCCTAAACGTCGTCTGAGCCTGTCTGTACGCACCAGTTGTGGTTTCCACGCCCACGACCGCCACGTACTCATGGACGGGTTGTAGACCGAACACGGTCACCGACTTCATGGGGCCGCTGAAACGCAGCTTTGTGTTGGCCTCCATCCCTTCAATCCAGACGCTGGTTTCCCGAACGGAAATGCCTGCGGGGGGAGTCCAAGACACGGTGACGGTGCTGACGCGAGGGTCGACCGACACGTTGAAGGCCGGAATCTCGGAGTTGCTTCCGTTGGGTTGCGCGTTACCGACCGTGCCGGTCGCCGCAACGGCGGGGCCCCACACGTAGGTGCCGTCCCGTTTCTTGCCTCGCTGGCAGAAGTAGTATGTCATCGTCGCCCCAGGAGGGAGCGAATCGATGGTGAACTCGCCCCTGTCACCGTTGTTGTGTGCCACTTGATGCCCGGGGGCTGAGCAGCCGGAAGCACTATCCGCGTAGAAGAGAACCAGGTCTGCGGCCGTAAAGCCATTTCCTGCCTTCAAGAGCGCGTTGGCGACGCGAAGCTTGCCCGAGGCGTTGTCCGCGGGAGGGCCCAGGCGCGGCGCGTCGGGGGCCACAGGCGTGCTCTGCGCATCGTCCTCAGGCGCGGGCGGGGCGTAAACCTTGGCGGGTGAGGTCGCCGTGCGCCCGCCGGTGTTGCTCACCGTGACCGTGGCCCGCAGGGTCGATGCCCGATTGACGGTCAGGGTCGTCCTACTAGTGCCGTTGGCTTCGTTCGAGGACGGGCCGGCCACGGTCTTAGACACGCCGTTGACGGTCACCGTCGTGGAGCCCCATCCATCGCCACCGGACTCGAAGTAGCGCCACGTCAGGGTAATCTCGACCCTGCCGTCGGCCGCGTTGGACACTGCGGCGTCCGTGATGATGGGGGCTTCGGGGTCGGCGAGCGGCGCCCTGGGCGTCGCAGTCGCGGGAGGCGACTCGGGGGAGTCGCCCTTGGCGTTGTGCGCCTTGACGGTCACCGTGTACGTTTTGCCGTTCGTCAGACCCGTGAGCACGCACGTAGTCGCCCCGTTGGTCGTGCACGGCACGCTCCTTCCGCCCGCAACCGTTGCGGTCGCCGTATAGCCGGTGATCGGGAAACCGTTGGAGGCGGGTGCACTCCACGAGACCTCGATCTTTCCGTCCTTGGCAGTCAGGGTGGGCCGCGCCGGGCGGTTCGGCGCGCCGGAGATGGTGATGGTGTTCGAGGCGCCCGATCGCTCCGATTCACCTTCCGCGTTGACCGCGCTCACGGTGAAGGAGTAGGGCTGGCCGTTGAGGAGGCCGCCGACCTCGCACACGTTCGTCGCGCAGGTGGCGACCCGGCGCCCCGTCTGGTCGAAGATGCGATACTGGGTGATTGGGGAACCGTTGGCCTCGGGCACGTTGAAACTCACGCGAGCGCCATTGGCGCCCAACACTACAGCCTGCACGTTCGTGGGGGCATTCGGCTTGCTCACTACCTTCACGATGATCGTGCCCAGCACGGCGCGCGAGGGGTCGCCCAGCGTGTCGTTGAGTCGGAAGCCCACGGAGACGGTGCCGACTGAGCCGGGCCTCACCGATATGGTCGTCCCCGAAGAAGCGACCAGCGCGTCCCCCAGGTACACAGTGGCGTTTTCCAACGCAAGCGGGCTGCCCGGGAACGGGTTGGTCGCCCTCGAAGCCACGTCCACACTCACCGTCTGTCCCACCCTCGCGGTCAGAGAGTATGTGGGCACCTTGACGCGCGGTTTCGTCGTGGGCACGATCTCGACGGGGACCGCAGCGTCGACGGTGTGACCGTCCTCGTCGGTGACGCTCACCGCGATCGAACCGGCCGCGCCGCGAGCCACCCCTGCAGAGGCGGACACCGTCAGGATACTCCCGTCAAGGGAGGCGGTCACACCGCCGGGCACAGAACCCACCGCGTAGGTGAAGGTCGTCGCATCGACACCTTCGGGGTCGCGCACCGCGAGTGCGAGGTTCTGCGTGACGGCCTCGCCCCCGGCCTCGACGCGGATCGCCGTCGGGGCGAAGGAGGGCGGCTGATTCGTGGTCGCCTTGATGCGCACGGGCAGCGACAGCGACGCGCTCAGCGCGCCAGCATCGTCGGCGCCGCCGTCCGCGACCTGGATGAGGAAGGCGGAGTTACCGCCGAAAGTCGCGGTAGCCGTGAGCGTCAGCTGCGTCGAGGAGTCGGCCACGACGGAGTCCAGGCCGGTCTGGGGCACCGGGGAGGTCCCATCGACGAGGCGGGGGCTGCGGCCCGAGCGGGTCACGACGTAATCCGACAGGTTGATCGTGCGCGAGGTTCCCGCGTCCATTTCGATGGGCAGGGCCGCGGCGTTCAGGAAGGGCGCGGTAGAGTCGCGCCCGGGCACGGTCACGACGGCGGAGTTCGTCAGGCCATCACGGTCCGTGATCGTGTAGACGACGAGGCGCAGGGTGTCGGTGACCGGGATCAGCAGGTCGGTTCCGTCAACCGTGACGCCGGATTCGGCGCTCGTCACGGTCAGCTCGTCGACGCTGCCGTCGGGGTCCTCGTCGTTGTCGAGGACCTTCACGCGCACGGCGGAACCATCGGTGGGCAGCTCCTCGTAGGCGACGTAGTCATCGCGGGCGATCGGCGCCTTGAGGGGCGCGTCGTCTTGCACGTACACCGTCACGGTTCCACGCGCGGAGCCGCCGCGACCGTCGCTGACCGTGTAGGACACCAGGTAGGTGCCGACCTGCGAAGGCGTGTGGACCTGCAGGGTCGAGGAGGAACGGACCTGCGGGTCGAGCTCGGGCGTCGCCGTCTCGAGGCCGTCTTCCTCCAGCGTGAGGGGGTCGCCGTCGGGGTCCACGTCATTCGAGAGGACGTTGACGGTCACCATGCGGTCCGGGCGCGTCAGCACCGTGTCGGGCACGGCCACCGGATTCTGGTTGAGCGAGGGGGCCGCGGAGATCGCGACGCGCACGCGAGCGGAGACTCGTGCGCCCTGACGGTCGGTGACCGTGTAGGTGAAGGAGTCGGTGCCCGAGGCGTTCTGGTTCGGCGTGTAGTCGATCCACGTCGACTGCGCGGTGGCGCTGCCCTGCTGCGGCGAGGAGTCGAGGCCCGTCAGGCTCACGGAGTCGCCGTCAGGGTCGATGCCATCGAGGGTCACGGGGATGCGCGTCGTCTGCCCCGCGGCCGCCCACGCGCTGATGTCGCGGGGGCGCGGAGGCTGGTTCTGGTCGGACGCGCCGACTACCTCGAAGGTGACCGTGCTCGACGCACGGTTGCCCGCGGAGTCGATGACCGAGTAGGTAACGTCCATGATGCCGGGGTTGGCGCCGGCCTCGAGACGCACCTGGTTACCGGTCACGAAGGGGGTTCCCAGCGCGTTCGTCGGGTCGTAGGCGAGCGTCGACTCGACCTGCAGGTTCAGGCCCGCCGGGGAGCGGTCGTTCGACAGGACCGACACGGTACCCAGGTCGCCGACACGCACCTTGGCGCGGTCAGGTTTGAGGACGGGCGGCAGGTCGGAGCGATCGGCCGCGCCGGGAATCACCATCACGTCCGCGGTGGCCTCGCCCTGGCCGTTCGAGACCGTGTAGGAGAAGGTCGCGGTCTGGCTCAGGCCCGACAGCGCGGTCACGCGCAGCAGGTGGCGGTCGATGAGAGCCACCTCGAGGCCGGGCACGTTCGAGGCGTCGACCGAGGTGATAGACAGCAGGCCGCCCGACGGGTCATAGTCATTATTGAGGGGCGCGACCAAGACGGATCCGCCCAGCGGGAGGACCGCCGTGTCGTTCTCGGCAACCGGCGGCAGAGCGGTGGCCTCCACGACCTCAACGCGGATAATGCCCAGCGTCGTCGCGATGCCGTCGGACACCGTGTAGGCGAAGGAGTAGGAGCCCGGCGCGGTGGCGCGGAAGTCGATCGTGCCGCGGTCGAGGTCCGGCGAGATCGTCGCGCCCGCGGGTGCACCCGAGACAGCGGCGAGGCTCAGCGGGTCGCCGTTGGGATCGGTGTCGTTCTTGAGCGGGTCGAGGGTGACCGTCTCACCCGGGTGCGCCTGGAACAGGTCGCCGTTCGCCGACGGAGGCAGGTTTCCGGCCTCCTGAACCGTCGCGATGAGCTCGCCACGCGTCTCGGCCCCCTGATCGTCCGCGACCGTCAGGACGACGGTCTTCGGGCCGGGCGCGCTGCCCTCATCGGTGATCGTCAGGGAACCGTCCTCGCTGAAGGACACACTCAGGCCCTCGGGTGCCTCCGCATTCTTGAGGTAGATCGGGTCGCCATCGGGGTCTCGCCAGTCGCTCAGCGCCTGGTACTGAATCTGCGCATTCGCGCCGATCTTGACGGTCGACGCACGCAGCTGGTTCGGCGCCGCGTTCTGGCTGTAGGGATGAATCGTCACCTGCACGCGGGCGGACGCCGAGGCTTGCCCGTCGGAGGCCTCGTAGGAGAAGGATGTCGAGCCAGTCTGGTTCGCGTCGACGCCGGAGATCTGCAGAGCACGGCCGCCGCGCGCGACGGAAATGGTCCCCCACTCGGGCGCACTCGTCGGGGACGCGGTCAGCACGTCTCCGTCGAGGTCGGAGTCGTTGTCGAGAACGGGCAGGACCGTCGAGCGTCCCGGGCGGATACCGAACTCGTCATCCACGGCCTCGGGCGGGGTGTTCTGCTCGCGCTGCTGAGGGTCGCCGATCTCGTTCGTGAGCTCGGGGCTATCCTGCTCCTCCTCGGTCTCCTCGAGCTGGTTTTCGACCTCGTCCCAGTTGTCCATGAGGACCATGTTCGAGTCGGGCACCCACACGCTGCCCTGCGCGACGTCGTTGAGGACGATGGCCTTGCGGTTCGTGCGGAAGACGATGTCGCGAGCGGTCGTCAGCGTATCGACGACCATCTGCTTGTTCGCGGACGGGTCGTCGCACGCGCGCATGTAGGCGCCCGAAACGCTCCACGCTCCGTACGCGCAACCCTCGTGGCGAACGGGGGCCGCGGGATTGCCACTGACGCCGCTCTCCGTGGCGGGCGTGATCGTCGGGGTTCCACCTGCCAGCGGGATCGATACGAGGGCCGAGGGCGTGGCGAGCAGGACGGAATCCGCCTTCGGTCCGGCCAGCTGCAGGATGCCGCCCTCCTCGACGCCGGCGGCGCCCAGGTCGAGCTTCTTGCCGCCCGGGAGGAAGAGGGTGTTGGACTGCGAGTCGAGGGCGACGACCTGGTCGCCGACGACAGTTATGCTCAGCTGGGCGTCCTCTGGGATGCCTTCGATCCTGGCGGTCGCGACCTGGTCGACGGTCCCCTGGCGCTTGACAGTGGTCAGCGTGCCCGAGGCAGCCAGGGAGTACACGGAACCGTCGAGTCCGGTCACGAAGGCGCTCGTGCCCATGTTCGAGGACAGGGCCGCGCCTTCGGAAAGGTTCGCGGGGCTGGGCGCGGTGGCCGAGGTGGTCCACAGAGTGCCGTCGGTGGGGTTGAGGACGCCGAGGACGTCGCCGCCCTGCATGGCGCTGGAGCCGGATGGCAGAGCCGTCGGGGAGCCGAGGGACACCTGGGTGACATTGACGGGAGCGACGGTCAGCGAGATGAGGTCGGAGACGGTGACGGTCTCGCCAGCCTGACCGACGTCGAAGTTAGTGGCCTCAGTGCGCAGGGCGGCGTCGAGGATGTGGGCCTCGTAGTCGAGGTGGCCGACCATCTGCTTGGACTTGTTGGTCACCCAAATGCCACCGTCGTTGACGTTGACCTGCGTGACTTCAGCACCCTTGTAGATAACGCCTGCTATGCACAGCGCAGCAACGACCAGCACCAGGACAAACGCCGGTAGGCGTCGCCTTGTACTGGTTACTTTTCGTCGCAATTGCGCGCTCATTAACCCTCTTCCGATTGCTGAGCAGTCTCCACTCAATAGTGTGGCACGACTACACCGCATGCTAATAGTTAACGAGAATCTATCAGATGCACGCTTACTTGACGACTAGAGGGCGGCCCGTCGCAGTACGACGGGCCGCCCTCCGAAGTGTCCGGTTTGTCAGCCGCAAACAATTGGCGAGTAAATCACTCTCCATTGAAGGTGAACGTACGGTCTTTACCTTCCCCAGAGACGCCAACGGTAACAACCTGACCGGGTTGCAGTTCTCCGAACAGGATGCGCTCGGACAGCGCATCCTCAATCTCGCGCTGGATCGCACGACGCAGCGGACGCGCACCGAGAACCGGATCGAAGCCCACGTCCGCGAGCAGCTCGCGAGCCTCGTCCGTCAGCTGCAGGCGCATATCCTGAGCCTCCATACGCTTGGCCAGCTTCGCGATCATCAGGTCGACGATGCGCGCGATCTCCGGCTTGGTCAGCGGCGGGAACACGATCGTGTCATCAACACGGTTGAGGAACTCGGGACGGAAGTGCTGCTTGAGTTCCTCCGCGACCTTCGACTTCATGCGACCGTAGTCGTGCGTCGAGTTGTCCGCTGTCTGGAAGCCCGTCAGGACACCCTTGTTGATGTCGCGGGTACCCAGGTTCGTCGTCATGATGATGACGGTGTTCTTGAAGTCCACCTTGCGGCCCTGCGAGTCCGTCAGGCGGCCCTCCTCCAGGATCTGGAGCAGCGAGTTGAAGATGTCCGGGTGAGCCTTCTCAACCTCGTCGAAGAGGACGACCGAGAACGGCTTGCGACGCACCTTCTCCGTGAGCTGACCACCCTCGTCGTAGCCGACGTAGCCGGGAGGAGCACCGAAGAGGCGCGAGGCCGTGTGCTTTTCGGAGAACTCGGACATATCCAGCTGGATGAGCGCATCCTCGTCGCCGAAGAGGAACTCGGCGAGGGCCTTCGCCAGCTCGGTCTTACCCACGCCAGTCGGGCCGGCGAAGATGAACGAGCCACCGGGACGGTTCGGATCCTTCAGGCCGGAGCGCGTACGACGGATCGACTGGGCGAGAGCCTTGACCGCCTCGTCCTGGCCGATGACGCGCTTATGCAGCTCGTCTTCCATCTTGAGCAGCTTCGCGGTCTCTGTCTGGGTGAGGCGCACGACCGGGATACCCGTCGACATGGCCAGGACCTCGGCGATCTCCTGATCCCCGACCTCGGCGATCTCGTCGGACTCGCCGCCCTTCCAGGCTTCCTCCTTCGCCTTGCGCTCCTCAGACAGCCTCGACTCCTCGTCGCGCAGCGACGCGGCCTTCTCGAAGTCCTGATCATCGATGGCCGCCTCCTTGTTGCGGCGCACCTCAGCGATCTTCTCGTCCAGCTCGCGCAGCTCCGGCGGCGCGGTCATGCGGCGGATGCGCAGGCGCGCACCGGCCTCGTCGACCAGGTCGATGGCCTTATCGGGGAGGAAACGATCCGAGATGTAGCGGTCCGCCAGCTCGGCGGCAGCCTGGATCGCGGCGTCCGTGATGATGACACGGTGGTGTGCCTCGTAGCGGTCGCGCAGGCCCTTGAGGATCTCCACCGTCTCGTCGACGCTGGGCTCCTCGACCTTCACCGGCTGGAAGCGGCGCTCGAGGGCCGCATCCTTCTCGATGTACTTGCGGTACTCGTCGTTCGTGGTGGCGCCGATCGTCTGGAGCTCGCCGCGCGCCAGCATGGGCTTGAGCATCTGGGCCGCGTCGATCGAGCCCTCGGCGGCGCCCGCACCCACGAGGGTGTGGATCTCGTCGATGAACAGGATGATGTCGCCGCGCGTGCGGATTTCCTTGAGGACCTTCTTCAGGCGCTCCTCGAAGTCGCCGCGGTAGCGCGAGCCAGCGACCAGCGACCCCATGTCGAGGCTGTAAATCTGCTTATCCTTAATGGTTTCGGGCACGTCGCCGTGCACGATCGCCTGGGCGAGGCCCTCGACGACCGCCGTCTTACCGACGCCGGGCTCACCGATCAGGACCGGGTTGTTCTTCGTGCGGCGCGAGAGGACCTGCATGACGCGCTCCATCTCGACGCGGCGGCCGATGACGGGGTCCAGCTTGTTCTCGCGCGCGGCCTGCGTCAGGTTGCGGCCGAACTGCTCGAGGACCGCGGAGTTGGAGCGCTCGGGACCACCCGATCCGCCCACGCCCGCACCCACGGACTCACGGCCCTCGTCGTCGCCACGCTGGTAGCCGCTGAGCATCTGAATGACAGTCTGACGCACCTGAGCCAGGTCCGCGCCCTGCTTGGTCAGCACCTGGGCGGCCACGCCCTCGCCCTCCTTGAGGAGGCCGAGCAGCAGGTGCTCCGTACCAATGTAGTTGTGACCCAGCTGCAGGGCCTCGCGCAGGCTCAGCTCGAAGACGCGCTTGGCGCGCGGGGTGAAGGGAATGTGGCCCTCGACCGGCTTCTCGCCCTCGCCAATGATCTCAATGACCGAGGCGCGAACGGCCTCGCCCTTGATGTCCATCGTCTCCAGGGCCTTGGCGGCGACGCCCTCACCCTCGGAGATCAGGCCGAGCAGCAGGTGCTCCGTGCCGATGTAGTTGTGCTTGAGACCGCGAGCCTCGTCCTGCGCGAGCACGACGACCCGGCGAGCGCGGTCGGTAAAGCGTTCGAACATGCCTCTCCTCATTGTGCAGGACGGGCACTTCGCCGAGCTCGGCGTACACCCGTCCCAGTTGACTGGTTACAGACTACGAAAAGCGCGGGCGACGTGCGCGCGCTTTCGCCCTGGGCGCAGGGACGAGGCCGGGTGCGGGGACGGGGGCGCGGCCGGGAGCAGGTGGCCGGGGGCGCAGGTGGCCGGGGGACGCGCAAGCACTGGATCACCCTCTCACACAGTCGCACATAATTTAACCGGGTCAGTTTTCGACTGGCCTCACAAACGTTGGAATTGCAACGGTCATTTTTCAATGCTGAAAAGGTTGACATGGGAATTGCATGCGACGTTGTGGGGGGAACTACGCCTCGACGAGGACCGTGAACGGGCCGTCATTGACCAGCGAGACCTCCATCATCGCCCCGAACTGGCCGGTCTCGACATGCAGGCCCCGGCCGCGCAGGTCGGCCACAACCGCATCGACGAGGGGCTCGGCTTCCTCGCCGGGGGCGGCATGAGCCCACGAGGGGCGCCGGCCCTTACGGGTGTCCCCATACAAGGTGAACTGCGAGATGACGAGGATCGGAGCACCCGCATCCACCGCGGAACGCTCGTCGTCGAGAATGCGCAGCTCGGCGATCTTGCGGGCCACCGTGGCCACCTGCTCGGCGCCGTCGCCACGTTGGACGCCGAGGAGGACGACGAGGCCCTGGCGCACTCCACCGGCGCCCTCCCCCGCCTCGATGCCACCGGCAGAACCAGCAGAATCATCAGGAATAGCAAGGCGGCCGACGACGGTGCTGTCGACCCGCACCTCGCCGGAGGTAGCCCTCTGGATGACGGCGCGCATCAGCGCGACCCCAGGGCCGAGCCGAGGCCGCCGAAGCCCGTGGAACCGCCGCGCTGGCCGGCCTCGCGGGAGAGGTTGGCGCCCGGGCGGGTCTGCGGGGACACGGAGGACTTGCCATGGACGGGCACGATCTCCTCCTGGGCGGCGGCGACGCCGTCAATGTCGAAGACCGTCGTCAGGGGAACGGCGCGGGCGATGAGGGCGAGGGCGATCGGACCCTCGTCCGCGTGGCGAGCCGAGGAAGTGATGACCCCGACCTGGCGGCCGCCCACCGAGATGGGCGTGCCGGGCGCGGGCAGGTCGCCGCGCGAGCCGTCCAGCTGCAGGTAGGCCAGGCGGCGCGGGGGTCGGCCAAGGTTGAGGACGCGGGCGATGGTTTCCTGCCCGCGGTAGCAGCCCTTCGACGTGTGGACGGCGGTGCGTAGCCAGTCCACCTCGGGCGGAATCGCTCGGGCATCGGTCTCGCGACCCAGGCGCGGCTTCCACGCGGCGATGCGCATGGCCTCCCACGCCAGGTATCCGGCGCGGCGACGCGAGCCGTCCTCGGGGCAAGCAGACAGCCACGCTTCCTCAAACCGGTCAGCGTCCTGTCGTGAAACAGCGTGAAGCATCATCGGGGTGCGCGCGCCGGGATGACGCTCGCCCTGGAAGTAGGCAGCACCGCCGTCCACGACACCGGGCCACGGGTCCTCCCAGGTCCACAGGTGTCCGGGCAGGCCGGCCACGGACTCGGGCGTATTCGCGCCCGCGCGGACCGAGGAGAACACGGCGACGTCGCGCTCAGAAACAGCGACGCGCAGCGCGAAACGCATTGACTCGAGGAACTCCACGAACCCCGACAGGTCCGAGCACTCCACGATCAAGTGCAGCGCCTCCCCGTCGTCGCTCGCGCCCGCCCAGTGCTCGACGCGCCCCTCGGGCGAGAGGATGAGCAGCTCGCGGCTCATGCCGGGGACGAGGTCGGTGACGACCTGGGAGGCGAGCGACGTCAGCCAGGTGAGCCGATCCGCGCCCGACACAGCAATGACCGCCAGGTCCGGGCGGCGCACCAGCGCGCGGCCACCCTCGAGGGCCCACTGCTCCCCCGCCGGGTCCCCGAAGTGCGCGGTCGCGCCGAAGGAGGCCACGGCCTCGTCGACGAACTCGGAATCGACGCCAGGCTCAGACAAGGAAGCCATCCTGGGAATCGTCGATGCCCTCGATGACCTCGCCGGAGTCGGTCGAGGCCTGGGCCGTGCGGTGCAGGCGGCCGGAGATCTCGACGTCGGCCTCGTCCTCACCGTCGAGCGTGCGCTCCTGCGTCCACATGAGCTCGCCCGCGACCAGGCCGAACATGCGGCCCAGGTGCGTCACGCGGGTCGCACCCACGCCGAGCGCGATCGCGTCGGAGACCATCTGCACGCGCGGGCCGACGCTCACGCCGTCCCACACCGCGCTGTGGCCCTCGGTGGAGGCGGAGGTCGCCGTGAACTCGCGAGGGTTGTACTGGCCGGGTGGGGGCAGCGGCGCATCGGAGGGGGCGACGGAGACGTACACGGTCTCTTCGCTGATCAGGTCGCCCTTCTTAATAGCGGACAGGCCCTGCGCGGCGTCCCACGTGGGGTCGATCGGGGCCGAGGCCTCGCCCGCGTACACGCGGGTCACCAGGCGCATCTGCTCGCCGACGACATCGCCGCGGATCTCCTCGATGACGGGCGAATCTGCGGGGACCTCGGCGGATGCCTCCTGACCGGGGGCGGCGGGCTGCGCGTGCATGCCCCAGCCTTCCCAGGTTCCGAGCATCCACGCGACGGGAGCGACGAGTGCGGGCAGGTCAGCAGGTATCACCATCATGGCTCCAGCCTAACGCCTCGGGTGGACGTGGGCGCGCGAGCAGGGACGTGCCCAGCTGGGAGCGAACAGGGACGAGGCCGGGGCCCGACCGTGCAGGAACCTGACCCGGGTGCGGTGCGGACGCCGCGGGTCATCGGGCGCCACAGCGGCTCAGATGCCGCCGATGCGGATCATCGCGTAGACGGGCAGGGCTGCGACGAGGAACTTCGCGGCGCCTCGGCCCAGAACGTTGGCGAGCTGCGCGGAGGCGGCGCGCTCTCCCAGGAGCGCATCGACGACGGAGACGGCGAAGCCGACGCCGAAGCCGGTGACGCCGCCGAGGGTCAGGAAGGCAGCGAAGTCGCCGAAACGCTTGGCAATGAAGGGGAAGACGACGGGCAGTAGGTCCGACGTTTGCCCGAGGATCCACGCGATCGAGGCGGCGACGAGGCCAGCGACGATGCCGGTCAGCATCGCGTAGACGATACCCGCCTTTGCGCTGCGTCCCGAGCGCGCCGACGCCGCCGCAATAATCGCGATGAGGGCAGCCATGGGGACGATGACGGACCAGCGCTCGTGAACGGTGAGGGAGACCCACATGGATCCGGAGGTGACGAAGAGGAGGCCGGTCACCGACGAGGCGAGAGCGGCAGTCAGCGACGTGGACCCCCAGTGCTCGCTCGTGTGGCCCACGGAGTGGTCGCGGGGCGCGGGCGCGTCCAGAATCGTGGCGGCAACCAGGGCGACCAGGGTGATGCCCGTCAGGGGGACGGCGATGTCGAGGTTTTTCCAGTAGGCGACGGCCATCGGGGTCAGCGCCCCACCCAGGGCGAGGACCGCCTGCGCGAGCCACGGCATGTGCAGGCGCGCGAGCGTCGGCCAGCCGAGGGCCAGCAGGAACGACGCGATGGCGACGACGGGACCGACGCTCCAACGCGAACCGGGCAGCCACCAGGCGACGATGGTCGCCGTGGCCAGCACGGTGACGGTGAGGGTGCCGATGCCGTTGGGCACGTGCCGGGTCGCCAGGGTCTCGCGGCGACGCCCGCGGTTCGGGCGGGTTCGGGGTCGCGTGGGCGGGGTCGAAGTCATCACGCTTCCATGGTCCCACATGTGCGCGCCCGACGAGGCAGGGGCCACCCGCGCGGGTCGACTCTCCCAGGCACGAGGCCGGGTGTCGGTCCCGCTTCACGCTGCCATGGCCTCGGCGATGAGGGCACAGGCTGTGGCGGATGCCCCGTGTGGGTTGATGCACGCCGCCACGGGATGCGTGCGGGCGCTGACTGGTCGTACAGTTGTGGGGCACGCCGGACCGGTATGCCCCGGGCTCCAAACTCTGCCGCTACGAGCGGCCTTCGCGCCGACAGGCGCATTCGGTTCGGCGTGCTTTGTCGTACATGCGCGCCGACGGTGGCGCGTGAAACAAGTGGGGGCCGGCGCTGCAATGCAGCACCGGCCCCCACTGTCGTCTCAGTGAACCGTCACATGAGCGGGTAGCGCACGATCGTGGCCTCGCGGCCCGGACCCACGCCGATGGACTGGATGCGGCAGCGCGACAGCTCTTCCAGGCGCTTGATGTAGTCCTGGGCGGCGCGTGGCAGCTCCTCGAAGGAACGGCACTGCGAGATGTCCTGGCTCCAACCCGGCAGGTCCTCGTACACGGGCACGGCGGCCTCGAAGCCGGCCTGGTCGAGAGGCATTTCCTCAGTGACCGCGCCGTCGACCTCGTAGGCCACGCACACGGGGATCGTCTCGTAGCCGGAGAGCACGTCGAGCTTGGTCAGGCAGATGTCGGTCAGGCCGTTAATGCGCGTCGAGTAGCGCATGACGACGGCGTCGAACCAGCCGGTGCGGCGCGGGCGACCCGTGGTTACGCCGAACTCGCCGCCCTTGGTGCGCAGGGCCTCGCCGACCTCGTCGTCCAGCTCCGTGGGGAACGGGCCCTCGCCCACGCGCGTCGTGTACGCCTTGGCGACGCCGACGACGCGGTCGATGCGGGTTGGGCCCACGCCGGAGCCGGTGATCGCGCCGCCCGCGGTCGGGTTCGAGGAGGTCACGAAGGGATAGGTGCCGTGATCGATGTCGAGCATGGTCGCCTGGCCGCCCTCAAACAGGACGGTCTCGCCGCGGTCCAGCGCGTCGTTGACGACGAGGGACACGTCGCACATCATCGGCTTGATCCGGTCCGCGAAGGACAGCAGGTGATCGGACACCTCGGTCGGGTCGAGGACGGGGATATCCACGGCCTCGAAAATGGTGTTCTTGGGGGCCAGGGCGGCCTCAACCTTGGCGCGCAGCTCCTCGGGGTGGAACAGGTCCTGGATGCGCAGGCCGATACGGTTCATCTTGTCGGCGTAGGTGGGGCCGATGCCTCGACCCGTCGTGCCGATGAGATTGTTGCCGCGCGCACGCTCGTTCGCCTGGTCCATGAGGCGGTTGTACGGGGGGATGATGTGCGCGTTGGAGGAGATGCGCAGGCGCGAGCAGTCGACGCCGCGCGCGGTGATTTCCGCGAGCTCCTCGAAGAGCACGTCCAGGTCGACAACGACGCCGTTGCCGATGATGGGGGTGACGCCTTCGGAGAGAATTCCGGCGGGCAGGAGGTGCAGCGCGTACTTTTCGCCGTCAATAACGACGGTGTGTCCGGCGTTGTTTCCTCCGTTGAACTTCACGACGAGGTCGGTGTGCTGGCCGAGCTGGTCAGTGGCCTTGCCTTTGCCTTCGTCGCCCCACTGGGCGCCGAGAACGATGACGGCGGGCATGAGTATCTCCGTTTAGTTGGGTCTGTTACGCGGGCGCGCGCAACAGACCTATCCTACCGGAGGAACAACGAGGCCGGGGCACCGGCTGGTCGCGTCAGTTTCCGGCTGCGACCAGGGCGACGCCGACGCCCCACAGGGTCGCGCACGTGAGGGCGGCGATCAGCTCGATGGCGATCGTCCAGCCGAAGGCCTTGAGGGCCTGGACCGTCGCTTTCCAGGCGGTCGCAGTGTCCTTGCTGCGCAGGTACTCGACGACGAAGATCGCGGCGACCATGCCCAGGACGAGGCCGAGAGGCAGGCCGATGAACCATCCGACAACACCGCCGACGGCGCCCCACACGAGCGTGGATTGAGGGATTCCCGCCTTGTTCATGCCGCGCGCAGGAATCACGTATTTCAGGACCGTCCCGAGGATCAGGACAACGGCCGCGATGGCGAAGATAACCCACGCGGCGCGGGTGCCTGTCAGCCACGCCCACACCAGGATCGCACCCCCAACGACGGGCGCGGACGGCCAGATCTGCACGACCGCACCGATCACTCCAATGAGGATGACGATGCCAACGATGACGGTTCCAAGGACGCTCATGGCCTCATCGTATCGCCTCCGTTCGTCTGCGTGTTTCGCCAGACGGGCATCGCGCTGATAGCCTGGCCTCGTCACCCGAACCGCAGGAATACTGATGGATATCACTCCCCCGCGCCTCGTCGACGGTGAGGGACTGCCCGAGGATCATCCCCTCTCCCCCGCCAACATCGCCCAGATGCGGGGCAGCTTCCTCGACCCCGTCACCAAGCTCCTCCCGTCGAAGGAGCGGTCATGACCCCCGGTTTCTCACTGCGACGGATTTTCAACCGCCGCAGGTACTTCTATGCCAGGGTCGCGGTCGACCCGCAGCAGGAGAAGGCATCATGCACAGTGAAGCAATGAAGAAACGACAGCACCGCCGCGACAACGGGGAATCGCGATGAACTCTTTCATCTCAAGTATGCAGCAAGGCTTCAACGAATCTTTCAGCACGATCACCGTTTTTCAGCTGTCAGCATCCCCGTCTGATGCCGTCTCCCGCTGCGTCAGCCTCTGGAAGACGAAGGGGGCACGCCGCACCAGTACCGGCATGCAAGAGCAATTCAAGCAGCGGGGATGGACCGGAACGGAACTGACCATCGGACACAGCGGTCGCGCATTCCTGACTAATGTTTTCTTCGAGACACGCTCATACCGTCGCCTCTTGTCACATGCCCCCTCTGTCGTGCCCGACCGAATCAAGCGAGCCACCATCACCAAGGTGTACGTGGATATCATTGCGCGCACAGTCGAGAGCGAATCGAGTCCGGTGACCGAACTGTGGTGCCTCACTGATTGGGCAACACGGATGAATCTCAGCGGCTTCGAAAATAGTTACGCTGATTCGTCGATGCACTCACTCGAAGAGTCCTTCAACGCGCAGGGCATCATGATTGCACCCGCCCGTCACCTCAATCGCTGGGATATCCCATCAGACGTCCCCCTCTCGCTCCCCGAGCTCACGGCAATGCACAAGGCTGCGAAGAAGAGCCGGGGGTAGCCTCCCTTCTCCGGCCGGTCACCGCACGGGCGCCCATGCCTCGTCAATCCCAGTAATTCCCTGCGGATAGTATCCTGGTGAGCAGCGGCGCTCAGCAGCAACGCGCTGCAGCAGAGTGCTGATGCTTGTTGTTGACACTTGTCTTTCCTCGAGGAGGACGTTCATGGGGGCAGGTCGTTCAGGTTTCTCCCTAGGTAGGGCCATTAACCGTCGCAGGTACTTCTACGCGCTGATCGCGGCAGACCCGAATCAGGCGGTCACCCGCGCTGTCGACTACTGGGTGTCCACGGGTGCGCGCGACGGGACACCCGGGATGAGCGAGCAGCTCGCCAGCCACGGGTGGGTCGGCGCGGAGATCATTATCGGCAGCGACCTGCGCAGCCTCGCGATAAAGCCCCTCCTCGATGCCATCCCCGGCTTTAATCTCGTTCCCTCAGCGACACCCACGCCACTCAAACGCACCAGTCAGGAGAGGACCGAGATCCTCGTCGCGGCACGATCCTGCTCGGTTGGGGGACGCCCAGCGTCCGAACTCTGATGCTGCGAGGCTCGCATCCTGCACGATGACCGCTGGGGTACTGACGCGTTTATGGACATGTCTTTTCGCGAACTCGCGGGCAACCTCCAGCGCCAAGGGATCCTCCTGGAAGCCCCTCGATTCTTCCACTGCGGAGACCTGCCGAAAGACCACCTCTTCACCAGAGAAAACATCCTGTCAATGCGCAAGGCCGCCGAAAAAGAATCTCGCCGCAGGCGCTTCAAGCACCCGCGGCGAGACGACAGACAGTCCGGAAGGCTCAGCCCTGCGCGCGCAGGGAGGCCACCTCATACAGGGCAATGCCCGTGGCAACGGCCGCGTTGAGCGACTCGACGGTCGACGTGATCGGGATCGACACGATCTGATCGCAGGTCTCGCGCACGAGGCGGGACAGGCCCGCGCCCTCGGCGCCCGTCACGATCACGAGGGGGCCATCGGCCAGCGACAGGCCGCGCAGAGGCGCGTCGCCGCCGCCGTCCAGGCCGACCACAAAGTAACCGGCCGCCTTGGCCTCCTCGAGGGCGCGCACAAGGTTCGTCGCACGAGCCACCGGCACGCGGGCGGCCGCACCGGCCGACACCTTCCACGCGGTCGTATTGACACCCGCGCTACGACGCTCGGGGATAATGACGCCGTCCGCGCCGAACGCGCCCGCACTACGCAGGACCGCGCCCAGATTATGGGGATCCGTCACCTGATCGAGGGCAACGAGGAGCGGGTGGCCCAGCTGCTGCATGGAACCCGCGATCAGGTCCGAAGCGTCGGCGTACTCGTAGCCGCGCACCTCAATGGCGACGCCCTGGTGGACCGCCCCGTCGGTCGCGACATCCAGGTCACGGCGGGTGACCTCGTACACGGGCGCACCCATCGCGGAGGCGAGGCGCACGACCTCCTCCACGCGATCATCCTTCACGTTGTCGAGGATGAAGACGCGCTCGATCGGGACCGAGGCGCGGGCGGCCTCGGCGACCGGGTTGCGACCTGCGATCAGTTCATGGCCGGGCTTGACGCGGATCGACGACTTGGCGCGTGCGCGCGCAATCGCGGCCTCCTGAGCCTCGCGGGCCTCGCGCTTCACCTTGCGCTTGTGGGCCGGGTGGTAGGTGCGATCCTCGGCCTTGGGGGTCGGGCCCTTACCTTCGAGGCGGCGGCGAGAGTGCCCGCCGGTACCGACCTGCGCGCCCTTCTTGGTGCCCTTCTTACGGATGGCGCCGGGGCGCCCGCTGTGTGAGGCCATGGTGTCTCCTCGTTTTCTCGTGAACTGACACAAGCGTACGGGTTTTAGGCCGCATCGGGGCCGCAGGGGCGCGCGCGGGGGCCAAAATCACGCTGCCCGCAACGGTCACGCCCCTTGCGGAGCCTCCCCGCCCTCCTCGACCCGATCAACGGGAGCATCTGTCAGCCGACGATAGTCAACGGCAAGGAAAATCGCCAAAACGACAACACCCGACGCGTAGCCGGCAACACCCACCCACGAGACACCGTTCATACCGAACCAATTCACGAACGGGCGAGCCAGCACGAGAGCAACGATGCAGGCGACAACATTGCCAACAAAACTCGCCACATAATCACGCACAGACAGCAGCAAGTCATTAAAGAACCAGCCGAAAGCCGTGATCACCGTACACAAAACCGCAGGCTGGAGCAGGAAAGTATTACCCCTGATCTTCTCACCGAACAGGAGCGTCAAGACCGGCTCACCAACAATCTCCAACCCCAGTGCGGCCACGGCAGCAATGGCAACGATCGCGCCGATCGTCTTCCACAACAGCATGAGCGCCGAGCGCTTGTTCGAATGAAAACGCTCAGCGAACACACCCATCAGCGGACTGTAGACGTAGGTGGCACCCATCTGCACGATGACAGCGAGCGACGCGACAGCCTGATACACGCCCAAAGCCTCAGCACCATCGCTCGCAGAAAGCATCTGGCGCGGGACAGTCAAGACCGACGTCGCAGCGATCTGAGCAACGACGAGTGGCGCCAACGAAACGAGCGTCTTCACCCCACGCCCAAAACGCACCCGCGGACGAATTGGCTCAAACATGGACGCACGAGGCGCGTCATACAGAGCGCCGACCAGGATGACGACCGCCGTCATGAGACCCACAGCGACGAGCAAGGAATCAAAAAACCACAGGCCCACTGTGAAAGCAACGAGCGTGCCAACCCCCTGCATCACGTAGGACTTTCCCGCGAAATCAAGACGCAGATGCCTCTGGTCAATCGCGTGGAAAACCTCGATGAAATTCGTCGCCAACGAGTACACGAGATACAAAGAAATAACAGGCAACGCATCATAGGACGTCGTCACAATGGAATAGGCCACACCGACCAGGAATGCCACGATAGACAGCACCGAACGCAGTCCGACATATTCACGCGAGGTGCGCTCCCCCGTCACATCCGTCACTTGGACCGTGCGCAAGCGGAAATCCGCGATCGGGTTCACGAGGTTCGCTATCGCCATCGCCAGCGCGAGCATGCCCGCCGCGTCAAAACCCGCCGCCAAGCGCACCACCAACACCGATGAGACGAGGTAGTTGCAACCCAAGCGCGTCAGGGAGCCCACGGAGCTCCACATCATGTTGGCCTTCAGCGAGAGTTTCTCAGGCGCCTGCGCACTCTCCACGTCGGGCGCCACGGCCTCGTCCACGGAGGCCCCCTCTCGGGCGGTGTCCTGCGGCTTTTCCATAGGGCTCCCTCAACGGAACATCGTATAGCGGGCGAGAAGCGCAACCGGGTAGCAGACAACCGCGAGTGCCTTGCTCGGCGCCATGGAAAGAGCCCCCTTCTGATGGGCGAGCATGCATCCGACGAGGAACAGGCTCGTCTCGCGGGCACGCGACTTCAGCGTGGTGGAACGCGCCGCGCAGTATCGCTTGTGCTTCCAATAGCCGATCGGATTCTTCTTGGCATTGGACGCAAAGTTCTGCGTCAGACCGTCGGGCAGATAGTGGCAAATGGTGAGGATCTCGTTATCCGCCAGCATGTTGTAGCTCTCGTCAATGAGGAACCACACGGAGGATTCCGCGACGAACTTCTCACCGGGAGCCACCTCAAAGGGGTAGCGACGCAGGATCTCGGTGCGGTGAATCAGCGACGTATCGCCGCGGAAACCCATCTTCTCGTGCAGGTCCCACAGCGTCACCGCACGCACCCCCTCGGGCATCCACGTGCCCATGGGGGTGTGCTCGTCAGTGCCGCGCAGGGCAACGATTCCCGCGAAGGAGTCGTCGCCTCGGATCTCCTCCCAACGCGTAAGAACATGCTCCACCGCGGTCGGCACGAGGTGGTCGTCTGAATCCACGACAAAGAACAGCTCGCTGCGACAACGGGCAACACCCGTGTTGGTTGCGCGAGGCTTCCCGCCGTTCTCCTGCTTGACATAGTCGATCGACATACGCCCCTCAGCAATCCAGCCTTGGACGAGAGACTCCGTGTCGTCAGTGGATCCGTCATCCACGATCATCCACTGGAAATCCGTCGACGTCTGAGCCAGCAGGGACTCATACAGCGCAGGCAAAATGTACGCGCGGTTGTATGTCGGGGTAAAAACACACAGGGTCGGGGCAGCGGTTGTCATCCGTATTCCTTCCGGCGAACGGCCTACGTCAGTGTTCTCCCGATTCAGTCTAGTTCCCCACCTGCGTCGTCGCCAAGGACTCCCCGCCCGTCAACCCCGCGACAGCATGGCCGCGATCTTCCCGACCGTCGCCCCGGAGCGGATCGTCACCTGGCGGTAGAACTCCTCGCGCAGGAGGCGCTTGTGGTAGGCGGTCTTCAGAAATGTCTTCTCATCAAACTTTGCCCAGAACACTGCGTGCTGACCGAAGTGAACCGCCTCGTCACCCAGCTCCAACGCCTCAATGCGCTCGCGCACGTGGTCCGTGTCGAGGCCTCGCGTGTAGAAGAGCGCGTCGCGGCGTGCAACCTCACCATGCCACCAGTCGGGCAGGTTGCACAGCTCCGCGAGGAAGTCCTGCGCTGTCATGAGGGCCAGCCGGATCGGGAAGTCATAGCGGCGCGCCAGGGCCTCCTCGACTATCTGGGCGACGGCCTCGCATGGGGTGTTGGTCCCAGCCTCGGCCTCGGCCTCGGCCTCGAAGAGGAGGTTGCCGCTGTTGATGTAGGTGCGAACGTTCGTGTAGCCCTCGTCGGCAATCTGCTCGCGCAGCTCGCTCATGACAACCTTGTTTGTGCCACCGACGTTGATGCCGCGCAGCAGCGCCACATACTCCATGCGTTCCTCCCGTGTTGGTGACTTCCCGTGTGGTCGACCTGACACCAGGGTAGGGTCTCGGCTCTCATCGGGCGCTCTACACCCGTTGGTATAGCACCGATTGCAGGGTGATCCCAGCCCGTCAAGAGGCCTAGCTGAGGACACTGCCCACGGACTCTCTCGGGGCAATTACATCGGTTCTCCTGAAGCACCCTGTCCAGGCCCCCAACCTCAATTCCGCACGTAATTTAATCCGGTAACTTTTTGAGACAGCCTTAAAACGTTGCAATTCCAACGATGCAATTTCACGTTTTGAACGAGTCGCGGGAGAATTACGTGCGAAATGGGTGAGCGCCGGGCTAGACACAGCACAGCGGCCACGACCGCTCAGAAGGGGACGCCTTTCCGAAGGATTCAACCTGATCGGCAGGAGTTGAATCTTCCCGAGCGGGTGTACACCTCACCCCAACAAGCATTTTCGCGGTATCCGAGCCCAGGAAGCCTCTGCGCGGATAGGTTGCGACGATGCAGATAGGTTATCGCCACGCGAATAGGAAAATAAGCTATCCGCATGCTCATAACCTATCCATGAAGCAACAACCTATCCGCATACCCGTGGGCATGAGCAGGAATATGCTGCTTGAGGAAGCGATGCACTAGATAGGCCAGCAATGTACTAGCTACTAGGCAGTGCAATGCCTCCCTAAGTAGTGCAATACCCCCGATCAACAAGCGAAAACGCGGCTCCTTGGCAGCCACGCAACTGTGGAGGGCGCCGGAGGGTCCGGAGGGCACGGGCGGGCTTCGAGGCGCGGCGCCGAACGAAGTGAGGCCCTAGCCTCGCGGGCGGCCGGGGCCTCCGGCGCCCGGAACACCCGTGGGGCAACAAGCAGCAACACGCAGCGCAAACGGCGGTGGGGCCAGGCTGCGGCGCCTGTGGGCGGCGGCGGGGCCAGGCTGCGGCGCCTGTGGGCGGCGGCGGGGCCTGACCGGACAACGAATCGACGCGCCCGCCCCAGACACATTTCGCACATAATTTCCCACGGTCACTTTTGGAGATAGCCCGAAAACGTTGCAATCCCAACGACATGAATTCAATGTTTGAAGTACTCGCAGGGGAATTACGTGCGAAATTGATGGGAGAGCAGCCCGTGAGGCAACGCGCCGGGCCTGGCTGCGGTGCCCGTCCCGCAGGCACGCACAAGGCCCCGGGAGCTCGCGCTCCCGGGGCCTCAGCTCAGCCGCAGCTCAGCCAACACTCCAGGTGGCGCCGTCGCGGCCGTCCGCGACGGTGACGCCGGCAGCGGCGAGGCGGTCGCGCAGCTCGTCGGCGCGCGCCCAGTCCTTGGCGGCGCGGGCATCGGCCCGCTCAGAGAGCACGGCCTGGACCAGCGCGTCCAGCGCCGAGTGCTCGGCGGCAGCCGCACCAGAGGCACCCGCGCCGATGCCGGCCTGTCCGCGCCACTGCTCAGAAGCAGGGTCCAGCCCCAGCACATCCAGCATGGAGCGAACCAGGACCTGCTCGCGGTACACACCGGAAACGTCACCGGCAGCAAGCGCGGCGTTGCCGGCCTTGAGGTGCTCGTGCAGGACGGCGAGCGCGCCGGCGACGTTGAGGTCGTCATCCATGGCGGCGACGAAAGCCTCGGGCAGGTCGGCGGGTGCCAGGTCAATCTCGGAGGCCGGAGCCTCGCCGGCGGCCTCAATGGCGCGGGCCACGAAGGAAGAGAACTTATCCCAGGCGGCGTGCGCGGCGGGCAGGGTCTCGGGGCCCCATTCGATGGCGGAGCGGTGGTGGACAGTGGACAGGGCCCAGCGCACGGCGACGGCCGGGTACTCCTCGGTGAGCGCGCCGATCGACAGGACATTGCCGAGCGACTTGGACATCTTCTCGCCCTTGGTGGTCACCCACGCGTTGTGGACCCACAGGCGCGCGAACTCCCAGCCGGCACCGTGGGATTGTGCCTGCTCGTTCTCGTGGTGCGGGAAGCGCAGGTCGATGCCACCACCGTGGATGTCGAATTCGTCGCCGAGGTAGCGCCGCGACATGGCGGAGCACTCGAGGTGCCAGCCGGGTCGGCCGCGTCCCCAGGGGCTGTCCCACGAGGCCATGGCCGGCTCAGACGGCTTACTGGCCTTCCAGAGGGCGAAGTCGCGGGGGTCGCGTTTGCCGGCTTCGACGGCCTCGTCGATCTGGGCGTCGTCCTCGGTGGTGCGCATGTCGGCCAGGCGCTGGCGGGTGAGCGAGCCGTAGTCGCCCTGGGAGTGGACGTCGAAGTAGACGTTGCCGCGCCCATCCGAATAGGCATGTCCCGCGTCGATGAGGCGCTGGACGAGGTCGATTTGGTCGGGGATGTGGCCGGTGGCGCGCGGCTCGTACGTGGGGGCCTGCACGCCGAGGGTCTCGTACGCCTGCGTGAATTCACGCTCGAAGCGGTAGGCCCAGGCCCACCAGTCCCAGCCGGCCTCGGCCGACTTGTTCAGGATCTTGTCGTCGATGTCGGTGACGTTGCGCACGTAGGTGACCTCGTAGCCGCTGCGGCGCAGCCAGCGGATCAGCGTGTCGAAGGAGACGGCGGCGCGCAGGTGGCCGACGTGCGGGGATCCCTGCACGGTGGCGCCGCACAGGTAGATGCCGACCTTGCCGGGGGTAACCGGGCTCAGGGGCTGGATGCGGGCGCTCTTGGAGTCGTACAGGTGCAGCATGGCACCAATCCTACCTGGCGAGGCGCGGCGGGGAGCGACGCCGCGTTCTCCGGGAGTATGTAACGAGGCCCGGGCCCCACCCGGCGAAACGGAGCGGTTTCGCGGGTGGGGGCTCGGGCCTCGTCGAGTGAAAGAAACCTCAGGCGCCGGGGCGCACGCGCTCGGCGATGAGGGCCTTGAGGTCCTCGGCGGAGTTGGCGAGCGGCGTGACGCGTTCTTCGCGTCCTTCGATGCCTGCGAAGCGCTCGGGCACGGGCGGGAGGTGGCCGGTGGCCTGAAAGATCGTGTCGGCGAACTTGACGGGCAGGGCGGTCTCCATGACGACGAGCGGGCCCTCGACCTGGGGGCGCACGGCGCGGGCGACGTGCACGCCGTCGGCCGTGTGCGGGTCGAGGAGGTAGCCGCTTTCCTTTTCGGTGCGCGCGATCTCGGCGAGGCGGTCGGCGTGCGTGGAGGTGCCGGAGATGAAGCCGTAGGTCTCGCGCAGGGAGGCGAACTCGGGCGTGCCGGACAGGTCGAAGGAGCCGTCGCGGGCCAGGGCCTCGTCAAACAGGGCGCGGGTGGCGTCCCCGTCGCGGCCCAGCAGGTCGAAGATGAAGCGCTCGAAGTTCGAGGCCTTGGAGATGTCCATGGACGGACTGGAGGTCGCGAGCGTGTCCGCGGAGGAGCGGGGGCGGTAGACGCCGGTGCGGAAGAACTCGTCGAGGACGTCGTTTTCGTTCGTGGCGACGACGAGGGTGCCTAGCGGCACGCCCATCTGGCGGGCGATGTGGGCGGCGCACACGTTGCCGAAGTTGCCCGAGGGCACGACGACGCTGACCGTGGACGAGGCGTCGGCCCCTTCCTCGGTGACGCGCAGCCAGGTGGCCACGTAGTAGCAGACCTGGGCGAGCAGGCGCGCCCAGTTGATGGAGTTGACGGCGCCCACGTGCCAGGTGGCCTTGAAGTCGGCGTCCATGTTGATGGCCTTGACGAGGTCCTGGCAGTCGTCGAAGACGCCGTCGACGGCGACGTTGACGATGTTCTCGTCGAGGAGGGAGAACATTTGGGCGCGCTGGAAGGCGGTCATGCGCCCGGCGGGGGTGAGCATGACGACAGAAAGTCCGCTTCGGCCGCGCAGCGCGTACTCGGCGGAGGAGCCGGTGTCGCCGGAGGTGGCGCCGACGATGGTGAGCCAGTCGCCGCGGCGGGTGAGCTCGTATTCGAAGAGTTCGCCAAGGAGCTGCATCGCCATGTCCTTGAAGGCGGCCGTGGGGCCGTTCGAGAGGTGGGCGATGTGCAGGTCGGTGCCTTCCAGGGCGTCGACGGGGACGATCTGGGGGTCGGAGAAGGAGGGGGTGCGGTAGGCGCGGGCCGTGATCGCGCTCAGGTCGCCGGCGGGGATGTCGTCGACGAAGAGGGAGATGATGCCGGCGGCCATGGCCGCGTAGCCGTCCTCACGCAGGACGATGCGCAGCTCGTCCAGGTCGGAGCGAGACAGCGTCGGGTATTCCTCGGGCAGGTAGAGGCCGCCGTCGGGGGCAAGGCCTTCCAGGAGGATGTCACTGAAAGAACGGGTGGGCGTGTTGGGGCCGCGTCGGGTGGAAATGTAGCGCACGGGTCGATCCTATCGGAGAGGGGGCGTGGCCTGCGAGGGTGCCCGGACCTCGTCACATGTACGAACGAGGCGTGGGCCATGTGAACGCCGGGGGA
>CALHZX010000109.1 GCA_938040725.1 uncultured Actinomyces sp. | reverse complement strand
GGGCGCGCAACGCATTCGGCTCAGGCGTTAGGACGCTTGCCGTGGTTCGCGCCGTGCTTACGACGATCGCGACGCTTACGACCCCGCTTCGACATGTCATTCTCCTTGGGTTTGTTGTCTAGACTGAAGCATTTTTGCACACATTGGCTCAAACCACCAAGGCACAGGCCGTTCGCGGCGACGAAGGTCACCGAAAAACGGGTAGCTCACCGGGCCTCGTCGATGCGCGAGTTGGCACGCGAACGGGCGCCGACGACGCGACCAAGCGGGTAACAACCCCACGCCAGGTTTAACGCCAGCTGACGGACACGCTCGTAATGGAGGCGACGACGCGGGCGCGCAGCGCATCCGAGGCCTGCTCGGTCTCGTAGCAGCCGCGCATGAGGGCGCGCACGTGACGTTCGGCGTCCAGGGCGTCGGTGCAGTGCGCGCAGGTGGCGACGTGCTGGATCATGAGGGCGCGGGCACGCGCGTCGGGGCCGGGCACGGATCCGGCGTCGATGAGGCCGCTGCGGCGGTCGCACTCCTCGCAGTCGATCAGTTCGTACAGGGCGTCCAAGACGTCCTGGCATGTGATGTCGGTGGTCACTTGGCTCCTCCGATCCCGTATTCCGCGGCGACGTCGGCCAGCGCGGAGCGCAGGTTCTTGCGCGCCCGGTTCAGTCGGCTCATGACGGTCCCCATGGGAACTCCTAGTTCTTCGGCGATTTCCTTGTAGCTCATACCTTCAACGTCAGCCATGAGGACAACCATCCGGTGTTCCTCTGAAAGCGAATCGAGGGCGTCGCGCAGTTGCGAGGAGGGCAGCGCCTCGAGGGCCTCGACTTCCGCAGATTTGAGGCCCACCTCCGAGTGGGAGGCGGCGTCGGCCAGCTGCCAGTCCTCGACGGTGTCGCTGGAGGCACGCTTGGGAGAGCGCTGCGCCTTGCGGTAGCCGGTGATGTACGTGTTGGTGAGGATCCGGTACAGCCAGGCCTTGATGTTGGTGCCGGGCTTGTACTGGTGGAACTTTTGGTAGGCCTTGAGGTACGTCTCCTGGACGAGGTCCTCCGCGTCGGCTCGGTTGCGGGTCATACCCAGGGCTGCGCCGAAGAGTTGGTTCATGAGAGGCATCGCTTCGTCCATGAAGCGTGCCTCGAGCGCAGCTCCGTCCGGGATGGACGAGGCCGGGGCAGGCTCGGGTGCCTGTGGCGTCGGTGAGGGGGTTGTCGTATCCATCGCGTCCCAGCGTAGTCGCGCGCGGTCGGGGCGCGACTGCGAGTGGTCGATGGGAGCTCATACTGAGGGGAACGCCTCACGCCCCTCTTTATTCCATAACCTCCATCAACTGTGCGTTGCACCACTTTCATCCCGTTGTTTGGGAGTAGCCGGGCCGTTCGGCTTCCCCCGGGGGCGAAGGTGTCGAACAATAGGGGTATGAATCTGCTGCGCGTTGTTGCCCGTCCCCTGCTCGCCGCCCCGTTCATCGCCGACGGGGTTGATGCCCTCATGCATCCGCGTTTCCATGTGGAGCGCGCCGCGGGCGTTCGTCCCCTCATCGACAAGGCGACCGACGTGATCGGGCTGGAGCCGCTGACGGATCAGCAGCTGGCAGTTGCCACCCGAGTGACGGGTGCGGTGACGGTTGTCGCCGGCCTGCGTTTCGCGCTGGGCCGTAAGCCCCGCGTGGCCGCCCTGACCCTGGCCGCGATCGGCGCGCCCATGGCCCTCGTCAACGCTCCTGTGCCGGGAACGACGCGAGGCCTGTCGAAGGAGC
Organism: uncultured Actinomyces sp.; assembly: GCA_938040725.1. Lineage (GTDB taxonomy): Bacteria > Actinomycetota > Actinomycetes > Actinomycetales > Actinomycetaceae > Pauljensenia. The sequence continues at coordinate 38,499 of CALHZX010000109.1, read as the reverse complement.
AGATCAAGCGCCGTCGCTACCGCACGCTGAATAAGGCGGGCCTGGCGGCAGGCGTCCTCCTTGCGTCGACGGACCGCGTCGGTCAGCCCTCGGCTCTCGTTGCGCGTTCGATGCGCCGCGACCAGCGCCGCGCGATCGCCGCGGCCGAGGCCGCCGTCGCGCGGCGTCTGAGCGGCACCGCTTCGTGAGTGCGCCCTGGCCCGCTCCCCTGGTCACCTCCCCCGTGGATGCCACGGTCGAGGTGCCGGGCTCAAAGTCGATCACGGCGCGCGCCCTCTACCTGGCTGCTGTCGCCGATTCTCCCTCCGTCATTCGCGGTGCCCTGGATGCGCGCGACACACGCCTCTTCGCCGCAGCTCTTGAGGTGATGGGCGCGCGCGTCGAGGATGAGGGCGCGGGCACGCTGCGCGTCACCCCGATGGAGCTTCCGCCTCGCGGCGGGCGCATCGAGTGCGGCCTGGCCGGCACCGTCATGCGTTTCCTGCCTCCCCTGGCGGCGCTGTCCCCTGAGGAGACGCTCTTCGACGGGGATGAGCAGGCTTACGCGCGCCCGCTCGGCCCACTCCTGGACGCCCTCGTGCGTATGGGCGCGACCGTCACGTATCACGGCGAGCGAGGGCACCTGCCCTTCACGATCCGAGGCCCGATCCACACGCCGCTGGGCGCGCAGGCCTGGGTGGACTCCTCGTCCTCCTCGCAATTCCTCTCCGCGTTGCTGCTCGTCTCTCCCCTCGTGGGCGATCCCCTCTTCGTGTCGGCTCCGGGCATCGTCCCGTCGATGCCGCACGTGGAGATGACGCTGGCTTCCTTGGCGGGCGCGGGCATCGACCTGGAGGTCGTGGACGAGGGCCGCGCGAACCTGTCCACCTGGCACGTCTTCCCGTCGCGCCCGCGAGGCGGCGACATCACCGTCGAGCCAGACCTGTCCAACGCCGGCCCCTTCCTGGCCGCCGCAATGGTGACGGGCGGGCGCGTGCACATCCCGGCGTGGCCGGGGGCGACGACGCAGGCGGGCGACGCCTGGCGCGCGCTGCTGGGCCACATGGGCGCAACCATCACCCTGGACGAGGAGGGCCTGACCTTGACGGGGCCGGGCGCCGGCAACTACCCGGGCATCAAGGCGGCCCTGGCCGAGGTCGGCGAGCTGACCCCCACCCTGGCCGCGATCTGCGCCTACGCCTCGACGCCCTCGCACCTGAGCGGTATCGCGCACCTGCGCGGGCACGAGACCGACCGCCTGGCGGCCCTGGTCGCCGAGATCAACCGCGCGGGCGGGCAGGCCGAAGAGACCGAGGACGGTCTGATCATCACGCCGCGCCCGCTCCACGCCGCGCAAATCCGTTCCTACGCGGATCACCGCATGGCGACCTTCGGCGCGATCCTGGGCCTGGTCACGCCGGGCATCACGGTCGACGACATCGCCTGCACGTCCAAGACGCTGCCGACCTTCGAGGCGATGTGGGCCTCCTTGGTGAGCGCTCACGGTCAGGAAAGCACCCAGGCTGCCCCGGCCTCGCCCGTCGAGGAGGAGCAGTGATGGCCCGCCGCGACACCGGAACCGACGACCCGCGCGTGCGCGTGCGCGCCGGGAAGGGCTCGCGCCCCCGCACGAAGGACCGTCCCGACTGGTCCTCGAAGCCGCTGGGCCGCGTCATCGGCATCGACCGCGGCCGCTACCAGGTGAGCCTGGAGCAGGACGGCACCCGCGTCGTGGCCGTGCGCGCCCGCGAGCTGGGGCGCGGCTCGGTCATCATGGGCGACCGCGTGCGCCTGACCGGCGACCTGTCCGGGCGCCCCGACACGCTCGCGCGCATCGTCGCCGTCGAGGAACGCTCCTCGGTGCTGCGCCGTTCCCTCGAGGACGCGCCGGATCAGCGCGGCGAGAAGGCGATCGTCGCGAACGCGGACATGATGTGCATCGTCGTGGCCCTGGCGGATCCGCCCCCGCGCACGGGCATGATCGACCGCTGCCTGGTCGCCGCCTACGAGGCGGGCCTATCCCCTGTCCTCGTCCTGACGAAGGCTGACCTGGCCAGCGCCGATGAGCTGATCACCGCCTACGAGGACTTCGACGTGCGCGTCGTACTCACGAGCGCCGAGGCCGGGGAGGCCGACCCGGGCATCGCCGAGCTGCGGGCCCTCCTGACCGGCCATTGGTCGGTGCTCGTGGGGCATTCGGGGGTCGGAAAGTCCACGCTCATCAACCTGTTGGTGCCGGGCGCGGGCCGCGCGACGGGCCACGTCAACGAGGTGACGGGGCGCGGGCGCCACACCTCCACGTCCTCGGAGGCCTTCGAGCTGGACGAGGGCGGCTGGATCGTGGATACACCCGGCGTGCGTTCTTTCGGGCTGGGGCACGTGAGCGTCGCGGACGTGCTCGGCGTCTTCCCGGACGTCGCGGAGGCGGCCGCCTGGTGCCTGCCGCTGTGCTCGCACAACGAGGAGGAGCCCTCGTGCGCACTTGACGCTTACGCGCACGCCACCGGCCCCTTCACCATCGACGAGGCCGGGGACGAGGACGCAGATCAGGTGCGTTCCGAGCGCGCTTCCCGCGTGGTGTCGGTGCGCAGGCTGCTGGAGGCCGTGGCGACGGCGGAGGCGGCCAGCAAGGCCTTCCGGTAACCCCATTATCACCTTCTCAACATTTTACAAACGGAAAGCATATACTGTGATACAGTTCACTACTAATGAATGCTTGACAGATTATCAGGCCAGTCAATAATAGAAATGTAGCGGCGTCCGCTACACCTGATTACAAGGACGTGATCACTATGAAAACTGCCGTCAAAGCTATCGCAGCCTGCGTCTGCACTGCACTCTTGTCAGTCGGCACGACCCTTCCCGCACAAGCTGCCGGTCGATTAACGGTTGTCCCAACGGGCGAAACGACAGTCGATGAGACCGAATCGGTCGAGGCAGCCCCCGCCGTTGTTATCGCTGCGATCACAGCAATGAAGTTTGGGTACGACACTGCGTATGGTGAGGGAGTCCACCAGGCCCGCACTGGCGGTCTTACATGGAGCGAGTGGCAGGGCCGTAAGGGCTGGGCCATCTTCAACGCAGCCAACACTGTCGGCCTCCTTGGAACCGCCGGATACCTTGGTTTCCGCCACGGGTTCACAGACGAGTGTTGGTCTCGCTACTCCTGCTACGCACGCTAGCGCCAGCCACAAACACCTCAACTCAGGAGGAGGGAAGAGAGATGCAACAGTTTCAACCAGCCCCAGTCGACGCTCCCGATGCAATGCCGACAGCCACAGACAGAGCGCTGCGCGCAGTGTTTGCCTTCGTATTCTTTGCGGTCACCATCGCATCCATCGCGTTTTCCATCGCAGCATCAGGAAGGCCTTCACGCGAACTGACGACCGCCATGTGCGCGGCACTTGCTGCCTGGCAAATGGCCGGCTATTCACGCTCGTGCGCACGAACAACCTCGCGACTGTGGCCTCGCGCGCTCGAATGGACGGGAATTACGTGCGCGATTATCTCAATAGGGGCAGCAGTGACGAGTGTGATCACCAGCAACGGTGACAGTTACGACTATTTCGCGATTCCCTCGAGAGTCGCGAATGGCGCCCTGCTCGGCACGCTCTGTTGCCTCATCGCGCTGCTCGTACTCAAGTACCGGACCCAAGACACCAACAAGTAAACCGCGACACGCCAGTAGCGCCCAGTTCTGATCTATCGTCGGAAGCTGTGCACAAAGCTAGGCGTCGCCAAGCGCGAGGGGGCCGCATCCAGCTTGCAGCATGGATGCGGCCCCCTCGCCTCGGACTTTCCATGTCATGTTTTGCGATCGATGAGGCCACGGCTGAGGATGCGGATCAGGTGCGCTCCGAGCGTGCCTCCCGCGTGGCGTCGGTGCGCAGGCTCCTCGAGGCCGTGGCGACAGCGGAGGCGGCCAGCAAGGCTGCCCGGTAAAGAAAAGTACGCGCCGAAAGTGCTTGACAGCGCCCCCCTGCGTGGACAATGAGGGTATAGTGATGGTCGCTATCTCTGATTCACAAGGTCGTGATCGCTATGTCCACCATTGAGCAGAACCTTATCAGCAACACTGCAGGGCTTTCGCGGGTCGACAAAGTCCTCCGCTACTTCTTCTTCGCGCTGTTGATCGGCACGGTCATCTACTCGATCGGCGGCACCTTCTTCGGGAGAGACAACCGCCTGAATGACTACATGCTCGTCATTGCCTCAGCGTGCCTCGCTTCTCAGATACCAGGATATTCGCGCACGATTCCCGGCGTTCATCCTGTCCTTCGCGCCTGCGAGTGGGCGGTGATGGGTTGTTCCCTCGTATGCACCGCCGCTGTCATCATCGGTGATGTCACGGACGGGGGCATCGACCCCGAACCCTACAACGCACCATCGAACGTCGCCATGTCTTCGGTGTTCGTTGCCCTCTGTTTCTTCGTGGTGCTCTTCATCGCAAAGGACCGCGCCCGCAGGCGCGGACCGATCCAGCCAGCCGGATAGCCTCGCACCCTCACATCGTCACCGCGATGGTGAGCGCCTTCGTGCCCCTGACAGACGACATGACGGCCTACCGCCACTCGATGCTGACGAGCTGCGTCCTGGGCGCCGTCGCCCTGGTGAACTGGATCTACCTGCGCCGCAAGGCCCGCTAACTGCGCCGCGGAGCGCGGCCCCGCCCGCCGGCGGCACTCAGCGCTGGAAGCGGCGCACGAAGTTGCGCAGGATGACGCGCGAGGGGGCCGTATCCACGGTCGCGACCTGGGCGCGGATGGCCTCGGCCTTCTCCGCCGGGTAGTAGCGGCCCGCGTACTGGTCGATGCGCACGTTGACGCCGCCCAGGTCCATCTCGGGGTGGAACTGGGTCGCCCACGCGGCCTCACCGACGCGCACCATCTGGATCGGGGTGTCGTCCCCGGCCAGGAGGATCTGCATGCCGGGGGCTAGCTCGCGCACGGCCTCGTGGTGGCCAACGTAGGAGTGGAAGCGGTCGGGGGTACCTTCCAAAAGGGGATCTTCGCGGCCGGCGTCGGTCTTGGTCAGAGCGATGCCGCTGATCTCCTCGCCGTGATGGGTGTCGACGACGCCGCCCAGGTGCAGGGTGAGGGTGCCCAGCCCGTAGCACAGGCCCAGGAACGGGAAGGATTCGCCCAGCGCCCGGTCGTAGAAGGAACGCAGCCACGCCTCGGCGCGCACCTGTCGCTCGTCCTTGAGGTGGTCGTCGGCGTTCGCGTCCCACGGTGATCCGCACACGAAGGCACCCGAGTACTCGGACAGGTCGAGGTCGGGCAGTTCCCTCTCCATGCGCACCTGGCGGACCTGACCCGGGGTCAGTCCCGAGAAGCAAGGCAGGTCGGCGCACTCGGCGGCCAGGACGGGGCCGTCGTCGCGCGAAGTCAGCATGAGGAAGGGCTTGGTCATGCCCACCATGCTATCGGGTGAGGGCGTGCGTGCAGCTCGTGTCCGCCCTCCAAGCGTGTGTGACGGACGCAGATGTGGGCGCCCTCTGTCACACTGGGATCATGTTGATTCTGCATACCTCCGACTGGCACCTGGGGCGCACGCTGCACGGCGCGTCGCTGGGCGACAGCGCGGACGCGTTCATCGAGTGGCTGATTGCCCTGGTGCGTGAGCGCGGCGTGGACGCCGTACTCATCTCGGGCGACGTGTTCGACCGCGCGGTTCCGCCCGTGGACGCGCTCGCGCGGATGCGCCGCGCCCTGCGCGAGCTGACGGAGATCACGACGGTCATCCTGACGTCGGGAAACCACGACGGGGCCGCGCGCCTGGGGCTTTTCGCAGGTTTGCTCACCCCTTCGCTCCACGTGGTGACGGACCCCGAGGCGATTGGCACACCCATCCAGGCCGGGGGCACACTCGTGTACCCGATGCCCTACCTGGAGCCCGACCTCGTGCGTCAGTCTCTGTCGGACCTACCTGTGCAGGGTGAGGCCGACCTGCCCGCTCCCCTGCCCCGCTCCCATCAGGCGGTCCTGGCGGCCGCGCTGCGCCGGGTGCGCGCGGACCTGGAGGCCCGGCGCAACGCGGGCGACGATCGTCCGGCCGTCGCGATGCCCCACGCCTTCGTCACGGGTGCCCAGGCCTCGGACTCCGAGCGCGATATCCAGGTGGGCGGCGTCCCCTCCGTGTCGGCGGACCTCTTCGACACGCTCGGGGCTGAAGAGCCCCTGACCCACGGCCTGGACTACGTGGCTGCCGGGCACCTGCACCGCCCGCAGGACATCTCGGGGGCCTCGGTCCCGATCCGCTACGCGGGATCGCCCATCGCGTATTCCTTCTCCGAGGCCGGGGCCACCAAGTCGATCACTCTCGTGACCACGGACGCCACCTCGGTAGCCGACATCGAGGTGGTGCCCATCCCGACGCTGCGGGGCATCGCGGTGCTCGAGGGGACCATGGATGAGCTACTCGCGGATCCCGACGAGGCCGCCACGGCCTCGTACGTATCGATCACGGTCACGGACGATGCGCGCCCCGAGCGCATGGTTCCGCGTATCCGCGACGTCTATCCGCACGCCCTCGTCGTCGTTCACCGTCCTTCCCAGGCCCCCTCGCTGGCTCCCGCGATGGCCGTGCGCGCATCCCGCGATCCGCGCGAGGTCACGGAGGAGTTTTACGAGGCCGTGGGCGGGCGGGCACTGAGCTCTCAAGAGCGCGAGCTTGCCCTGGACGTGTGGGCGGGGCTTCGAGGAAAGGACATGCAGTGAAGATTCGGTGGCTGCGCATTGTGGGCATCGGCCCCTTCGCGGGCGAGCACACGGTCGACTTTTCGGCCTTCGAGGACTCGGGCCTGTTCCTCCTGGACGGGCCGACGGGCGCGGGCAAGTCCACGCTCATCGACGCGATCACCTTCGCCCTGTACGGGGACGTGGCCCGCACGAAGGACGCGTCGAAGGACCGCCTGCGTTCCAACCACATCTCGGATTCGGATCCGTCGGAGGCGGACCTGGTGTTCGAGGTGACGACGGGCATCTACCGGGTGACCCGCACCCCCGCGTACACGCCGGTAGGCAAGAAGTCACAGCGTAGTTCGAAGTCGACGCTCACTCGCGTCGTGGAGGATCCGGACGCTCCGGACGGGTGGCGCACCGTCGAGCCGATCGCGTCGGGTCCGCGCGACGTGGGCTCTGAGATTCCGGCAATCGTGGGCCTGGACAAGGACCAGTTCCTGCAGACGATCGTCCTCCCGCAGGGCAAGTTCTCCCAGTTCCTCAACGCCACGTCGGATGCCCGCGAGCAGATCCTGCGCGACATTTTCGACACGCAGATCTACGTGGACTTCACGAAGGCCCTCGTCGATGCGGCCGCCTCGTCGAAGCGCGGCATCGAGGAGCGGCGCGTCGCCGCAGTCGGTGCTTTCGAGCGCGTGCGGTCGCTGAATGACGCCCTGAGCGAGGACGTGCACACGGATGCACCCCACGCGCAAGAGCACGCAGCCGAGGCCGAGGAGGCCAACCAGCTGGACGCGGGTGCGGAGGATTCCAGCGCCGTGACACGCTGGACCCAGCAGGCCTGTGATCGCGCGCGAGAGGCGCACGCCCAGACCCTGCACGTCGCCAAGGTGGCCACAGCGACCGCGCGGGAGGCTTCCCACGCCTTGTCCGATGGACGCGCCCTGGCTGAGGCCCAGGCCGAGCACGCGCGCGTCAGCGCGACGCTCGCCGATCTTGCCGCATCGGAGGAAGCAATCGCATCCGACCGTGAGCGCGCGGGTCAAGCCCGCCGAGCGCTGGCCGTGGCGCCCCTCGACGCGGCCGTGGCCGAGGCCTCGGCTCGCCTGGAGACCGCAGGAGACCAGGTCGCAGCTCTGTCCCCCGCCCTCTCAGACGCAGATGCCATCGATCCTGCATCCTTGACACCCGAGGCCGTGGCGGCTCTCGGCGAGCGGGCGCAGGAACTGCGCGACGAGGCGACGCGCACGCGCGGCTCTCTCGACGAAGCGCTGGCCGTTGAGCGCTCGCTGCCCGAGGCGCGCGCCCAGATCGAGTCGCTGCGCTCCCGCCGCGAGCAGGCATTGGCGCGCATTGCGTCCATCGAGGCCGAGCGCGAGACATTGCCCCTGCGCATCGAGCAGGCCACCGAAGCCCTACACCTCATGCGGGCAGACGCCGACACGCTACCTGAGGCCGCATCCACGCTACGCGCCATCAACGAGCGACTGGATGCCTCCATGCAGGCGGACCTGCTGCGCTCGGCTCTCCTCGGAGCATCGGACGAGCTGCGCGAGGCCACAGTCGCAGCGAAGCTCGCGAACGCCGCAGCTGCGGACGGCCACGACCTGTGGATCGCACAGAGCGCATCGGCGCTCGCACGTGAGCTCAAGAAGGACACGCCGTGTCCCGTGTGCGGGTCCACCGCTCACCCGGCTCCCGCACCTTCCGCCCACGGGGAGATCACGCGCGAGCAGGTCGCCGATCTAGATCAGGCGCGAGACCGCGCGGAGGGCGCGCTGCGAGATGCGCAGGCGCGCCACCAGGATCTCGTGCGGCGTATCGCCCAGCTCAACGAGGTGGCCGGCGCCCCCACCACGACCCTCGAGACCGAGCGGGATCGGGCGGCCGAGCTCGTCGCAAAGCTCGAGGCGCTCAGCCCACAGATCACCGAGATAGAGGCGGCCCTCGCACAGGAGCGTACCCGCCTCGACGGACTGACGGATGCCCTCGCGAGTGCCCGCGAGGCCGACGCGTCCCTCGCCTCCACCCTGCAGGAGCGCGAATCCGCCCTGGCTGCGGCTGAGGCTCGCGTGGAGACTGAGCGCGCCGACTTCGACTCCCTTGACGCTCGCGCAGCGCACCTTGATGAGCGCGCACACCGGGCGGCGGCCTTGGCCGGGGCCTGCGCCGATTGGGACAACGCCCGCGCCGCGCTCGCACAGGCGCGCCGCGCCCTCACGGATGCACTGACGGATCAGGGCCTTGGGGCGGACTCGTGGCGCACGCTCCTGCTTCCACTCCCCCAGGTCCAGTCTCTCGAGACGCGTGTGGCCACGCACGAGAAGGCGCTTTTTGCGGCGCGCGAAGCGCTTGCTTCGGAGCGCCTGACCCGCGCGGCAGCAGCGTCCGCACCGGACCTTGAGGCTCTCACCGAGACCGCCCGCAAGGCCGAGGAGGACGCCGCTGCAGCTTCCCGAGCGTCCGGCATTCTCGAGCAGCAGTGCGCTCAGCTGGACGCCGCCCGCGCCTCGCTCGAAGAGGCGTTGGAGGCACTCGCGCGCGCCCGAGAGCAGGCCGGCCCCATCCAACGCCTCGCAGACATCGCTGCCGCATCGGGCCCGGAGAACCTGACGTCCACTCCCCTGTCGGCGTGGGTGCTCATCGCGCGCCTCGAGGAGGTCCTGGCGGCCGCGAACCCGCGCCTGGCGGCGATCTCGTCGGGACGCTACGAGCTCGCCTCCGTCCCCGACGACGGCACCGCCTCGCGCAAGTCTGGCCTCGGCCTGGCGATCATCGACCATGACACGGACGGAATGCGCAGCCCACGCACCCTGTCGGGCGGGGAAACGTTCTACACGTCCCTCGCGTTGGCTCTCGGCCTCGCGGACGTCGTCTCAGCCGAGGCCGGTGGCGTCGAGCTGCGCACGATGTTCATCGACGAGGGCTTCGGGTCGTTGGACTCGCACACGCTCAGCCTCGTGATGGCACAGCTGCAGGCGCTGCGCAGCGCTGGGCGCACGGTCGGCGTCATCTCGCACGTGGAAGAGATGGCGACCCAGATCGCGGACCAGATCCAGGTGCGACCGCTGCCGGAAGGAGGATCGACCCTGAGCGTGCGCGCGTAGGCGTCAGCCCTTGTGCAGGGCCAGGACCGCGGGGCGCTCGGAGCGGTCAAACCACGCCAGGGAGGACTCCCACAGAGCGGCCACGGCCTCGTCGGCGTCGTCCTGGGTGTCAGCATCCAGGACGGCCTGGACCGCGGGCGAGGCGTCGGGCAGGTCCGCGAGGATCGCTGCCACGTCCGACCAGGTGTATTCGAAGGCCGCGGCCTCGAAGATGTGGGGTTCGATCTGCTCGCCGGGAGTCAGCGTCGTCGAGGTCGGCGTGTCGACGGCGAGGACCACGCGTGCCAGCCCCGCCCCCTCCGTCTCGCGCGCCAGCTCGAGGGAGGACAGCGCCGCCTCGGTCATGGCGTCGTCCTCGAGAACCTCAATGTCCTCCCCGCTCATGGCGGCCTCAGGCACGCACAGAACACCGCCGCGCACGGGCGGCAGCGGAACGGACAGGTCAGACAGGACGGCGGGAACGTAGACGCGCATGATCACAGTGTAGGCATCCACTGCGCGACAATCGCCTCCAACTCGTCGGAAGCCTTACAATGCGTGCCGCTTTCCCCCAAAGCTTTGCCGCGCAGGGCAGCCCGCTGCACGCCCGCATCTTCGCTGACAACGTGGAAGACCTGTTCGGGCATGAAGGCGCCGATCGCGTCCTGCAGGGATGCGACGGGGCGTGCTCCGATCGCATCCGTACTGACGCGGTTGACGATGAGGGTAATCGGACAATCGCCGCCGTGTTCAGCCCACCAGCTGGCTAGGAAGGAGAGGCGGTTGATGCCGATGATGTCCCCGCGCGCGACGATCACGAGCCGGTCGACGCGCTCAAGCACCCCGAGCGCAGCGTCTTCCCTACTGGCCACGCGGCTGGATTTTTCGAGGGACGTGGAGGCGATATCGACGACGCTGTAGCGGGCGCTCAGTCGCAGGGCTCCGATGATCGATTCGATGCTCGAACGGCTCACTTCGCGCCACCGGTGCCCGGTGACCAGGCCGGTGATGACGCGCAACCCCTCGGATCGCTCGGCCGCAGCGGACTGGACGTCCTGGGGCGTGAGCGGCCCACGCGAGGCGGTGCGTGCCAAGATGGACAGGCCCGAGGCCTGAACGGGCAAACCGAGAAGGTGCGCAATCGTCGGGTTAGCGGTGTCTGCGTCGACGAGGAGGGTCGGCGCAGTGCGCGCGAGGAGTGTCGCGATACCCGCAGCGAGGGTCGTGCGTCCGGGCGCTCCGCTGGTCCCCCACACCGCGGTGACCGTGCCCGGAGACGAGGGCGGTGGAGGTGGCGGGGGTTGCTCATCCGCGATGGAGGCGTGGACACGAACGTTACGCGTCGCCGCGATCAGCGAATTGACGACCTGTTCGGGGCTGCCGGGAGCTGCGACCGACGCGACGCCGAGGGAGACAAGCCTAGCCCTGAGCGCATGCGAGCCAAGCGCAACGACCGCCATGCCGCACGAGCGCAGCGCGTCGAGCGCCTCGGCCGTCAGGTCGGGGTCGGCACCGTCGATGACTGCCAGGTCCGCGACCCCCGCGCGGCCTGCGGCAATGACCTCAGCGAGATCGGCGCAGCGACGAACGATCTCGAGGGTCTCTCCATGCCGTTGTATTGCCTGGATGAGGGGCGCTTCGTATCGCTGCTCGGCGAGGATAACCACCCCGTGAACGGTACTCATGGCGCACCGACGGGCACGGCGGCGAGGCCATCCGTTGAGCTCTGAGCGGCTAGAAGGACGGGCAGCGACGAAGAGTTCGCCAGGATCTCGATGCGCGTTCCCCTCCTCGTTTGAGACGAGGAGGATGCTTCTATCGCGCGCACGAACGTAAAGGATCCCTCGATTTCGTGTGCCTGCTCCGCCCCCTGGGCCTGCGTGCGTGTCGGAACCGTCCACAGCTGGATCCTGGTACCGTCGGCCACCCCGTCGGGCAGGCCGGTTGTCACGGTCACCGCGAGACGCACCGTCTGGTCCGTCCCCTCCGATTCGGTCTGCGCGATATCGGAGCGCATGATGATCTGACCGGGCACGAGCTGGCGCGTCGCAATGGATCCCATGGGCGCCTCGGACGTGGGCGCATAGACGGAACCATCCACGCGGAGGTCGATTTCTCGCACATTCGCGGCCGTGATGGCTTCACCGGGCGCAATCGTACTTGTCACGGCGTAGACACGGGATCCTCCCCGGAGGAAGCCGCTGAGGACACTGAAAGCGATCACGGACGCGATGACGAGGACCACTCCGATAATGAATCGGCGGTCTATCTTGCCGGGGGCGCGCGCCGGAATCGACACTGGAGCTGAGACGCGTTTCACTCTTCTATCATGCACGTTCGACCGGAAAAGCGGTAGGTTGCCGACTATCCATCAGAACCAACCGAGCACATCGGTCATATGTCGGACAAAAAATTGCCGACTCAAACCAATCAGACGAAGCAATCTCAACTGATAACATGTTGCCATGGCAACACGATTCCTCACTCTCGCTGACGTCGCCGAGACCCTGAATCTCACGATGTCAGCCACCCGCGCCCTCGTTTCCTCCGGCGAACTCCCGGCCATCCAGGTCGGCGGCAAGCACGTATGGAGGATCGAAGAATCGGTCCTGGAGCAGTTCATCCAGGACCAATACGTCGCGACGCGCGAGCGTCAGAAGGCGGAAAACGCTCAGTAATCGGTCGACCATCGCTGGCCGAGCACGCGGAGTTGACGAAGCCCCGCAAGAGCTAGCGAGACGACCATTTCTTCCTGTTCATCGCGGCCGTCATAGCTGATGGCCGTTCCACTGAGGGCGACATCCACATGGTCCGCATAGACCGCGTCGATGATCCCCCTGTGGTCCCCACCGTCGGATTCGATGGCGACGCCGACGCCCCGCGTACTCAGCTCGCGCAGAACGTGACCCACGCCGATCCCACCCCTGATCGACGACTCGCGAGCCACGCTACGCCCGAGCGGCCAGGCACCGACGACGGCGGACAGCATGACGAGGCTATCTCCCCCGTCGCCACGCAGGAGCACCCACGTGCGAGTCGAGTCAAGAACCTGCCCCGACACCACGTGCCCGCCGCGCAGCGCGAGGGTGAGGACGCCCACCGCGCCAGCCAATCGCGCCGAGAGGGTGACGGATGCGCGCTCCGCGTCCGTCAGCTCGTCAATAAGCTCTTCTAGGTCGCGCACGCGCTCCTCGTCGAAGCGTGACTCCAGCTCGGCCATGAATGCTGACATGTCCATTCCCCAACGATGCCACATTCCAGCTCAAAGCGCTGCACATCACATTTTCATCTCATTTCTTCAAATGTATTGACACGAACTAATAAGAAGCGGATAGTTATCTCCATCGAATCCGTCTCACTCAATGAAGAGTTCACCATGACTAATGATTCACGCACTTCCCATGGGCAGGAACACCTGTCTGACGCTTTCCTCTGGCTGGTCGGCGCGCCGCTCACCGTCCTCGACGCGCTGTACCTGACCAGACTCGCACCACCCATTGACCCGGAGCACCCCGACACACTCATCCTCTGGGGACTCGGGGTAGCCGCATGCCTCCTGCTGTCGTGGAGCCTACTCAGCTCTGCCTGTGCCCACCTTGTCCTCCTGCACACTACCCCTCCCATTGTGCGCCGCATCGCACGCGCGGTGGTCGCACGCTACGGCACCAGGCTCTCGCGAACCTTGCTCGCCCGTGCCGGAGCCGGAGCACTCATCGGCTCCGCGCTGGTCACCGGCGCCCCGGTGGCTGCAACACACGCGAGCGCCCAGGACCTCGCCGTCCCCGGGGTCTCACTCACCTGGGCGGATAGCCCACGCGCCACGCAGGAACCACCGCAGACAGATCCGGCTGGCTTGACAACCTCCGCACCCGCGCCCGCTCAGGACGCACCTCCCCCACCCACGCCCCACATGCCCGACTCGATCACGGTCGCACCCGGCGATTCCCTCTGGTCGATTGCCGCATCCCTGCACCCCGACGCGGACGACGCATCCATCGACGCGGCGTGGCGCGCGATCCGTGAGGCGAACGCGGACACTCTCCCAGATCCGAACCTCATTCACCCCGGACAGATACTCACCCTCCCTCAGGACCTGCCATGAGCACCCAAATCGCACCCCGACCTCGTACGGCCGAAGCCCCCAGACGCCGGGGCAGCACGAGGCCGACGCCCACCCGCCCGATCCAGCCAGCCCCCTTCCGCTGGAGTCGCGACGAGTCGCTCCCCCACAGACACTCTGTCGCTGGTGCACCCCAGAGCCCACTTGACCCCGGACCGCACTCCCTTCCCGATCCCGACCGGTGGGCGGCGACGCTCGCACGCGCGGTCGTCGAGGTCGTCACGGGAGCACGCCAGGCACCGCAGCTTCGACGGTGGCTCCTGCCCCAGCTCTACGACGCTCTGGCAGCCGTCCACCTGTCCCCCTGCGCGCGCGGCACACGTCCCGTCCACGTGCGCACCTGTCCGATCGACGCGGCGACCACCGAGGCGGCCGTCATCATTTCCACCGCCGCCCGAACATACGCTCTCGCCCTGCGCCTTGAGGAATACCACGGGCGCTGGATGATGACGGCACTCGAGCTCGCCTAGCCCATCAACGAGGCGCGCCCACGGGTAGAGCAAACGGGTGAGGGGCTCCCGAAAGAACCCCCCACCCGTCTGAGGGATCAATCAGCGACGGCGACGCTTCTTGGCGGCCGCGCGACGCTCCGCGCGGTTACCGCTGGACGAGGAGGCGCCCGACTCGACGCCTTCGGCGGAACTGTAGTTCACGCGGCTCGGCGCCTTCTCCCGACCCACGTTGCCCATCACCGAGCGGGCGTGAGCCACAGCCTCACGCGCGGCCTCGGAAGACGCCGACTCGGCGGCAGCAACGTCCTCGACGCTCGGCTCGGAGGCCTGGGGCGAGGCGGGGGCAGACTCGGACGCGACGGACGCGGAGGCAATCGAGCCACCGGCCTGCTCCTCCGCGGAGGCCAGGGCACGCTCGAACTGCTTGGCGTAAGAGAACACCTGCTGGACGGACTCCTCACGGATGCGCTCGACCATCGCCTGGAACATCTGAGCACCCTCGTCCTTGTACTCGACGAGCGGGTCACGCTGACCCATGGCGCGCAGGCCAATGCCTTCCTTCAGGTAATCCATCTCGTAGAGGTGCTCACGCCACAGGCGGTCCACCACGGAGATGACGACGCGGCGCTCAAGGGTGCGCATGGGCTCCTCGCCCAGCTGCGCCTGCGCCAGCGGGTTCGCGTTCATGCGATCCTCGGTATCCGCGTAAACGGCATGGATGTCGCCGACCAGCTCGGTCACCAGGTCATCGCGCACGAGGGACGCGGCACCGCCGTGCTCCTCTTCGACCTCGTCGATCGTGACCGACGGCGGGTAGTAGCCGCGCAGGTTCTCCCACAGGGAGGGCAGATCCCACTCGTCCACAGCCTTGTCGGCGATTGCCTCATCAACCAGGCCGGTGACCAGGGACTCCATGAAGGCGCGCATCTGCGGGCCCATGTCCTCACCCTCGAGCACCTTGCGGCGCTCACCATAGATGGTCTCGCGCTGACCCGTCATGACATCGTCGTACTTCAGGACGTTCTTACGGATCTCGAAGTTGCGGGCCTCCACCTGATGCTGAGCCGACGCGATCGAGCGCGACACCATGCGGTTTTCCAGCGGCATGTCCTCCGGGTAGGCGCCCGAGGCCATGATGCGCTGAGCCATGCCCGAGTTGAACAGGCGCATCAGGTCGTCTTCCATCGACAGATAGAAGCGGGACTCGCCCGGGTCACCCTGACGGCCGCTTCGTCCGCGCAGCTGGTTGTCGATACGACGCGACTCGTGGCGCTCCGAACCAAGCACGTACAGGCCGCCCAGCTCGCGCACTTCCTCGCGCTCAGCCTCAACGGCGGCTTCCGCAGCCTCGAGGGCCTTGGGCCACGCCTCGCGATACTCCTCCGGGTTCTCCTTCGGATCGAGCCCCTCGGCGGCCAGGTTCGCCTGAGCGAGGAACTCCGAGTTACCGCCCAGCATGATGTCGGTACCACGGCCGGCCATGTTCGTGGCGACCGTCACCGCGCCCTTGCGACCGGCCATCGCGACGATGGCGGCTTCACGGGCGTGCTGCTTAGCGTTGAGCACCTGGTGCGGGATGTGCTTCTTCTTGAGCATCTGGGAGAGCAGCTCGGACTTTTCGACCGAGGCGGTACCGATGAGGACGGGCTGGCCGGCCTCGTGGCGCTCCACGACGTCCTCGATGATCGCGTTCAGCTTGCCCTTCTCCGTCGGATAAACGAGGTCGGGCTGGTCCTTGCGGATCATCGGCTTGTTCGTGGGGATCGGGATGACGTCGATCTTGTAGGTCGACGCGAACTCGGCGGCCTCGGTCTCGGCCGTACCCGTCATGCCCGAACGAGAACCCTCGGGGTAGAGGCGGAAGTAATTCTGCAGCGTGATCGTGGCGAGAGTCTGGTTCTCAGCCTTGATCTCCACGCCTTCTTTGGCCTCGATCGCCTGGTGCATGCCGTCGTTGTAACGGCGGCCCGGCAGCACGCGGCCTGTATGCTCGTCGACGATGAGGACCTCGCCACCATCCACGATGTAGTCGCGGTCCTTGAAGAACAGCTCCTGAGCGCGGATCGCGTTGTTGAGGAAGCCGATCAGCGGAGTGTTCGCGGCCTCGTAGAGGTTCTCCACGCCCAGCTGATCCTCGACCTTGTCGATGCCCGGCTCCAGGATGCCGACGGTCTTCTTCTTCTCGTCGACCTCGTAGTCCTCGTCGCGCTTGAGCAGGCGCGCGATGCGAGCAAACTCCACGTACCAGCGGTTCAGATCGCCATCCGCGGGGCCCGAAATGATCAGGGGGGTACGAGCCTCGTCAATAAGGATCGAGTCAACCTCGTCGACGATGACGAAGGCGTGACCACGCTGAACCATGTCCTCGGGCACCTGCGCCATGTTGTCACGCAGGTAGTCGAAGCCGAACTCGTTGTTCGTGCCGTAGGTAATGTCGCAGGCGTACATCTCGCGGCGCTCCGCCGGCGTCTGGCCCACGAGGATACAACCGCACGTCATGCCCAGGAAGTTGTACACGCGGCTCATCAGGTCCGACTGGTACTTCGCCAGGTAGTCGTTGACCGTCACGACGTGCACGCCCTTGCCGGTCAGCGCACGCAGGTACGAGGGCATCGTGGCGACCAGGGTCTTACCTTCACCGGTCTTCATTTCCGCGATCTTGCCCTGGTGCAGGGCAATACCACCCATGACCTGGACGTGGAAGGGACGCATACGCAGGATTCGCCACGAGGCCTCACGCACCGTCGCAAAAGCCTCAACCAGGATGTCATCCAGGGTCTCGCCCTCTTCGAGGCGATCCTTGAACTCCTGCGTCTTGGCCTGCAGCTCCTCGTCAGTCAGAGCCTCAAAATCCTCCTGCAAGGCATCAACCTGCGACGCAAGCCGATCCAGCTTGCGCAGCATACGCCCTTCGCCAGCGCGAAGGATCTTGTCAATAATCGACACGAATAGCTCCTGACGTTCCTCGCCCGCCCCCTTGTAGAGCGGACAGTCAAATCCACCCATTAGTTTACGAACTAACCGCCCAAAGTGGAAACGCCCGCGCGAACTATGGACGTATTTAACGCTCACAGCGCACACGGGAGCGCCCCGGGCATGGTGCCCGGGGCGCCGCGGTCCTTTAACCGTCAGATTGTCGTGTTCAAGCGAAGCACACCGTACGTCCACCCGTGACGGTGGTAGACGACGCACGGCTGGTTCGTCTCCTTATCGACGAAGAGGAAGAAGGGGTGGCCAACCATCATCATCTGGTCCAAGGCCTCATCCACGCTCATCGGCGGGGCCTCGTGCACCTTCTGACGGACGATGATCGGGGTATCACCCCACTGCTCCTCGCGGGCCTCGCCGACCTTCAGGTCCTCAGCGCTGCGCAGCGGCTTGGGGGCCTCGGGTTCGGCTGCGGCCACCTCTTCGACGACGGGAGCCTCGAGGATTTCGGCTTCGGCCAGGTCGCGCGGGTACCGGCGGCGGTGGTTCTTCACGCGATCACGCAGGCGGCGCAGGCGCTCGTAGAGCTTGCCGGCGGCGATGTCGACGGCCGCGTAGCGATCGGCGGACTGAGCCTCAGCGCGAATGATCGGGCCCTTTCCGTAAACGGTCAGCTCGATGCGCTCGGCAGTGTCGGCCTGGCGGGGGTTACGTTCGTGAGTCAGCTCCACATCGACGCGCTGAGCGCGGGGGTAGAACTGAGTGATCTTCGAAACCTTCTCCTCCACGTAAGCCCGGAAATTCGGGTGAATCTCGGCATTACGTGCGACGACGGTGATGTCCATGTGTTTCCTCCATGGTGTGCGGCGGGCATCATTGCCCGCAGGTGGGGATTGTTCGGTGCTCACTGCCCGAACCGTGGTCTGAGCTATCACCTCCCGCACTGACGTGAGGAGCGTCCCTGCTGCTCACGCTATCGAAAGTCTGTAGCCACATCATACCCCAGCCGGTGACCTGCGTCATGTGATAAGTCCGGGTCGGCACAGAGTCGCTACCGCATCGAGCCCACCCAGCACACGCTCCATTTCCCGAACCGTCGCCCCCGTCGTCACCACGTCATCCACCGCCACCACGAGAACACCAGGCGGAGGGACCGCGAGCGCCCGCATCGCCCCCATACGCCCCACCGTGCGCTGGGCCCCGGCCTTACCCGACTGGGAGGCCGCGCCGATGCGCAGGCGCACCGCATCCACCACCCGCACGCGCACGCCCACCCGCGCACCTGCCGCCAGGGCGCGGGCAACAGCGCGTGCCAGCGGCATCGCCACCTGACGCCCCCGCAGGCGCCTCTTCCACGAGGAGGGGGCGGGCACCACCCACACGTCCACCGCTCCCCCACCCACGGGCCCCCTCCCCTCACGGGAACCCCCAGCGGCAGCGGGCGTCCCCGCCACGCCCAGCACCCGAACCAAGGCGGTGCCGAGGCGGGCGCCGGCCTCGTCGAGGAAATCGGTCACGTCCGTGCGCGCGGAATGTTTGGCGGTCAACACGATGCGCCGTAGGGGACCCGCGTAATCCCCCATAGCCAGCGCGGGCAGATCGCCGCGCGTGCCCTCGATGACCGTCGGGATCGGCTCGACCTGGGCCAGACGCCGACATGAGGGGCATAGGACCTCGTCCCAGGCACGGCACCCCGCGCATTGCACGGGCAGGATCGCTCCGATCAAACCCCGCGCGAGAATGCGATGACCGCGCACGCCCACCACAGCACCTAACCCGCGTAGCGCGCGGACGTCAGTGGCTCGGGGACGTTTTGCCACAGTGCGCCCGAGCGGCTCAGGACCTGTGTCTTGCCCGCGTCGTCGGTGCCCGTTATGACGATCGAGGAGGAGGACGCGCCGGCGCTCATCGTTCTCACGCGGATGGGCAGCGACATGCTCGAGGGCAAGCCACCGAGGGGAAGGGTGATGAGCTGATCGTCGGTGCTTCCTGCCTCGCGCACGACGAGGGCCAGACCCGTCGACGTCGTCCACGAGGCATCGATGACGGTGCCGCGTTCGAGACTCACCTGGGTCAGGGATCGCACCGCCTGCGGGCGTCCCGCGGGGCCACGTTCGACGACACCCACCCACGCGCTGGAATCGTTTCCGCGAATAACGAGTGCGCGCGTCCCGTCCGGCGAGATGCGCACGGCGCGGATATCGCCCGCACTCTCTGACTCGACACCCACGGGGAAGACACCGTCCGCCCCACCCGCGACCGAGACAGAGGCCGCCGACGTCGAGGCACCCCACACCCACCCGAAACGATCAATGGAGGGGCCCGCAGGCGCAGCGCCGGGAATATAAGCAACCGATGTGCCCGCTCGCTGCGCATACACGCCGTCAGCAGAACTCCAGGCGATGAGCGATGGATCCACCGGGGACGCCGTCGGAGAGGAAGCCCCCGACACCGAGGCAAGCATCGTCACCGTCGTACCCGAGACGATCCCCACCCCGTCCGGCCCGGCGCCGACAAGCGTGTCGAGGGAATAGGTGGGCCCAGCAGGAGGGTCGGACGCTTCCAGGGTCTCGCCAGAAAGCGACACGCTCACCTGGGACACATCTGCCGCCTGCGTGAGCGTACGCGTCAGCTCCCATGCGAGGCTCTCGCGGCCGCCCTCGCTCGCGGGCATGACGGCATTGAGTTCGACATGCGCGACTCCATCACTGACATCGACGCCGTGGGAGGGGATCGTCGTGCCTGCGGGAATAGCGTTTGCAGTGACGGGAGCGAGGGCCTGGCTGGGCCCGGCGACGAGGCCGGCCAGCAGGTACGAGGCGAGGCGACGCGAGGGATACCACCGAGGATCCGCAACCAGGTCGGAGCCTTCCTGGGTCGGGAAGTAGAGGTTGACGAGCGAGTACGAGGCTGTGAACGCCGCGCGACTCATGAGGACCATGTTGTCCGGCGCGTTGATGCGCCACTGTCCGTCTTCACGCACGAGCGTGAACGTGTGCGAGGCCGTCGACGCATCGACGCGCGTGAGCACACCGGACGAGTCAACGCTGGCCACACCGAGCACCGAGACCGTCACGTCGACCTGCGAGGCCGTCTCGGAGCCGGCGGTGATCGCGGGCGTCGTGTCGGTGTCGTAGAGAAGAATCTCCGTGTCCGGCTGCCACGTGCGAGCGGAGGAAGCACTCAGGAAGAGGCGGGCGGTCGCAAAGTCGTCCTGCGGCCCGGCCGCACACGCCAGGAGAAAATCATTGACCAGGGTCGCGGCATCGGACCCGTCAGAGGGTCCCTCCGCCGAGAACTGGACGCCGCTGCCGTCACGGGAGGACACGTCGAAGGGAGCCGGAGCCGACGACCGGGGCAGGGACGTACAACCGGCGAGAATCACGCATGCGAGCGCGGCGAGAACGAGGGGGCGTTTCATTCGGCCTCCCACAGGACGAGGGGACGGCTGGCGATCTCCTCGCCGGCTCGCTTGGGCAGTGTCATGAGGAAGGAAGCTCCCTTTCCGGGCTCGCCGTATGCCTGCAGGCGCCCGCCGTGGATGGCGACGTCTTCCGTCGCGATCGCGAGGCCGAGGCCGGTGCCTCCGGTCGTGCGCGCTCGAGCGGTGTCCGCACGGTAGAAACGATCAAAAACGTGGTCGGCGACCTCCTGGGTCATTCCCACACCGCGATCGCGCACGCGGCAGGCCACGTCCGTCTCGGTGGCGGCCACGGTGATCGTCACGGTCGTGCCGTCCGCATGCTCGATCGCGTTGACAACGAGGTTGCGGATAACACGTTCAATGCGGCGCTCATCAATCTCTGCGCCAGCTCGCACCGGAGCCACGATCTCAACCGTGACACCCTGGCGCTGCGCGAGATCGGCGCACGCCTCGACAACGCGGGTCACGATGGGGCGCAGGTCTCGTTCCTCTGCATCCAGCAGCGCGCTCGCGGCGTCGTATCGCGAGATTTCCAGCAGGTCGGCGAGCATCTGCTCCATGCGTTCGGTCTGGTCGTGCAGGAGCTCCGCGGAGCGGCGTGCGTGCGTGGGCAGCTCGTCGCGGTTATCCCACACAACGTCCTCGGCCATGCGGATTGTCGTCAACGGCGTGCGCAGCTCGTGGGACACGTCGGAGACGAAGCGCTGCTGTAGCTTGGCGAGCTCGTCGTAGCGCGAGATGGTGTCCTGCAGCGAGGACGTCATAGCGTTGAATGCTCGCCCCAAGTCCGCCATCTCATCATCGCCACGCACATCAACGCGCACATCCAGGTCACCCTCGGAGGCCTTCGTCGCCGCCTGGGCCGTCACGCGCACGGGTAGGAGCAGGCGATGGAGGAGCGCGAATACGCCGATCGGCAGGGCGACGATGACGGGTAGGGATGACAGGAGCAGGACCCGCAGAACGACATCGACCTGGGCTTGGTCGGCGGACAGCGAATACAGGATGTAGAGCTCGTGCGTGCCCGCTCGGGGCAGCTGAACCTGGGTGCCGACGAGGATTCCCGGTTCTTCCTTCTTGCCGTCGCTCGACCGGATGGCCACCGACTGCCACTGCGCCCCTCCCCCAGCAACCGCCGCGCGCATCTGCCCCGTCACGAGGCCACGCATCTGCTCATCCTCAATCTGGTTGATGCGCAGCGAGGCCGTGGTGCCTTCGGAGCGCAGCAGCGCCACATTGGTCGCGCCCGCGCCTGCCGCCGAGGCCTTGAGCGAGGCCAGCGCCCCGCGCGCGGACTCCTGCACCTGCGCGGGAGACGAGGCCGTCGACGACGAAAAGACAGACTGAGCGGAGGAGAACCGCAGGGACGCGTCGGCCAAGATCGCATCCCTGCGTGTCTCGAACATGGACGTGCGCAGCTGAGAGGCGATGATGACGCCCGAGACGAGAACAATCACGAGGACCGCGAGCGTAATCGCGACCGCGAGCCGAGCCGACAGGGAGTGACGGATGCGGCGGGCGAGGTGCGAGGACGCAAGGAAGACCCACGGCCTCGACGACGTAATGACGCCCACGAGGCGCTTGAGCGCGTCCCTACGCTCCCGCGCCTGCACGGTATCCCACCCCGCGGACGGTCACAACGAGCTCGGGGCGCTCCGGGTCACGCTCGATCTTCGAGCGCAGACGCTGCACGTGAACATTCACCAACCGGGTGTCCGCCGCGTGACGGTAGCCCCACACCTGTTCGAGGAGCTCCTCACGCGAGAAAACCTTCCAGGGCGTGCGAGCCAGTGTCACCAAGAGGTCGAATTCGAGGGGCGTCAGAGCGATGACATGCCCGTCTCGCTTCACGACGTGACCGGCCACGTCGATGGACAGGTCCTGCAACGTGAGCCCCTCGTCCACTTGGGCTTCTTCGCGTCCGCGCAAACGGGCACGCACGCGGGCCACGAGCTCCTTGGGTTTGAAAGGCTTGGGCACGTAGTCGTCAGCTCCGGCCTCCAGGCCCGTGACGACGTCAGACGTGTCGGAACGAGCGGTCAACATAACGATCGGCGCATCCGAGATACGTCGAATCGCACGGCACACGTCAAAGCCATCCATGCCCGGCAGCATCACGTCCAGCAGGACGAGGTCGGGGTGGCTCTCTTGGAATTGAGCCAGCGCCTGGGATCCATCGGCACAAAAAACGACGTCGAAGCCCTCATTCTGCAGGACAATCCCGATCATCTCGGCCAGGGCGACGTCGTCGTCGACGACGAGGATGCGCGAACTCATGTCACGATAGTGTCACGAAATCGCAACGAACGCAGAAGACTCGCGCATCAACGCCCCAATTTCTGCCCTGGACAAGGTTTCACGCGACGGCCACGTATGGCAGGATTGGTGACAGACCAACACCATCAACATGGAGGCACGAATGAGCACCCCGTGGACCGCTCCCGATTCGTCGAACCCGTACCAGCCAACCGGGGCACAACCAGGGGCGGCGGGCGGCCAGGCGTATGGCTCTCAATCCCCCTACGGCGGACAGCCCGGATACGGGGGGCAGCAGGCCTACGGCGCTCAGAACAACTACGGCGGACAACCCGGCTACGGCGGCCAGCCCGGCTACGGCGGCCAGCCCAGCTACGGCGGCCAGCAGGCCTACGGCGGCCAGCCCAGCTACGGCGGCCAGCAGGCCTACGGCGGACAACCCGGCTACGGCGGACAACCCGGCTACGGCGGCCAGCAGGCCTACGGCGGACAACCCGGCTACGGCGGCCAGCCCGGCTATGGCGGCCAGCCCGGATACGGGAGCCAGCAGGGTTACGCCTCGCAGCCCGGTGCCTCCGGCTACAGCGTGAACACCAACCAGTGGGGATGGGAAGCAAAGCCCGGCATCATCCCCCTACGCCCGCTCACGATCGGCGACCTGATGAGCGGTTCTTTTGCCGCGATCCGCCAGAATCCGAAGATCCTCTTCGGATTCACGATGGCGGTCATGGCGGTCGTCTCCCTCATCTCCATGGTGACTGCATTCCTCCCGACCGCGCTCGGGTCGGTGGCCGTTTCAAACGATCCTCAGGCGCAGCTGGCGGGGACAGAGGATTTGGCTGTCCTGCTGTTGACCAGCCTGGCATCTCAGGGTGTGCAGACACTGTCGATGGTTGCGGGCACCACCATCATCATGGGCATGCTGGCGACCACGGTGTCGCAGATGATGATTGGCAACAAGGTGACCCTCTCGCAGGCCTGGGCGATGACGCAGCCTCGTCTGGGCGCCTTGCTCGGCACGTTCATCATGACCGGCATTGTCACGATGCTACCGGTGATTATCTGGGGCCTCCTCATGATCGCATTTTTCTTCGTCTACGCCGCCGACGACTCGACCGGTGGGGTCCTCCTGGGCATCGGTCTCTTCCTTTTCATCCCCGTCGTCGCCGCCGTGTATTTCCTGACCATCAAGTTCGCGTTCACTTCCGTCATCACGGTGCTTGAGGAGATCGGACCAATCGCGTCCTTGAAGCGTTCGTGGAACCTGAGCAAGGGCTACTTCTGGCCGACGCTTGGGCGAATCTTCCTCGTTTCATTCGTCGCCAGTTTTATCGCCGGTTTCATCGGTGGTTTCATCGGCGGCATCACGGGAGTCACCGCGTTCGCCATGGCGGACAACGGGACCGGTTCAATGATTTTTCTGGCGATCACAACGGGTCTGACCACCCTCGCCAGCGGCCTCGTCACGCCGCTCACCGCCACCTATGAGACGCTCATGTACGCGGACCTGCGTATCCGTAAGGAGAACTTCGCGGCGGTCCTCATGCAGGCGAGCGCCCAGCCTCAGTGAGTCCCATGCTCAGCTGTGAGGTTCCGCTGACGCCCGACCAGGGCGAGGCTCGTGACTGGCTCCTCAAAGAGCTTGCCAAGGGCGAGTACGGCGAGATCCGCGGCCCGATCGTCGGCTTCGTCAAGAATTTGATCGACGATTTCTTCCGGCTCCTGTCGTGGAAGGGACAGGGCGCCCCACCGATTTCGCTGATCCTGGCGATTCTGGCGATCATTGTGATCGCAGCCCTGGTCATTGTGCTCATCCTCAACCCGATTCGTCTGGCGAGACGGCGCAAGTCGGGCCTCGTCTTCGAGGATGAGACCAGTGCACCGCAGGTTCAGGCGTCCTTCGATGAGGCCGTGGCCGCTCAGGATTGGAACATGGCGTACGTGTGGGCCTACCGTCTCATGGTTCTGGGCCTTGACGACCACGACATCGTCTCTTCGACTCCGGGCCTGACCGCCCGCGAGGCCGCCGACGCGGCGACCCGAGTCGCCCCCGGCCTCGCCCCGCAGCTGTCTGCATACGCCGAGTCTTTCGACACGGTTCGCTACGGTCGCGCCGCGGTCTCGCGCGACGAGGTGGACGCGCTGCGCTCCTTCACTCCGGTCCTCCTCGACCTGTGTAGCCACGCGACGGACGAGTCATGAAGTCCCGGCAGGTCGCAATCGTCACTCCCACGGCGCGCGAGCGTTTCTCGGCGGCGCGTCCGATGCTCCTCCTCATTGCGGTCACGGTGATTGCCCTGATCGGTTCGGCTTTCCTCAGCCAGATGGGGTACAACAACGCGCCCGTCGGCATTCGCAATAAGCACGGTGATGGCGCCCGCGCGCTGGCCCAGGTGCTCGGCGACCACGGGGTGTCCGTGCGCGAAGTCGGAGCGAAGGGCGCATCCGAGGTGGGCGATGACACAACCCTCGTCGTCATTTTTCCCGCGCGGATGAGCGATTCTATCGCCCAGGCGGTCGAGACACGGGCGAACGTCGTCTACGTCGGGCTTGAGGAGGAGTACGATTCGTCAGCTGCCTACCTCGGTGGCCTGCGCGCGAAGCGCGACTGGCACAGCCCAGGTGTCGTGACGGCCAGGTGTAACTCCGAAACGGCGACGCGCGCGCAGTCGCTGACATCCTCCGCCTACGCGGTTTCTGGCAGCGCGAGCAGCGCGAACGGCTGGGCACTGTGCTTCCCCGGGGATGACGACTCCTACGCATACGCCGAGAAGGCCGAATCAGGGCGTTTCCGCGCGATCATTCCCGATTCACTGCGCCTGCGAAACCGCGCGATCACCGACGAGGGCAACGCGGCCCTCGCGATCAACGCGATCGGGCGCACCTCCAAGGTCGCCTGGTATTCGCCACAGGCGACGGATACCCTCGGCCACGGGAAAGACGCCAGTTCCGAGGCCCCCTATCTCGCGCCCGCATTCCTGCTCACGATCGGGGCGTGCCTGATCGCCGCCATCGCCCGAGGCAGACGCCTGGGTCCCCTGACGCCGGAGAACATCCCCATTGAGGTTCCCGCCTCTGAAACCGTCATCGGTAAGGCCCGTCTCATGCGCTCTCAGCGGGCGTACGAGCACGCCGCCACGGCGCTGCGTAGCGCGAGCGCCACACGCATCGCGACCGCACTGGGCATCGCCCATACTGGCGACCGCGAGGCTCTGACCCGTGCGATTGAGCAACGAGGCCTGCTCACGTCGCGTTCGACCGCCCTCTTGTGGGGTCCTGCCCCCGCATCGGAGAAGGAACTGATTCGCCTCGCCCACGACCTCGACGCTCTCGAAAAGGAGATCCGCCATGACTAGCCCGATTCCCGGCCCCTCGTCCAACGGCGTGCCCCGGCCCGGCCCCGCTCCCGAGGGCGCGCCCCAGCAGGTTCCGGCGCCCTCGGCGGCTCCGGGCTTGTACGCGCCCCAGGGTGAGGTGCCTGCGCAGGGCGCCCCGGCCTCGTACGTTCCGAATGCTCCCGCTCCTCAGGGCACGCCTCAGGGCGCTTTGCAGCAGGCTACCTCCTACTCCGCACCCACCGGCGAAGGGTGGTCGGGGCGTTCGCTCAGCGAGAGCGAGCGGCGCACGCAGGAATCCCTCCTGGCTCTCAAGGCCGAGATCGGCAAAGCCGTCGTCGGCCAGGATGGCGCAATCACCGGCCTGATCGTTGCCCTTGTTGCCGGCGGTCACGCCCTGCTGGAGGGTGTGCCCGGCGTCGCGAAGACGCTGCTCGTGCGCACCCTCGCCCGCGCCCTCGACGTCGACATGGCGCGTATCCAGTTCACCCCCGACCTCATGCCCGCGGACATTACGGGTTCCATGGTGTGGGATGCGGGCCATTCCGAGTTCGTGTTCCGCGAGGGGCCGGTTTTCACGAACCTGCTGCTCGCCGACGAAATTAACCGCACTCCCCCCAAGACCCAGTCCGCGTTGCTGGAATCGATGGAGGAGCACACGGTTTCGATCGACGGTGCCACGCGCACGCTTCCGGATCCTTTCATGGTCATCGCCACCCAGAACCCGGTCGAGTACGAAGGCACCTACCCTCTGCCGGAAGCCCAGCTGGACCGTTTCCTCCTCAAGCTTGAGCTCCCCCTGCCCTCGCGCGAGGCTGAGATCGACATCATCGCCCGCCACCAGGCCGGCTTCAACCCAATGTCTCTGGCCGAGGCCGGCATCCAGCCCGTGGCGGGTGCCGCCGACATTCATGCAGCACACGAGGCTGCCTCACGCATCGAGGTCGCCCCCGCAGTCATGGCCTACCTCGTGGACCTGTGCCGCGCGACGCGTACGTCCGCCGCCGTGCGTGTGGGTGTATCTCCGCGTGGCGCGACCGCGCTGCTGCGCACCTCTCGCGTGTGGGCGTTCCTCCAAGGACGAGGCTTCGTCACCCCCGACGACGTCAAGACGATGGCCCCCGTGACCCTCGCTCACCGACTGGGTCTGCGCGCCGAGGCCAACCTGGAAGGCGTGGACGCCATCGACGTCATCACCGGCGTCCTCGCGGCCACCCCCGTTCCTCGCTGAGGCTCCCGTGGCGATTTCGGCGCGCAGCGCGCTCCTCGTCCTGGTGGGCCTGATCCCGCTCGCCTTCGCCCCATCCCGCGGCTTCGCGTGGATGTGGTACGGCATTGTCGTGCTCGTCTGTCTGCTGGACACCCTCGCCGCCCCCTCGCCGCGCACTCTGCGTATGAGCCGCGAGGTCACCGGCCCGATCCGCGCCGACCAGAGCACCGAGGCCTCGCTGCGCCTGACGAACACAACCAAGCGCCAGATGGTCTTGGACGTGCGCGACGCGTGGCCTCCCTCCCTGCGTCAGTCGCCACCCTTGCGCCGCGTGCGCGTGCTCCCAAAGTCCGCGGAAAAGGTCACGACGCTCCTGTCCCCCACGAGGCGAGGAACACGACACGCGGACGTCGTCACGATTCGTTCCTGGGGTCCCCTGCACCTCGGCGCTCGCCAGGTGTCGATCAGCGCACCCCTGACCCTGTCGGTGCTGCCGGAGTTTAAGGCGCGAGTGCTCCTCCCCTCGCGATTGGCCCGCCTCCACGAACTCGAAGGCACAACGCCGACGACGCTGCGCGGAGCAGGCACCGAGTTCGACTCGCTGCGCGCGTACGTCGTCGGAGATGACCCCCGCGACATCGACTGGCGTGCGTCCGCCCGCTCGACCGAGCTCATGGTGCGTCAGTGGCGTCCAGAACGCGACCGCCACGTCGTCATCGTCGTGGACTGCGGTCGTGCATCCTCGGCGCTGCTCGGTGCCCCCGAGAACGAGGAAGTTGACTCGATCACGCTGGGCCGCGCGCCACGCCTGGATTCCTCGATCGAAACCACCCTGCTCCTGGCAGCATTGGCCGATCGTGCGGGCGACAAGGTCCACGTCATCGCCGTCGATTCACGCGTACGCGCCCGCGTCTCCGGCGTGCGCGGGGCCAAGATCATCGAGACGCTCGCGCACGTGTTCACGGACTTGAACCCACGCCTGGATGTCACCGACTGGTCGAGGGCAGCTGACGCCGTCGAAGAGACTGTGCGCCACTCGGCATTCGTTGTCATCGCCACGAAGATCCCGCCCGCCGGACTGGAAACCGAGTTCACCGACGCCCTGGCACGCCTGACAAAGCGTCATACGGTACTCGTCGCATCGGCGACCGACCCCGACGAGATTCGTGCCCGCAACGGGCGCGAGGACGCTGACGCGGTATTCCTAGCGGCATCGGCAGCACTCGCCGAGCGTTCCGACGCCGCTGGTGCGGCGGACGTGCGCCTCGCGGGTGCCCTCACGCTGCAGGCCTCGGCGGGTCTGCTGCCCGCCCGCACGGCCGACCGCTACATCGAGTTGAAGAAGAGCGGACGCCTGTAAGCCCGCGAGCGCGGTGTCAGCCCGCGACCGGCTGGTAGTAGCCGGCGTCGATACCGACGTCAGCGTTCTGGCCCGCCTGGTGTGCCCTGCTGCCGAGGATCAGCGTGTACGCCCACACGGCCGCTGTCATCAGTACCCCCAGGGTGATCTTGACGGCGTCGGGCAGCTGCGAGGGCGTGACAAATCCTTCGAGCACACCCGAGCCCGCGAGGAGGATGGCGCAGCCCGCCGCCACCGTCATGGAGCTGCGCGCGGCCACGCCCACCGCTTGGTAGCGCGTCGCGGCTCCGGGGACGAGGAGTGCCCAGAAGACCCTCAGGCCCGCTGCGATCGAGATGAAGACGGCGGTCAGTTCGGGCAGGCCGTGCGGCAGGATGAAACGGAAGAAGTGCCAGGGCCCCGCGTAGACGGTCACAACGGCTCCGGCCACCCCGACATTCGTCGCGTTGGTCCACAGGATCTTCAGCGGGTACACGCCGGTCACGCCCGTCACCACGCCCTGCAGGGCGATCCACGCGTTGTTTACCCACACGGATAGTCCAAACTGCGCATTCGTGTCCTGGTGGTAGTACTCAACGAAGTCGCTGTTCGCGTATTGGCGCAGCTGCTCGGGCGTGCCCAGCTGGTTCATCGCTTCCGGGTGGGTGACCAGGTAGTGGCCCTCAATGAGAGCGAGCACGATGGAGACGAGCATGACGCCCACCGTCACCCATCGAATCTGATAGAGGGCGTAGGGCAACGACACCTTGAAAAAGCGTGCAATCACGGTTCCGTTGATGCCCGCCGTTCCCGCTAAGCGCCCACGAGCTGCCGACAGGACGCGTGAAAGTTCCGCGATGACGTCGGGATCGGGACTGGTCGTGCGCACGCGCGCCAGGTCGGTGGTGGCGGATCGGTAGAGCCGGTCGAGCTCGTCGATCTGTTCACCCGTCAGAAAGCGGGTACGCGTCAGTTCCTCGAGGCGTTTCCACTCCGTTTTTCCGCTCACCCGCAGCACATCGATGTCCATTGGACTAGCGTGTCATACATGAGCGCGCAACGCAGTCAATCACGCGTCATTCAAGACGACTATGTCCGCACGGGTGAAGCCGTCTCTCTCGACGTCACTCCTGCCTCGCCCCCCGAACGCTTCGCCTCAGCAGTCATCGACGGCACGACGTACCTGGGGGTGGCGCTCCTCGTTGCTATCAGCGCCGCGCGCACCTGGTCGAATGACTCTGCCTCTCTCATGCGCGTATTCATGATCGGCTTGATCGCCTCGGTCATGTATTTCATCCCCTTCGTGGTCGAAGTGACCACGAAAGGCCGTTCGCTCGGCAAGTGGGCGCTCAACCTGCGGGTCGTACGCGACGACGGCGGCGCGATCACCGCTCGCCACAGCGCCGTGCGCGTCGGCGTGGGAATCCTGGAAAACTGGCTGACGTTGGGCGGCCTGGCGTTTTTCACCGAACTCGTCAACAAGAAGGGCAAGCGTCTGGGGGATATCGCGGCGGGGACGATGGTGTGCTCCCAAGGAGAATCGGTCTTCTACCCTCCCCTGGTGATGCCTCCCGGGCTCGAGGAGTGGGCGGCCTCGGCGACGATCCTGCCTCTCGACGATGCTCTCGCGGCCGAGGCTCGCGCGTTCCTGGGAGCAAACCGCTCCATCGATACGAAGCTGCGCGCGCAGGTCGCGTCTTCCCTCGCTGAGCGTCTCGTGAAGCGTGTTCAGACGCCTCTGCCGCCGGGACTGCACCCGGAGATCGTGATTGCGGCCATTCTCGTGGCCCGCCGTGATCGCGAGTGGGAGCGCGAGTGTGAGCGTCGTGCGCGCGGCAAGGCACGATTCCACGAGGCGACGCAGCCTCGCTTCGGCCTGTAGGGGTTAGTCCTCGGGATCCGCCTCAGAGCCGTCAACCACCGTGAACTGTGCGCGCCTGCGCGCGTACGGGCTCGAGGGGTCAAGCGGGCTCGACGTGTCGGGGCTACCCACGGAGCGCGCGGGGCCAAACGGACCGGTTTGAGGCCTGCGAGCGCCGGGAGCGGGAGTCGGCTCAGCCTGCGCCTCCTGAGCGACGCGACGCACAGCGTCAACGAGCGCGGCGAGGTCATCTCCGGAAGGCGGAGCCGGTTCGAAATTGGTCGCCAGACGCACAACCTGCCAACCCAACGGCGCGGTGAGATTCTGCGCGTGTTCCTCGCACAGGTCATACGAGTTGGGATCCGCGACGGTGGCAAGGGGGCCGACGACGACGGTCGAATCTCGGTAATCGTAGGTGAGGGTGGCGACGGCGGCGGTCGAGCAGCCGGGTTTCGAGCAGTGGCGTTGGGCAATCACGTCCCTAAGAGTACGACACTCTGCGCGCCGATGGCCCACTCCCGCGCGCCATGCGCCTACCCTGAGGGGGTGTTTTCCACGCGCCGCCACATCTCGAGCCGCAACCGCCACGGTCGCGGTCCTCGCGGTCCCCTCTTTTTCCCGGGAACACCGGCGTGGAGGACGCGGCGCGAGGACTTCGATCTGATGGTCAGCGAACTCGTCACTGAGCTCATTCGTCGCTGGCCTCAGGTGTCCACGATCGAATTCGCCGTGGAGGATGTTCCGCCGTCAGATCCGGCCCCCTGGGAGTCTCACAGCGTCGTTGTCGCGCGCATTTTCCCGGCCGATCGTCGTCGCGGTCTGCGCGACCGGATCGTGGTCTACCGCCTGCCGATCACGCTGCGCTGCCCGCCCGAGGAGGTTGCCGTCATGACGCGCAGGGTCCTCATCGAGAGGATCAGTCACATTCTGGCGCTGCCGCCGGACGAGATCGACGACGCGATGCGCTGATTAGTTGGCGGTGCGGATGGCGCCGGTGACAGCGCTAATGCCCTCCGTACCCACGTTCCACGTGGTGCTCATGCGCCCCACTGCGGTGTCGGCGGTGATGACCAGGGCTGCCTGGATCGGGGTATCCGCGCTGATGGTGCTCGCACTGTCCGGAAGACTGACGAGGGTGGGGACTCCCGGAGCGACGTAGATCGTTCGGTTTCCCACGCGCACCGGGACAGCTCCCGGGGTCGAGGCGGAGGTACCGCTCGACTGTGCATCTCGTGATTCACCCGATTGGGAGGCTCCGGACTGCGACGTGACGGGAGAGGGCGATGCCCAGATGTCAGGGGTGGCGCTCGGACCGGGCTGAGCAGACTGCGCGGTATCCCCCTGGGTCGCGGTTGCAGCGCCAGCAGCATCGGCGGGCGCGTACAGGAGGAGGCTCGCCAACGAGGCGTTCACGCCGGAGTCGGTGGCAATCGATGTGGCGCGAATGGGAGTCGACGAGAGCACGGAGGTGGTCATCGTCGTCACCTGGCTGGCACCGGGAACCGAGGCCTCGGTGAACGTCGTCGCGGGGCTCGCGTTGGAACGCATGATCCAGGCGCTGAGACGCTCAGCCCAGGGGGCGCCAA
The DNA here is from genome assembly GCA_938040725.1 of uncultured Actinomyces sp. Lineage (GTDB taxonomy): Bacteria > Actinomycetota > Actinomycetes > Actinomycetales > Actinomycetaceae > Pauljensenia. Next base: position 6,240 of record CALHZX010000109.1, on the reverse strand, counting down.
CGGTGATCGTCGTCGTCTGTGCCACGACCTCGCGATCCGAGGTGACGACGAGCGCGATCGGAGTAGCATCGCTGGACGCGCCATCGAGAGGCATCTCAAGGGTGGTCCCCTCGGCGACGGTCGCTTGACCGCCGGAGAGGGGGTGTACGCCCGTCGAATCGGCGACGGAGACGCTCACGCGGGCATCACCCGAGGGTGACACGAGGCGCAGCAGCGACGTGCCCTTGGGATCCACTCCCAGGATCGTCTGCGAGGTCGCGGGCACGACTGCGGAGGCGAGCGTGGTCCCCTGTGGAATCTCACCGTTCATCAGGGAGGCCTGCACCCAGGCGGCGACGCCGCCCCCGTCTGCACGGATGCGGACAGCGAGAGAGTTCTCATCCGGGAACCATCCCGCGAGGAGCACCGACACCGAGGAGGACGCAGGAACGGTGACCTGGCGCGGTGCGGCATTGAGGGGGCCGGAAGCCCCGTATCCGTCAATACTGACGACCGAGGCCGTGGGACCGGGGTTGGAGAGGATGAGAACCATGTCGGCGCCGGAGGTGGTGGCACCGGTCGCGATCCACTGCGAGGTGCGTGGCGCCGCGCATCCGACGGCGCTCAGGCCCGCGAGTTCGCCTCCCCCCTGGCCGACAAGAGTGAGGGCCGTGGGGATGACTCCCCCGTTGCCCGTGATGGATGCGGGCGCCGGGCTCGTGGGGGCCGATGCGAGCGAGGACCAGGTGGAACCGGCCGCAACGCTGGTGGTTTCGAAAGGATCGACGATGCCCGAGGGACACGCGAGGCGTACCTGTGACGGGTGGGCGCTCTGCGCCGTCCCGTCGACTCTGCTCGGGGAGGCACCGACCCACACGGAAGCAGAGGCCATGGCCGCCACGGCGATCCCCGCGCCCACGAGGGTCGTCAGGGAACTGATGCGGGGCTTTGTCATCTCTTCCTCCACGCGGATAGGGCGCTGGCGAGGGCAACGACCAAGCACGCGCCCGCAGCGATGCGCCACGGAATGATCCACCACGCGCTGTACGTGAGCGTCAGGTGCCCAGCGGTGGGCATGTCGAATGCCTGCGACCATCCGTCGGAGGCAGCAACGGGGGTCAGCGCCACCCCATCAACCCACGCATGCCATCCGGAGTCGGCGCGCTCGGCTAGGACGAGGGTGCCTGCGGCGTCCACGTCGCCGTCGACACGCAGCTGCGAGGAGCCAACCGGAGTCGTCACCCCGCTAGCAGAATCGACGCGAACGCGTGCCGGTGTCAGCCCGCCTGGACGCACGCGCCAGACGGTGCCGGACGTCGTGTCGCCGACCTTCTCGAGTCCTTCGGCGCGGTCGAGGCCGGAGGTCAGGGCGGCGGAGCCGCTCGCGCCGAGGGGAACGAGGATTGTGTCGATGTCGTGCGCGGCCAGCGTCTGCACGGTCGCGTCGTCCGGATAAACGACCAGGGTATAGGCCGCCTGTGCGAGTGAGGCAGTGGCCGGGTCGCTCACGCTACCGGTGGCGGCACCGGAGCGCGCCTCGGCGAGTACGAGCGCGCGAACGGCGGGGTTCGAGGCCGTGAGTGACGCTCCGTTTCCTCGCCAGAGCGTGGCGTTGACTGTGTCGTTCGTCGGGTCGCCATCAAGGACGAGAATGCGTCCGGCGCGCGGCGAACGCTGAGCCTGCGAGGCGACGGCGGAGACGATGGGCGAGGAGAGCGCCGAGACAGTTTCACGCTGGGACATCGTGAAGGTCGGAATGTCGTCAGGGTTGGATCGACCAGCGACGGCGGACACGCTCGCGGCGGACGCGCATCCGACAAGCGCGACGGCAATGAGGCCGCCCAGGGCTCGCAGCGCGAAGGGCCGGGATGCGTCCCATGCGGTGGCGTCAGCGGCGGTATCGGCAAGACCGACGTGACCCGAGCAGGACAGTACGACCAGGATCATGAAGGCGAGGGACAGGGCGGGCGAGGCCCACGCAGCGGCCACGGACGCACCGGACATAGCAACGCCGACGTGCGAGGCTCCCCACGCGAGAGCGGAGGCGATGAGAGCCCACCCGTATGCAATACTGACGGCGCGCGAACGCGCGCGCAGGAGGGCAATTGTCCCGAAGAGCAGGACGCCGCCGCCGATGATTCCGAGCGCCACGGCCTCGAACATGCTCGACGGGGCCGCGGGCATACCGAGGGCCGCCATCCACGAGGGCGCGCGGGTGTATGCGTGCGCTCCCCCGCTCGTCGAGGCAAGGGCAGGCCACGCGGCGGGGCGCGCGAGGATGGAGACGTAGGTGGGCACGAGAAGCGTCAGAGCGGGCAGCGCCACGAGGAGGCGGCGCCGGGACCGCCACGCGAGCGCGAGCACGCCCACAGGCAGCAGCCACGGGGCGCAGCACGACAGGACAACGAGCGCAAGCGCCGCGCATCCCGCGTTCACTCCGCGGGGCTGCAGGGGTGCGGCGTCAACGCCGGATGCACCGGCCACGTAGAGAGGCCGGGGCGTCCCAAGGCAGAACGCCGCGAAGACGGGCAAGGCGATGTGGGCGAGAATGCCCGCGAGGACACCGTGGGTCGCGCTCAGGAGGAGCGCGGGGGCGAATGCCCACGCCAGCGACGCCAGGAAGCGCACGCGCAGCGACGTGGCGAGTGCGCGGCTCGGAATCCATGCGATGACTGCCGCGATCGGGCTCGACGCCACGAGCAGGAACGTCGCGAATGCCCCGGGGGTGACGCCGATCGGCGCGACGGGGGCGCTCAGGAGGGCAAGCAGAATCGTCAGGGGGTCCGCGCCACCGGCATAGCCATCTCCACCGGGCACCCACGCGGCCCACGCGGCGTTCCACAGCTCGGTCCAGGTCGCGGGCAGCGACACCCATGCTCCTCCGACGAGGCCTGCAGAGGTTCCCCACCACTGCGCGCCAGCAATCAGAGACGTCACCATCGCGAGGCCGAGGCCGACAAAGGCAGAACGGAGTCGGTAGCGCCGCATCGAAGCGACGATAAGCGGATCGATGCGCTCGCCGTTCTCGTCCTCATCCACGCCGGCCGGTTCCTTGCGCAGCGAGGCGGGTGCTGTCTCGAGGCCACGCAGGGCGGATCGGGGAACGGAACGGGACTGAGCGGCGCGGACGCGACCGGCGAGCAGGCGCGGCGTCGCTGCGATCAATGAGACGAGGGCACCGATTTCGAGCAGAGCGAGGGACGCCCGTCCCGTGAGGATACGTCCCAGCGCGCGCGCCGGAGCCCACACGAGGAGCCACAGGGCCAGGAAAGGCAGGATGAGGGTCGGCACGGCCTTGCACCAGTTGTACATCTGGGCGTAGCGGCGCTTGCGGAAGGATCCGTCGGTCGCGGCGTTCCCGTCGACAATCGCGTCGGACACGTCGCCCGTCGGTTCGCTGCGATCCGACTCTGGCCCAGAGTCGAGGCCCGAGTACAAGGAGACGCGGGCGTGGCGCACACGCGCCTTGGGCGCGACGATGACGCGGTACCCCGCGAGGTGGAGCCTGCGCCCCAGGTCCAGCCCGTCGCCAAAGGGGCCGAGCGCGGTGTCGAATCCGCCGACGGCCTCGTAGGCTTCAGCGCTGATGAAGAGCCCGGCGGTGCCGACGCCGAGGACGTCGCTCGTCCCGTCGTACTGCCCCTGATCGATGTCGTCGTCGCCGACGCGTTCGAGTCGTCGGGCGCTCGCCGTGGCGAAAATACCCAGTTCGAGGAGTCGGCTCCCGTCCCAGCTCATCTGCTTGACGCCGACGGCGCCAACGGTCTTGCCGACTGTGGCCGCCTGAACGAGCTCATCGAGACACTCGGGTTCGGGGGCTGAGTCCTCGTGCAGGATCCACCACCAGTGTTCCGAGGTGAAAGCGGCTCCCTGTGCGCGTGCACGCTTGATTGCATCGCCCAGGTTGCGGGCGCGGCCAACGCGAACAAGCTGCGCTCCCTCGGGAACGCGTTCGGACGGGAAGGGGGTGACGTGGCGACCTGCGACGTCAATGATGGTCAACGAGTGCGGGGCCATCGATTGATTCTCGATGGCCCGCAGGACGGACTGAGTGAGCGGCGCCTCTCCCCTCGTGACGAGGATCGCGCCGACGGAGCGCTGTGTCGGGCTCAACCGGCCATACGGCGCAGGCGCCGCCTCTCGCGCTCGGACATGCCACCCCAGATGCCAAAGCGCTCATCGTTTGCCAGCGCGTATTCCAGGCAGTCCTCACGCACCTGGCAGGCCTGACAAACGGCCTTGGCCTCGCGGGTGGAGCCACCCTTCTCGGGGAAGAAAGCTTCCGGATCCGTCTGTGCACACAGCGCGTGCTGCTGCCACGCAAGAGGACCGTCAATGCGGGCGTACAGCGCCGCGTCGGCGTCCTCGGACCACTCCAGGGGTCCGTCACCGAAGATGTTCCACATTGCGGGAGCTCCTTATGACGAATCGATCAATACGAGAATTACACGCGTGTCATTGCAGGAAGTCAAGCGGTTTCGCGATATTGAGACCTTTTCCGTAGCGCTTGACCCAACGGAAAAACGGTGCCTGTTTTCAAGGACTTCACAGTTACTAAGTACTTGGAACACATAAGACCTTCGATATACTTGAAACCATGCACAATACGTCCTCAGAAACTATGATCAGGCTCACTCACTGTATCACAGCGATTAACGAATGGTCAGGGCCAGCGCTCACCCAATACGGCCAGGAGCGGGTCGAACTGGGAGGACCCGTGGTCAGCAGGTGGCTATCGAAAATCGCGAACTACCTGACAAACGAACTCGCCGCCGATCTGTTCGGTACGGGTGAACCGACACCGACTCGCATCTACACGACTCTTCAACCCTGGCAGGACACCCTCTGGCAGATCGCCGCACGAGCGATGGGATGGGAGCTCCTCGATACACGACGCCCACTGCCCCGCGACCTTTTCGTCACGAATATTCTCGGCTCCGAAGCCTCCGACGCAATCGAGGCTGGGGCGCACGTACTCGCCCAGCCCGCACGGTACCTGTCCTTCGCGTGGGACGGCCCCTTAGGCGGGGCGCTCGACGGCCTCGCGGAAATCGCCACGCAGCCGGACGGCCTCATCGTCGACACTCCCCCGCTGCTCATGCAGGCCCGGGACGAGGCATTGGCGGGCTCTCACCCGTCGGCCCCGGTGCGCGGTCGCCGCGTCGCGCTGCTGTGGGACGCCCGAACGGGTGCAGGACAGGTGCTGGATCAGTGGATGCAGGGACGGTCGGTCGTCATCATTGATCCGCGGGCGGTGTCCCCTGACAAGTTGGCGCAGATCCTCGCGACGGAGGACGCGGACGGCGGGCTCGTCACCTACCAGAGGTAGTCATCACCACACACCAAGAACGCGGGCAGCGGCGAGCTTGAGACCCTCCACGGGGTCGCGGCGGATCTGCCGCCAGCGCAGGGCGAATCGCAGCCTTGACGCCGCGCCCTGCCCCTCGAGCTCACCCAGGATGGCGCGCAGCTGTCGCGCGCGGCGCTCATCGAAACTGCCTATCTTCTGGGCGGCGCGGGCCGTCAGGATGAACTGTTTGCGGTAGAAGCCATTGCGCAGCTTGGCCATGCGGGCATCGCGTGCGCCGGAACCGGAGTTCGCGCCCTGCACGTTTCCGCCGTGCTGGCGATACTCCAGGGTCGGCTCCTCGCCAATCACCCACGTCAGGCCGATCGACCGCGCCAGCGCATAGACGTACCAGTCATGCACGCCGATCTCGCTGTAATCGAGGCCGCTCAGCACTCGCACGAGGGTCTCGTGTGCCTTCGGACTGAAGACGTAGGTCGAGCCGGGCCCCGCGGCCTCGAAGAGGAAGTCCCAGGCGCGCTGGGGCTGCGATTTACGGATGAGGCGACGCTCCCCCACCACCCCGCCGGGCAGCGATTGGAATGAGGTGACGTTCGACGACACGACGTCGGCCCCGCGATCAGCCATGAGGGCTAGCTGAGAACTCAGCTTGTCCTCGTGCCACACATCGTCCTGGTCGGTGAAGGCCACGTAGGAGCCGTCAGGGGTGTGCGTTGTGAAAAGATGCAGGAAATTGCCCGTCACGCCAGGAGTACCGTCACGCTGGGGCAGGACCGTGATCCGAGGGTCGGCGTCCGCACGCTCCTGAAGGTGCGCACGCGTGCCATCACTCGACGCGTCGTCGGACACGACGAGGCAGACCTCCACGCCCGCCTGAGCGAGCACGGAGTCCACCTGTTCGTCGAGCCACGCCCCGCCCTCGGCCATCCCGTTGTAGGTGGCCATGAGGACGG
>CALHZX010000108.1 GCA_938040725.1 uncultured Actinomyces sp. | reverse complement strand
GCCTGCTGCTCGGTCTTGCTCCGGGTGGGGTTTACCTAGCCGACGCGGTCGCCCGCGCCGCTGGTGAGCTCTTACCTCACCTTTTCACCCTTACCGACGCGTGTGCGCCGGTGGTTTGTTTTCTGTGGCACTGTCCCGCGGGTTACCCCGGGTGGCTGTTAGCCATCACCCTGCCCTGTGGAGCCCGGACGTTCCTCGAGCGTTCCCGCGCGCGGCCGCCCAACCGACAGATCCGCATAGATCATAGCGCGCATGGTCCCAGCCCCGCGATAGGGTGGTCATCATGCTGATCTGGTTGCCCCCGTCGGAGGGGAAGAACGCGCCCACGCAAGGCCCGCCTCTCACCATCAACGCACTGTCGCACGCTGTCCTCGCAACAAGCCGACGCACCGTGTGCGATACGCTCACCTCGCTCGGGGACGGTCCCAACGCTGCGGCCGTGCTGAAAGTTGGCGCGCGAATCGATCTGTCCGTCAACACCACGCTCACATCCGCTCCTTGTGCCCCAGCCTCGTCACTCTTTACCGGCGTGCTCTACGAGGCGATCGAGCAGTGTGCACCCGGAGCATGGGCAAGCGACGGCGCGTCCCACATCGCGATTTTCTCGGGTCTCTTCGGGGTCCTCTCCCCCACTGACTTCATTCCCGACCACCGCCTCGCGATGGGCGTGTCGCTGCCCGAGCTGGGAGTTCTCTCAACCTGGTGGGCACCGCGTCTTGACGAGGCTCTGACCCCCGAGGCCGCCCAGCGCATCATTATCGACGCACGAAGCGGCCCCTATCGCGCAGCATGCAAGGCCCCGTGGGCACGTGTCTGGGAACTACGCGTCGAGCGCGAAGCAAACGGCAAGCGCTCGGTGATCTCGCACGACGCGAAGCGGTGGCGCGGCGCGGTCACAGGCCTCCTCCTTGGGATGGGTGGCTACGGCGCCGAGGAAACGAACGAGGTCGAGAAAGCCCTTAAAGATGCCGCATACTCACTGTCACTGACTGATGCGAAAGGGAGCGAACACGGCGTGACGGACGTTGAGTACGGCCCCGAAAAGTTGACCAAGAAGGGCGGATCGACACGTACAGTTACATTGGTCACGCACTGACCGGTAGGCTATCCTTTTCCCGGAACGTGCAGGGTGCAGGCCCGGTCGATAAGTCGGCCATCAAGTGGAAACCATAGGCATGATCAACGAGGACTACCTGGCCAATATTCGGCCCACCCACCGTCAGCTCCAGTGGCAAAAAATGGAGATGTACGCGTTCATACACTTCGGAATGAACACGATGACGGACCGCGAGTGGGGTGAGGGCCACGAGGATCCCGCGCTCTTCAATCCGAGCAGCGTCGATGTCGATCAGTGGATGCGCACCCTCGTGAGCGCCGGGATGACCGGCGTGATTCTGACGTGCAAACACCATGACGGCTTCTGCCTGTGGCCCTCCGCGTATACGAAGTACTCAGTGGCATCCTCGCCATGGAAGGGCGGGCGCGGCGACCTCGTGCACGAGGTGTCGGACGCGGCTGCGCGCCACGGCCTCAAGTTCGGCATCTACCTCTCCCCCTGGGACATGACCGAGCCGACTTACGGCCAGGGCGAGGCGTACAACGACTTTTACATCAACCAGCTCATCGAGCTGCTCACCCACTACGGCCCAGTGTTTTCCGTCTGGCTCGACGGCGCGTGCGGTGAAGGCCCCAACGGCAAGGTCCAGGTTTACGACTGGCAACGCACCTACGATACGGTCCGTGCTCTGGCCCCCGAGGCCGTGATCTCCGTGTGCGGCCCGGACGTGCGCTGGTGCGGCAACGAGGCTGGGTCCGTTCGAGCCAACGAATGGTCGGTCGTTCCCGCCTCTCTGCGTGAGGCCGAGCACACCGCAGAGAAGTCACAGAAGGCCGACGACGGCGACTTCTCCCGTCAGGTGGCTTCCGGCGACGAGGACCTCGGCTCGCGCGCGGCCTTGGCCCACTACTCTGGTCCCCTCGCCTGGTACCCCGCCGAGGTCAACACCTCGACGCGTAAGGGCTGGTTCCACCACGACGCCGAAGACTCCCAGGTGCGCAGCGTCGACGAACTGTTCTCGATCTGGAAGGGCTCGGTCGGCGGCAACGCAACATTCTTATTGAACGTTCCCCCGAACCGCGACGGCCTTCTCGCCGATGCCGACATCGAGGTTCTCGCGCGCCTCGGTGACAAGATCGCCGACTTCCGCTCGCGCCGCATCGACGCCTCCCGCGAGGACGACAACAACGACGTCACGCTGTGTTTCGACGCACCGCGTAGCGTTGGCGCCATCGTCCTTGAGGAGGACATCGCGCAGGGGCAGCGCATCGACGAAGCCGTCGTGACCTCGTCAATGAACGGCGAGACAGACCGAGAGATCGCTCACGTGCACTGCGTGGGCTACCGACGCATCATCACCCTGGAGACGCCCGTGACCGCCACCCAGGTCCGGGTGACGGTCACGAAGAGCAGGCAGGGCTTTTATCTGGCGGACGTCTACGCGGTTCGCACCTAGGCTCAGCGCGGCGTGTTCGCAGCGGTCCGTACGACGATCTGTGAAGTGTCTTCGGTCAGGTAGAGCTCGTCAGCGGGCGTCAGACGGATGCGCTCGAGTTCCATCGGGCTCAGGTCAGCGGCGACACCAATGCCGTAGCCGTCTCGCACCTCAATAACCGCGAGAGCACCGTTGCGTCGGCGCGCGTCCTCGTATTCCTCGACGAGGTCCGCGGGCAGGCGACCGGCAAGCTCGCGTCGGGCGGCGATGACGCGGCGCAGTTCATCGTCCGCATCGGCGACATCAGCCTCGAACTGAGCCTTCAGCGCCTCGATGTCGGCGGCAATGGCCGAAGCCTCGGCCTTCATCTTGGCCTGTGTGGCCCGAGCGGCCTCGACACGTTCCTCGGCCTCCACCTGATCGTCCTCAAGTTTGGCGAGGCGACGATCCATTTGAGCGATCTCATGCTCCATCAGCGAGATATCACGCAGGGGCACCTGGTTGTTGTCGATACGTGCCTGCTGGCGCTTGCGGCGCTCGGAGACCTTCGCGATCTCCTCTTCGATGCGCGTCACCTCGCGGCTGGTGTCCGCGATGACCGCGTTCTGGCTGATAGCTGCGCGCTGCAGGTCGGCGACGCGACCGGCGAACTCGCGAACCGTCGCGTGCGCGGGGTGAGAATCGCGCTTGTGGCGCAGCGCCGACTCCTTCTGGTCGAGCTTCTGAAGCTCGAGGAGCTCGAGCTGGTCGGTGTGCGATGCTTTCACGCTAGTTCTCCCTGGGTGACTCGGTGACTGGTCCATGGCTCGGTGACAATCGTAGAGACTTCCACGCGAAGTTCCACATCGGCGCCGCTGGCGGCCTCGCGTAGCTTGCGTGCGAGGACGGGCAGCCACGGTGACTCTGTCGCCCAGTGCGATCCGCACAACAACGCGGGAGCACCGCCCTCGAGGTGCTCGGAGGCGGGGTGGTGGCGCAAGTCCGCCGTGAGGTACACGTCAACTCCCGCATCTCGAGCCGCCTCGAGCGCGCTATCCCCTGCGCCGCCCAGAACGGCTACGCGGCGAACCGTCGCGTTCTCGTCTCCACCGACGAAGAGACCGGAGGGGCCCGCAGGCAGCACGGATGCCACATGGTCTGCGAAGGCCCCGAGCGTGGTCTCGTCGACGGTGCCGACACGTCCCAGGCCGATGTCGTGTCCCTCGGCGTCGGTTCCACACGGCTCCAGCGGCGCGGTATCGCGCAGCCCGATCAGGTTGGCGAGCGCCGTCGCGACGCCGTCGCAGGCCACATCCGCGTTAGTGTGTGCGTTGAACAGGGCGATACCGGAGCGGATGAGAGTCGTGACGACGCTCCCCTTCGGGTCGGTGACGGGCAGGAAGGAAGCACCACGCAGGAGCAACGGGTGGTGGGTGATCACCATGTCGTAGGAGACACCGTCCCCGTCGGGCCCTGCGACGGCCTGCTCGGCAATGGCCGCGGTGGGATCGAGCGCGAGGAGAATCGACCGAACGGGCGCGTCCGGGTCTCCGAGGATGAGCCCGACACGATCCCAGGACTGCGCCGTCGCCGCGGGATACCAGGATTCCATGAGGGCCATGACGTCGCCGACAGTCCACTTCGATGCGGACGTATCGGCCGTGATAGAACGACCATTGGGGTGAGACGAAGACTGCATGCGTCAAGCATACCGGACCCCCATCTAGCAAGGGACCCTACCCCCGACTATGATCACAACGTGCAGATTTTGAGTCTCCTCGACCAGGGGCTGGTCGATTACACGCAGGTTGATGCGCTTCAGCGCTCCTTGCACGAGGAAATCCTCGCCGGCGGCGAGGACACGCTCATCGTTTCTCAATTTACGCCCACGTGGACGGCGGGCCGCCACACGAAGCCGCAGGATATTCCCTCGACGACGATCCCCATCATCCGCACGGACCGCGCGGGATCGGCCACGTGGCACGGTCCCGGACAGGTCGTCGTCTACCCCGTTGTTCGGCTGCGTGAGCCCGTCGATCTCGTCCAGTGGATCCGCGCCGTCGAGGCCTCGGTGATCGACACCGTGCGCGAGGTCTGGGACCTGCCGGTGCACCGCGTCGAGGGACGCGCGGGCGTGTGGCTCACCGAAGAGGGACGCCGCGACCGCAAGATCTGCGCGATTGGTCTGAAGGTCGCGCGCGGAGCGACCCTGCACGGCATCGCCCTCAACGTCGACATCGACCCTGCACATGCTTTCGAAGGCATCATCCCCTGTGGCCTCACCGACGCTGACGTGACCTCCCTGTCGTGGGAGGGCATCCACACGACGGTGACGCACGCCGCCGCCGAACTTCTCCCACGCATGGTGGAACGCATCTCCCCCTGCCTGGCGACCACTCCCACTTCTGTTTCCTATACGACGAGGTCAACGCTATGAGTACCCTGCCCGATCCCGAAGGACGCAAGCTCCTGCGCATCGAGGTGCGTAACTCTCAAACGCCGATCGAGAAGAAGCCCGAGTGGATCCGCACGACCGCTAGGGCCGGCGAGAACTACCAGGACATGCGCTCGCTCTCGCATGCGAAGGGGCTGCACACGGTGTGTGCGGAGGCCGGGTGCCCCAACATCTACGAGTGCTGGCAGGACCGCGAGGC
>CALHZX010000107.1 GCA_938040725.1 uncultured Actinomyces sp. | reverse complement strand
GGTAGACGTTGTCCTCACGGGCGCGGTAGTCGCCGCCCTTGACCGTGTCGTAGAAAAGACGGTAGACGGAGTCGTTGTCGTTGCGGTAGTTCTTCGCGGCGTTGATACCACCCTGCGCGGCGATGGAGTGCGCGCGGCGGGCGGAGTCTTGGTAGAAGAAGACGTCGACGTTGTAGCCCATTTCGCCGAGCGAGGCGGCGGCAGCGCCGCCCGCGAGGCCGGAGCCGACGATGATGACGCGCAGCTTGCGGCGGTTGGCGGGGTTGACCAGCGCGGCGGTGAACTTACGCTGCTCCCAGCGCTGCGCGATCGGGACGTCGTGGGAGGCCTTCGTGTCGGCGATCTTCTCGCCTTCACGGTAGAGGCCGTGGATGAGTGTATCGGTCATGATTGCGTGCCCTTCCTCAGTGGATCAAGCCGGTGACGATGGCGACGGGCGGGGCCATGAACATCACGAAGATGACCAGACCAACCAGGCCCGACAGGACAACCAGAGGCTTGCGGGTCGCGGGACGCACCCAGCCGAGCGACTGGAACATGGACCAGAAGCCGTGGGACACGTGGATGCACGCGCAGCCGACGAACACGGCGTAGAGGATCACGAGGACCGGCGACTGGAAGGACGCGATCATGCGGTCGTAAGGAGTGGTGACGTCAGCGCCGAAGTTCGCGAGCTTCGCGGGCAGGCTCACGGTGGTGAAGTGAGCGATGTGGAAGATCAGGATCAGCAGGATGAGGACACCGCTCATGCGCATGGTGCGGGCCGCGTAGGAGTCCGTGACGGACTTCTTCACGACGTAGCGGGTGGAGCGGGCGCGGCGCGAACGCTTCCACGTGTAGGCGGCGGCCCACAGGTGGATCACGAGCATGAGCACCATGGCGGCGCGGAAGACCCAGATGAATCCGCCGTGCGGGAAGATCGGCACGAAAGCCTCTTCATGCAGCCAGTGCGCGTAGTCGTTGTAGACCTGCGCACCCAGGAACATCTTGAGGTTGCCGTAGGAGTGGAACAGCAAGAAGAAAACGAAAACGAAGCCCGAGACGGCCATCAGCTGCTTAATAAAGACGCTGGTGGTCCACGCGCGGCGCTTCTTCGTTGCGACATTTTGAGTGGCCATGGAATGAGCATATCGACGCTTTTCGTCCGCCTCGTAGGACCATGGCACGAGGACCCGTGCAAGCCTTGTCGACACGCTGTCATTTTCCGCTATTTTCCGCGGTTATCGCGCTCCCCTTGCCCCGCGATTGCAAGGAAAACGCCTAGGACCATCGGCCCCATAAACAGGGGCCGAGAGACACGAATTTTGATACATCGACTGCACCTATTTAGTGGTGGTCGTCGCATCTGCTCAGGTCAGGGGTGCCCTCATCTCGACGGCCTCTTCGACGGGGTTGCGGAAGTAGCGGGGACGGCGCCCAATTTCGATGAATCCGCGCGACTCGTACAGGCCGATGGCTCCCTCGTTCGAAGGTCGAACGTCGAGGAAGATCTCGCGCGCCCCGGCCTGCCGCGACCAGGCCAGGAGGGTATCGAGGATGGCCGCTCCGAAGCCTCGTCCGCGCACGTGGGAGCGCACGCCGATCGTCATGACGTCTGCTTGGTCTCCCCCGACCTTGGCGCCGCCGTATCCGACGACGTCACCCGCGTCATCAGTGGCAATCCAGTAGCGCGAGGCCGGGGAGGAGAGCTCCTCGGCGATCATGTAGGGGGTCCAGGGGTCTTCGGCGAAGACCTCGGCCTCGAGAGCTGCGAACAGTTCGAGGTCGTCTGGCCCCGCGACGCGCAGCGCAGCGTTCACAGGCGCGCGGTGGGCTGGCCCTGAATGTCCGGGCGACGCAGGTAGAGGGGATCGGTGCGCAGGCGACCCTCCTCGCCGCGCGACAGGCGCGTGGCGACGATGCGGCTCATGACCGCGGGATCGAGGTTCACCTGGGGGCCGAGGTCGGCGCGAGCAAGCGCGTCGGCGCTGTGCACGGGGATCGGCGCTCCGGCTACGACGAGGCCGGGGGCGCCCCGCATGGCGCCCAGCAGCGAGGACACGTCCCCCACTTCGAGGCGGCCTTCGAGGGCGACGTCGTCGGGTCCGGCGGCCACAAAGGCCCCCCAGTAGAGTTCGCGGCGGCGCGCGTCGGCGATCGCGTAAACGCGGGCGTCGGGGGCGAGCAGGTCGAGGCCCTGGCGGGCGATAACGTCGAGGGCGGACACGCCGTACGCGGGCACGCCCGCAACGGCCGCGAGGACGCGGGCGGAGACGAGGCCCGCGCGCAGGCCGGTGAAGGGAGCGGGGCCGGTGCCTACGAGGATGCGGTCGATGCCGGCGTGCGCGAGCTGGGCAGGCAGCCCAGCGGCTGCGAGGGCCTCGCGCACGAGCGGGGTGATCGATTCGGCGTGGTGGCGCCCAGAATCGTTGTGGGCGCGGGCGATGACGCTGCCATCGTCGACGATGGCGACGGCGGTGGCGGCTTGGGTATCCAGGGCTATCTCTCGCACGATGTGATCCTACTCGTCGGTGTCGGGCTCGTCGATGCGACGACCGCCGTGGGCAGCGACGACGGCGTCAAGCACGCCGTCCCAGCGGTGACCGTGGGCGCGCAGGACGATGAGGCGCGTACCGTCGTCCATGTGCTCCAGGTCGATGATGTCGCCGTCGGTTTCGGCCTGCCCGCCGGATGCGCGACGCACCTCGATGGAGAGGCGTTCGTCGCTCATGGCCTCGGTTTTGCCTTCGCCCCACTCGACGACGGTCACGGCCTCGTCGAGGGATGAGTCGAGGTCGAGGGTCTCGAGGTCACTGAGGTCCTTGATGCGGTAGGCGTCCGCATGGATGAGGTCGGGGCCACCGTTTAAGGAGGGGTGCACGCGCGCGACGATGAAGGTCGGGGATGCGACGCGCCCGCGCACTCCCATGCCGATGCCGATGCCCTGGGTGAGGGTGGTCTTGCCCGCGCCGAGGCCGCCCGAGAGCATGACGAGGTCTCCGGCAGCGAGAATCCGCCCAAGGTCTTCGCCGAGCGAGCGCGTCTGGTCTGCGTCGCTGGTTGACACCTGGAACGTGGCGGTGATTGTGTCACTCATGCGTGTTCTTCTCCTGCGTGTGCGCGGTGTCGTCCCGGTAGGCGCGCGGAATGTGGGCGCCGAGGCCGGTGACGATCTCGTAGTTGATGGTAGAGGCCGCGTCGGCCCACTCGTCGGCCAGGGGTTCGCCGAGCGTGCCTGTGCCAAACAAGATGGCGGTGTCGCCCGGGGCTGCGGGCGCATTCCCGCTGCGCGCGGTCGGTGTTCCGGGTTCCCCCTGCGCGGGACCGAGGTCGACCATGAATTGGTCCATGCACACGCGTCCGACGAGCGGCGCATTGAGGAGGCCGACCTCGGTGCGAACGACGACGCGGGCCTTATTGGAGGCCGCGCGGAAGATGCCGTCGCCGTAGCCGAGGGGCACGAGGCCGATCCAGCGGCGCGTGGGCGCGACCCAGGTTCCCCCGTACGAGGCGGGGGTGCCCTCTTCGATGACCTTGACGGAGGTCAGCGGGGCGCGCAGCTCGAGAGCGGGGATGAGGCCAAGTTCGTCGGCAGTCGCGACCGCGGGGTCCGGGCTCAGGCCGTACAGGCCGATGCCGACGCGGACCATGTCGTAGTGGGCCTCGGGATGCCACAGGATGCCCGACGTGGCGGAGAGGTGACGGATGCGCGGGGTGATGCCGGCGTCGGCGAGAATCGCCAGGCCCTCCTCGAAGATGCGCACGTGGTTCGCGGTCGAGGCGTTGCCCTCGTCGCTGGGATCGTCGGCGCGCGACATGTGGCTCCACGCGCCCACAATGTCGACGAGGCCGTCGTCTGCGGCCATGCGCAGGGCCGAGGCCAGGGCGGGCAGGTCGGCGAGCGTGGAGCCGGCGCGGGACATGCCGGTGTCGATCTTGACGTGGACGCGGGCGGGGCGGCCGACCGCTCGGGCGGCGGCGCAGATGTCGGCGAGGACCCAGGTCCACGACACAGACAGGTCGATGTCAGCCTCGATCGCGGCGGCGAAGTCGGAGGAGGAGGTGGAAATCCATGCGAGGAGGGGCGCGTCCGCGCGGGCGATGCCGGCCTCGTCGAGGCCTCGGCGCAGCGCGAATGCCTCAGCCAGCTGGGCGACGCCCAGCCAGTCGGCGCCTCCCTCGAGGGCCGCGAGCGCGACGGGGACGAGCCCGTGCCCGTAGGCGTTCGCCTTGACGGTGGCGAGCTGGAGCGTGTCCGGGGCTGCGGCCCGCAGGACACTCAGGTTGTGCTTGATGGCGGCCAGGTCGACCACCGCGCTCGACGGGTATCCCCGTCCGTCGCTTTGAATGTCTGTGACAGTCACTCCCCTAGTATCTCACGCGAGAGCGACCGCGCAGCGCAGCGGAAGCCAGCGGCGTCTGACGCGTTACGGTCTGCGATCGGCCAGGATGGCGGGAATCGCGGCCACAATGTCGCTGGCTTGAATGGGGGCGCCGCCGTCCTGTTGATTCGCGGCAGCGTGGGCCGCGCGGGCGTGCAGACACACGGCTGCCGATAGGCGCGCCGAGGTCACGCACTGCGAGCGAGAGCTAGCGCTTGCTCGCGCACTGGCGCGCGCCAAGATTCCCGCGATGAAACCTGCCAGGACGTCACCGTTGCCTGCGATGCCGGCCCAGGACGTGCTTGTCGCGCTGACCGTGGGTTCGTAGACGCGCGTGAGCTCGGGGCGCGTGTCCGCGCCGTTCTCGGTTCCGTCGAGGCTGGTAGCGGAGTTTTCCTCCGCGTCGACGGCGACGTATTCGAACGAATAGACGATCGTCACGGGGCCCTTGAGGACGATGTGGCAGCCCGTGGCCTCGTGGAGGGCGCGAGCGTAGCGCAGGGGGGAGGCCGCGACCTCGCGCTTCGTGATCGGCGTTCCGAGCGCGCTCAGCAGGCGCGCTGCCTCGCCGTAGTGCGGGGTGAGCACGGTGGCATCGGGGGTGAGCGAGCCGAGAAGCTCGGGGACGAGGTCAAGCGCCCACGCGTCGATGACGAGCGGCATGCCGGACTGTCCGCAGAACTGTACGAGTTCGAGCGCGTCCTCGCGGCGCTCCTCGTCCAGGCCGGGCCCGATGAGCGCCGCCTGAATGCGGCCGCCGATCATGACGACACCCGGCTGGTCAGCCAGCACGAGATCTTGGACGCGCCGGGTCGAGTTGAGGCGCACCATACCCACGCCCGCAGCGAGCGCCCCGCGCGTCGCGAGAATACCCGCGCCCGGATAGGTGTCGGAGCCTGCGACGAGGCCGACAACGCCGCGCGCGTACTTGTCGTCCGAGAATGCGGGAACCGGCACGGCGCAGTGGGCGCGATATTCATCGTCGTAGTAGTAGATGTCGCCCGCGCCGATCGTTCCGTCAGCGTCGGGACGCGTGCTGGTGGCCACCTCGCTCCAATACATTCGCATCAGCCTCACCTCGCCGGAGTATTCGACGGCGGGTGGCAGGATCTGTGCGCGCTTGTAGGTGCCAACCGCGAGGGTGTGCGTGGCCCGCAGAATCGGACCGCGGACCGCGCCGTCGTCATCGGTGAGGCCCGACGGTACATCGATGGCAATCACTTTCTTCGGGTGCGCGCGCATTGCGTCGTTCAGGCACGTCACCGTATCCGCGAGCTCACCCGCGAGGGGCCCACGTGAACCGATGCCCACGATTCCGTCGATCCACAGGCGCGCACCGCAGATAGTGCCCCACTCGGGTGTTCCTTCGAGGGAGCGCAGGGAGCGACCGCCCAGTTCCACGATGCCAACTCCCGCTTCTCGAGCCGCAGCCAGGCCGCGTGCATGACACGTGGGCTTGAGCAGAAATGCTGTGACAACCATCCCCTGCTCCGCCAGCAGCGCGCACGCGTACAGGGCATCACCGCCGTTGTCGCCTCCGCCAACGAAAGCGACCACGCAGGTGTCCAAGTCTTCGATGCGCGCAGCTGCCTCGTCAAGACCGATATCGTCTCGCAGCCTGGAGATGGCGGCCGCCTCCGGTATATTCCACAGCCACGCAAGCGGATCGGACAGGTAGCGGACACGATCGGCGACCTTCTCGGCGACCTGGCGCATGTAGCGGTCGGGATCACCTTCTGCTGCGGCGGCTTCCACGTGCTGACGTTCAATGTCTCGCGCCTCAGCGAAAGACAGGGCGCGACCGTCCAGAATCAACATGGGGTCATTCTCCCACATGTGCCGGCCCTCGCAGGGCAGCGGGTGAGGGGTAAGAGGCTAACAAAAACGGCGGCGAAGCACACGCCCCGCCGCCGTCAGATGTTCAGGTAGTCGCCGCGCCGCTCAGGCGACGTCGAGGGTCTTGGCGACCCCCGCGAGGACCGCGCCCACGATGACGAGGGCGACGCCGATGATGGTCCAGCGCAGTTCCTTGCGCGTGCGGGTCTCGTGGAGCCACAGGATGCCCAGCGGCGTGGAGATGAGGATTCCGAGCTGGGAGAGGGTGAAACCCGTGCCCGCGCCCAGGTTGTTGGAGTTGAGCTGGAGCAGCAGGATGGCGGTGCCCCACAGGACGCCGTTAAAAACCGAGGGGAACATGCGGCGGTGACGCAGCGAGTCCTCGGGGGCCACGCCGCCGCGGCCCTGGATCGCGAAGAAGATCGCGCAGTACACGGTGTAGCCGATCGCCTGGGGCAGGAGGAACTCGGCGGGCGTGATCGCGAACCACTTGATGATGAGCGGGAAGGCGACGAGGCCCAGCGTCGAGGTCGTCAGCAGGAAGGCGCCGCGCTTCCAGTCGAGGGAGGCCGCGTCGGAGCCGGACTCGGAGCGCGACAGGAACCAAATGCCGACGATGAGGACCACGATGGCGGCGATTCCGTAGGGCAGCGCGCCACCGTGGAGCCACTCGCCGAAGATCGCGATGCCCGCCAGGGACATGAGGACCAACTGGCCGCCGGTGGACGGCGGCATCGTGCGGCTCATGCCCAGGACCGAGTAGGAGCGCAGCTGATCGCACACGCCGACGCCGAGGAGCAGGCCGGTCAGGAAAGAGACGCCCAGGTTCAGCGGCGTCCACGCGGGGTGCAGGAAGGGGGTGGCGACGGCGGCCATGAGCAGGCCGCCGAGGACTGCGCCCATGACTCGCTGGCAGTCTGATCCGCCGGTCTTTCCCATCAGCGTCGTAGCGACGCCGAAGAAGACGGAGGGCAGGATTCCGATAAGGATCGTGGACAGGGTCATGTGCACACCTCCTGGGGTGATTGCGGCCGTCGCGACACGAGGCCGGGGCTTGCTTGCGTTGTTGGATGCGGCGGGCGCGCCGCCACCTTTTCCACGCTAGCCGCCACCTCCCCCTCGCGTGCAATCACCATCGCGGTTTTGGCTATTGTTTCACATGCACATCGTGAAACCTTTCACCAGATCATGCCGACTCGATGACGCAGCGCACGCCCGGTTCCGGAAGCTGACGCCGCTCCGTAAAAGCGGCCCGGGCCTCGTCCCAGATGAGGAACGAGGCCCGCCGCGCTCACGAGGCGCTAGCCCCGCGCCGGTAGATCACTCCACCGTCACGGACTTGGCCAGGTTGCGCGGCTGGTCGACATCCAACCCCTTGACGGATGCGAGCTCGCAGGCGAAGATCTGCAGCGGCACGACGGTCAGGAGCGGGGCGTACAGGGTCGGCACGGGGGGCACGCGGAAGACGACCTCGGCGAACTCGTCAACGGAGGAGTCCCCCTCCTCGGCGACAATGATCGTGCGAGCACCGCGGGCGCGGACCTCGGCGATGTTGGCCAGGACCTTTCCGTGCAACTCGGGGCGGCGCGGGGTCGGCACGATGACAATGACCGGCTGGCCCTCGTCCACGAGCGCGATCGGGCCGTGCTTGAGCTCGCCAGCAGCGAAGCCCTCGGCGTGGATGTAGCAGATTTCCTTGAGCTTGAGCGCGCCCTCGAGCGCAACGGGGAAGCCGACGTGACGCCCCAGGTAGATGACCGAGGTCGCGTCCTGCATCGTGCGGGCAAACTGGCGGACCGTCTCACCGTTTTCTAGGACCTTCGCGATGGCCTCGGGGACGCGCGCAAGCTTCTCCATGTAGTCGGCGATCTCGTCGGCGTACTTGTTGCCGCGCACCTGCGCCAGGTACAGGCCCAGGATGTAGCAGGCGGTGACCTGCGCGGTGAACGCCTTCGTGGAGGCGACCGCGATCTCGGGGCCGGCGTGCGTGAGGATCACGGCGTCGGACTCGCGCGAGATCGTTGAGCCCGGCGTATTCACGATGGCGACGACCTTCGCGCCCTGCTCGCGGGCATGGCGGATCGCCTGGATCGTATCCATGGTCTCGCCGCTTTGGGAGATGGCGACGACCAGCGTCTTTTCGCCCACCACCGGGTCGCGGTAGCGGAACTCGCTGGAGAGCTCGACCTCAACGGGGATGCGGCACCAGTGCTCGATCGCGTAGCGCGCGACCTGTCCGGCGTAGGAGGCGGTGCCGCAGCCGATCATGATGACCTTGTCGACGGAGCGCAGGACGTGCTCGGGGATGCGCACCTCGTCGAGGGCCAGGTGCCCGTGGGAGTCGATGCGATCCGCCAGGGTCGCGCCCACGGCCTCGGGCTGCTCGTGGATTTCCTTCTCCATGAAGGTCGGCCATCCGTTCTTGGTGGCGCGATCGGAGGAGAAGTCGACCTCGTAGGCCTCGCGCTCGACGGGGTTACCGCTGGGGTCGATGACGGTCACGCCGGTCGCGGAGACGACCGCGACCTCGTCCTGGCCGACCTCGAGTGCGCGATTCGTGTGTTCGACGAAGGCCAGGACGTCGGAGCCGAGGAAGTTCTCACCCTCGCCCAGGCCGATGACCAGCGGGGAGGAACGGCGGGCAGCAACGATGACGTTCGGAGACTGCGTGCTGAGCACGAGCAGGGTGAAGGTGCCGTGCAGCTGCGCGGTCACCTCGCGCATCGCGACGACGAGGCGGCGCGCCACCTCCTCGTCCGCACCCGTCAGTGCGGCGACTCCGCCGGTGTACGAGGCCGCCTCGGCCTCGTCGTAGGCGCGCGCCAGCAGGTGGACGACCACCTCGGTGTCGGTCTCGGAAGCGAAGGTCTCGCCGTCGGCGATGAGGGCGGCGCGCAGGACGTCCGCGTTCTCAATGATGCCGTTGTGGACGAGGGCGAAGCGCCCGTCCGGGCTGGTATGGGGATGGGCGTTCGCGACCGTCGGGCGTCCGTGGGTGGCCCAACGGGTATGCCCGATACCGGCCATGGCGTCGGCGGGGGCGTCCGCGTCAACTTCTTCGACGAGGTTGACGAGCTTGCCGACCGCGCGGCGCACGTAGAGGCCGTTATTCGAGGTCAGGGCGATGCCCGCCGAGTCGTATCCGCGATATTCGAGGCGCGCCAGGCCACCGAGGACAACCTCGCGGCTACGCTGGGACGCCTTGCATGCAATATGTCCAACAATTCCGCACATGCTACCCATTCCAACACACCCACCCCCTTCCCTGACAGGTAACGTGTGTCGCTTCACGCGACGAACTGGGTGCGCGCCAGCATCAGCTTGTGGGGCACAATGGGGTCGTGAGCATCACCGAGAGCCCCTCGACCGTCCCCTCTCCGGCCTCGCCGAACGCCTCGTCCAGCGAGCACACACAGGCCACTATGCATGGCGCGCCCAACCCCTACGCGCGTTTTGATCGCAGCGAGTGGGACAGCCTCGCCGATCGCACTCCCCTGCCGCTGACCCAGGAGGACATCGATCGCATCGCGTCGCTGGGCGATCCCATCGACATGACCGAGGTCGACACGATTTACCGTCCCCTGAGCGCGCTGCTGCAGCTCTACATCGACGGTCGCCGCCGTACCGCGGCCGAGCGGCACGCATTCCTCGGCGAGTCCGAGGCCCACTCGACCCCCTTCGTCATCGGCATCGCCGGCTCGGTTGCCGTCGGTAAATCGACGGTCGCGCGCCTGCTCCAGCTACTGCTCTCGCGCTGGGATTCCACCCCGCGCGTGGACCTCGTGACGACCGACGGTTTCCTCTATCCGAACCGGATTCTGCAGGAACGCTCCCTCATCGCCCGCAAGGGCTTCCCCGAGTCCTACGACCGTACGGCCCTCATCTCGTTCCTGGCCTCGGTCAAGGCGGGCAACCCACATGCCAAAGCTCCCGTGTACTCCCACGTCACCTACGACATCGTGCCTGACTCCTTCATCGACGTGGATCGACCCGACATTCTCATCGTCGAGGGCCTCAACGTGCTCCAGCCGCCGCGCTCGGCACCCGGCTCCGTGTCGGTGGCCGTCTCGGACTACTTCGACTTCTCCATCTACGTCGACGCCGACGAGACGTTCATTGAACAGTGGTACGTGGACCGTTTCCTCAAGCTGCGAGCGACCGCGTTCTCCCGCGAGGACTCCTACTTCAAGACCTACGCATCCCTGACAGACGACGAGGCCGTCTCCACGGCGCACGTCGTGTGGAGCGCGATCAACCTGCCGAACTTGCGTGAAAACATTCGCCCCACCCGCGAGCGCGCGACTCTCATCTTCACGAAGGGCGCCGACCACCGCGTCGAATCGTTGTCGATCCGCAAGGACTGACGCTTCTGTCCCGATCATGCATGAGACGAGGCCGCAGCCGGAAAACCGGCTCTTCGCATTTAAGGGTGTAGGAGGTGGTGGAATCCGCCGGAGTGGAGGAGGCAGCGTAGGCGGTAGTTTCGGTGGTTGACGAATCCTTGGGCGATGCCGCGTAGGTGTTCGAGGCGTCCGTTGATGGCTTCGGTGGGGCCGTTGCTGGTGTGGGGGTGGTGTGATGTAGGCCAGGATGTCCCCGGCTCTGCGTGTGAAGGTTCTGCCCATGCGGGCTAGCTCGATGCATGTGTGTGGCAAGCCCGGGCGGGTGAGCGTCGTGATGAGATGGCGGAGGGTGTTTTTGCCGCGCCTGGGGTCACGATCACGGTAGGCCGCTAGGAGGTCCTGGTAGATCCTCCAGGTGGCGTGCACGTCAGCGTGGTCGGGGCAGGTGAATACGGCATCTAGGCGCGCCTGGGATGTGTCGGTGAGGATGTCGGTGCCGGTCAGCAGTGTTTTGCGGGCCGCGTACAAGGGGTCGCCCTTGCGGCCGCGATGCCCCAGGGTTTCTTGCTGGACGCGCTGGCGGCACTGCTCTAGGGCGTCGATGGCGATATGAACAACGTGGAAGGGATCCATTACCGTCACTGCCCCTGGTAGCTGGCTGGCTGCTGCGCTCTTATAGCCACTGAACCCGTCCATTGCCACGATCTCACTGTTGTCTTTCCATTCTTGGGGGCATGCGGCCAGCCAGGAAGACAAGACGCGTGTGGAGCGGCCTTGCACCACGTCTAGGAGGCGGGCCGGGCCAGTATGGTCGCGTACAGGGGTCAAGTCCACGATCACCGTGGCGTACCTGTCCCCACCCCGATGACGCCACACGTGCTCATCGACCCCAATGACGCGCACTCCTTCAAAGCGAGTCGAATCCGCCAGCAGGAGTTCTTCCCCATAGGCCAGTATTGCCTCGTTAACGGTATGCCAGGCCACCGCCAGGTGAGTGGCAATGCGATTAATGGACATGTTGTCAGCGATCAAGCACACAAGCCCCCAGCGCAAGGCCCCAAAGGAGAGCTTGGCGCGTGGGGGAGCCGCCTGGCTGATGTCATCACACCAGGAACGAGAACACGCACGACAGCGGTAACGCCCTACATACACCACCAGCATCGTGGGCTGATGCCCCCGCGGTTCGTGCGCTAAACGCCTGGTACGCGACCCCAGCGCATCCCCCGGGTGCCCACACCCTGGACACAACCGAGCTGGATTAGCCGCACGGCACTTCAGGACGAACCCGCCCTCCTGACAACGCATCCCCACAGCCACCAAGCCCAGCTCCACCAACCCGCAATAGGTCGTCATATCCAGAGCAGAAAAGGTACCATTACCCATGTCGGGGCCTCCCAGCGTTTGAAGTGTCGCAACCTCAATCATCGGGCAGGCCCCGACCCCATGCCAACACCACCCCCCCCCACACCCCAAAATGCGAAGAGCCGGTTTTCTCGTGCTGACCACGCCTCACCTGCAGAACAGAACGCGCAATAACACGAGGGGAGGGGCGGATGCCAGCTGGCATCCGCCCCTCCCTCATGCTTACGCCTCGCGCCGGGCGCCTCACATACGCTCACAAAATGCGGGAGGGACTCCAGTCGGCGACGCCGTTACTCGCCGAGGCCGCAGACCCGGTAGATGTTGGTCAGCATGGCCAGTCGCTTGCCCAGGGACGCGTCCTTGGGCACGCACACCTTGGCACCGAGGTAGTTGGCACCACCCTCGATGGCAGCCTTGGCACAGCGAGCGATCTCAGCCTCGTTCATGAGCGAGGTCGGCTCGTCCGCCTGCGCGGGCAGGTGACCGTCGATCCAGGAGTAGCCGTACTGGGTTTCCTCCGGGCCTGCACCCGAGAAAATGATGCCGTCCAGGACACCGCGCTTGCCAGCCTCGAGCACATGCTCGTAAGCGGTGTCCGCGCTGCGGCCTTCCACGGCGGAACGGCCCCAGTTGAGGTGAATACCGATGCCGGCCTCGGAGACGATATCGATCTCGGATTCGAGGGAGAGGAAACCCTTTTCGGGGTTCTGCTCGGGCACGTACTTGTCACAGTGCTCGATGACGAGGCGAGCCCCGCACCAGTCCCACGTGGCCAGCTCGGCGAGCGAACGCTTGAACGCATCAGCCTGAGCCAGGCGCGTGGGTGCCGAGTGCAGCTGCACGCGGGCGACCAGGCCGCGTCCCGCGCGATCGCACAGGGCGGCGAGGTCGTTGCGCAGAGCGCGGGTGAAATCGAGAGCGGCGGCTCGTCCGGCCTCGTCGGGCGAGGCCAGGCCGAAGTTCTCGTTCTTCCACACGTTCT
>CALHZX010000106.1 GCA_938040725.1 uncultured Actinomyces sp. | reverse complement strand
TCGCCCACCGCGAGGGCCTCTTCGGCGCGGGCACCGACTCCTCCACCTCCGGCTTCTCCGGACTGGTCTCCGACTCCTTCCTGCCCGGCGAGGCCTCACGCCCCTACGGCGGATGGTTCGACCAGGTCGTTGACGTCCTCGAAGAGCTCATCGTCGCCGATGGCCTGAAGATTTCTGACGTCATCGAGAAGGTGACCGTCGACCGCGGACAGCTCGGCATCTTCATCGCCCGCGAGCACATCGTGCGCGTCGCCAAGTACCTGCGCGACGACGCGGACCTGCGCTTCGAGCTGTGCCTGGGGACCAACGGCGCGCACTACCCCCTCGACAAGGGTCGTGAACTGCACGCCATCTACCCCCTGTACTCGATCACGCACAACCGCATGATCCGCCTCGAGGTCACGTGCCCCGATGAGGACCCCCGCATCCCCTCCATCGTCTCCATCTACCCCGGAAACGACTGGCAGGAACGCGAGACCTGGGACCTCATCGGCATCGTCTTCACCGGGCACCCCTCGCTCACGCGCACTGCGATGCCCGACGACTGGGTCGGACACCCCCAGCGCAAGGACTACCCGCTGGGCGGCATCCCCGTCGAATTCAAGGGAGCCGTCACTGCCTCCGCCGACGTTCGTAGGAGTGTGAACTGATGACCACCGCCTTCCACGCGCCCGCTGGCGCGACCGACCTGCCCATCGAGGACATCCCCGAGGTCCTCACCCAGGGCGGCGACTGGGACGACGTCCTGCACGAGATCGAGGCCATCACCTCCGAGCGCATCGTCGTCAACCTCGGCCCGGTCCACCCCGCGACCCACGGCGTTCTGCGTCTGATCCTCGAGCTCGACGGTGAGAAGGTCCGTGAGACCCGCGTCGACACCGGTTACCTGCACACTGGCATCGAGAAGAACATGGAGTACCGCACGTGGGCCCAGGGCGTCGCATACTGCACGCGCATGGACTACGTCGCCCCCTTCTTCCAGGAGGCCGCGTACTGCCTCGGTGTCGAGAAGCTCCTCGGCATCGAAGCGGACATTCCCGAGCGCGCAACCTTGATTCGCGTCCTCATGATGGAGCTGTGCCGCATCGCCTCGCACCTGGTCGCCATCGGCTCGACCGGTAACGAGATGGGCGCCACCACGATCATGACGATCGGCTTCCGTGGCCGCGAGGAGATCCTGCGTATCTTCGAGCGCATCACCGGCCTGCGCATGAACCACGAGTACATCCGCCCCGGCGGCGTCGTGCAGGACATCGGCGAGGGCACCACGGACTACATTCGTGACCGCCTGCGCCGCTGCCGTAAGGACATCGGCGAACTCCAGGACATCCTCGTGGAGAACCCGATCTTCAAGAAGCGTCTGTGCGACGTGGCCGTCATGCCGCTGAGCGGCCTCATGGCCCTCGGCTCGACCGGCCCCGGCGTGCGCGCCGCCGGCCTGCCCCTGGACCTGCGTAAGAGCCAGCCCTACTGCGGCTACGAGAACTTCGAATTCGACGTTCCCACCCGCGACAAGTCGGACGTCTACAACCGCACGATGGTTCGCTTCGACGAGTGCTACGAGTCCATGCGCATCATCTGGCAGGTGCTCGACAAGCTGGAGAAGTGCGAGGGTGCGCCCACCATGGTCGCCGACCCGGAGATCGCCTGGCCCGCCCGCCTGGCGGTCGCCACGGACGGCCAGGGCAACTCGGCCGAGCACGTCCGCGAGATCATGGGGGAGTCCATGGAGTCCCTCATCCACCACTTCAAGCTCGTCACGGAGGGCTTCCACGTGCCCGCCGGCCAGGTCTACCAGACCGTCGAGCATGCGAAGGGCATCCTGGGCGTCCACCTCGTCTCCGACGGTGGCACGCGCCCGTTCCGCGCGCACTTCCGCGACCCCTCCTTCGCCAACCTGCAAGCGCTGGCCATGATGACCGAAGGCGGCCAGCTGGCCGACGTGGTCGTCGCACTGGCCGCTATCGACCCCGTTCTCGGAGGCGTTGACCGATGAGCTACACACCCGACACCCTGGCACGCCTGCAGGCGGACGCCGCGCAGATCATCGCCCGCTACCCGGACGGTCACTCGCGCTCCGCGCTGCTGCCGATGCTGCACCTGATCCAGTCCATTGACGGCTACGTCAGCCCGGACGGCATCGACTTCATCGCCGCCACACTGGACTTGCCCCGCGCAGAGATCAGCGCCGTCGCGACCTTCTACACGCAGTACAAGCGCCACCCCACCGGCGACTACCTGGTGGGCGTGTGCACGAACGCGTTGTGCGCCGTCATGGGCGGAGACGAGATCTGGGAAAAGGTCTCCGAGAAGGTCGGCGTCGGTAGCGACGAGACCAGCGAAGACGGCACGATCACGCTCGAGCGCATCGAGTGCAACGCGGCGTGCGACTACGCGCCCGTCGTCATGGTCAACTGGGAATTCTTCGACAACCAGAGCCCTGAGTCGGCGCTGGCCATGATCGACGACATCCAGGCTGGCCGCGACATTCACCCGACGCGCGGCCCCATCGTGGCCCCCACGTTCAAGGAGAACGAGCGCGTCCTCGCCGGCTTCCTTGACGGCCACGAGGACGAGGGCCCCTCCGCGGGCCGCGCCACCCTGCTGGGCCGCGAGATCGCCGCGGCGAACGGCTGGACTGAGCCGGTCGCCACCTCGGTCGCCGACGAGGCCACTGACACGAAGGGAGAAGAGGCGAAGTGAGTACCGCATACGTTGCGCCCGGACCGCTGACCCCGATCCTCACAAACGGGTGGGGAGAGGACCGTTCCTGGACGCTGGACTCTTACCGCAAGCGCGGCGGCTACCAGGGCCTCGAAAAGGCTCGGACCATGGAGCCCGCCGACATCGTGCAGACCGTGAAGGATTCCGGCCTGCGAGGCCGTGGTGGCGCAGGCTTCCCGACCGGCCTCAAGTGGTCCTTCCTGCCCCCGGCCGACGGCGGCCCCCGCTACCTCGTGGTGAACGCCGACGAGTCCGAGCCGGGCACCTGCAAGGACATCCCGCTCATCATGGGCAACCCGCACGTCCTCATCGAAGGCATCGCGATTACGTCGCGCGCGATCGGCTGCGACCACGCGTTCGTCTACCTGCGCGGCGAGGTCACCCACGTGTACCGCCGCCTGCTGCAGGCCGTGCGCGAGGCGACCGAATCCGGCGTGCTCGGTGATCTGCGCATTACCGCCCACGCCGGCGCTGGCGCCTACATCTGCGGTGAGGAGACGGCCCTGCTGGACTCCCTCGAGGGTCGCCGAGGCCACCCGCGCCTCAAGCCCCCGTTCCCCGCGGTCGCCGGCCTGTACGCCCGTCCCACGGTCGTCAACAACGTGGAGACCATCTCTCAGGTGGCGGGCATCTTCCGCAACTGCCCCGAATGGTTCGCGTCCATGGGCACCGAAAAGTCCAAGGGCCACGGCATCTTCTCGGTGTCGGGTCACGTGAACAACCCCGGCCAGTTCGAGGCCCCCTTCGGCATCACGATGCGTGAGCTCATCGAGATGGCGGGCGGCATCCGCGACGGTCACACGCTCAAGTTCTGGACCCCCGGCGGCTCCTCCACCCCGATCTTCACCGAAGACGAGCTGGACACGCCCCTCGACTACGAGTCGGTGGGCGCGGCCGGTTCGATGCTGGGTACGCGTGCCCTCCAGGTGTTCGACGAGACGGTTTCTGTCGTCCGCGTCATCACCCGCTGGTCCGAGTTCTACCAGCACGAGTCCTGCGGAAAGTGCACGCCGTGTCGCGAAGGCACCTACTGGATGAAGCAAATCATGCTGCGCCTCGAGCGAGGCGAGGGCCGCCCCGGCGACGTCGACCTGCTCGACGAGATCGCACACAACATTGCGGGCCGCAGCTTCTGCCCGCTGGGCGACGCCGCAGCAACCCCGATCATGTCGGGCATCAAGCGCTTCCGCGACGAGTTCGAGGCCGGCCTGACCACGCCCGCCCGCGAGCTTTTCCCCTACGAGGCGTCCGCTAACTACGCGCGAGGAGGTGGCCGATGAGCGACGCACCCAACATGATCGACGTCACCATCGACGACGTTCAGGTTTCTGTTCCCCAGGGCACGCTCGTTATCCGCGCGGCCGAGCAGGCCGGCATCCGGATCCCGCGTTTCTGCGATCACCCGCTGCTGGCTCCCGTGGCCGCATGCCGCCAGTGCCTCGTGGAGGTCGGCATGCCCGACCGCAACACGGGCGAGCTGCGCTTCATGCCCAAGCCCCAGCCCTCGTGTGCGCAGACCGTCACCCCGGGCATGGTCGTCAAGACCCAGCACACCTCCGAAGTGGTGGACCGCGCCCAGCGCGGCGTGATGGAGTTCCTGCTCATCAACCACCCGCTGGACTGCCCGGTCTGCGACAAGGGCGGCGAGTGCCCCCTGCAGAACCAGGCGCTCACCGAGGGGCGCGGTAAGTCCCGCTTCACGGACGCCAAGCGCACCTTCAAGAAGCCTCTGCGCCTGACCTCGCAGATCCTGCTGGATCGCGAGCGTTGCATCCTGTGCCAGCGCTGCGTGCGCTTCGGCAAGGAGATTTCGGGCGACGTGTTCATGGACCTGCAGGGTCGTGGCGGCGGCACCGCCCCCACGGAGCACCACTACTTCATGGGCGAGCAGGTCGGCGGCTTTGACACGACCACGCTCGATTTCTTCGATCCCAAGGCCAAGGAGGCCGCGACCTCGTCCCTGTCGTCGCCGTTCGGCACGGATGCGATCGTCGGTTCGCTCAACGAGGGCGAGCTTTCCGTCGCCGAGCGCGACGTGTCGGGCCGCGCCTTCGCGTCCTACTTCTCGGGCAACATCATTCAGATCTGCCCGGTCGGCGCCCTGACCGCCGCGTCCTACCGCTTCCGCGCGCGTCCCTTCGACCTCGTGTCGACGGCCTCCGTGACCGAGCACGACGCGTCGGGCTCCGCGATCCGCCAGGACGTGCGCCGCGGCGAGGTCGTGCGTCGCATGAGCGGCAACGACCCCGAGGTCAACGAAGAGTGGATCACCGATAAGGACCGCTTCGCCTTCGAATGGGACAAGGTCGATCGCCTGACCTACCCGCTCGTGCGCGAGGACGGCAAGCTCGTTCCCACCTCCTGGTCCGACGCGCTGGACCGCGTCCGCGAGGGCCTGGAGCAGGCGGGTTCGTCCGTGGGCTTCCTGCCCGGCGGCCACCTCACCTTCGAGGACGCCTGGGCCTGGTCGAAGTTCGCGCGCACCGTCGTCGGATCCGACTCGATCGACTTCCGTTCGCGTCGCGCCAGCGAGGAAGAGCGTTCGTTCCTGGCTTCCTACGTGGCGGGCTCCGGCCTCGACGTCACGTACTCCGACCTGGAGAGCGCCGGGCAGGTGCTGCTGGTCGCCCTCGAGCCCGAGGACGAGTGCGGCGCGATGTTCCTGCGCCTGCGCAAGGGAGTGCGTAAGTCGGGCCTGAAGGTCACCACGGTCGCGCCCTTCACCTCCAACGGTTCGCGCAAGATGAACGCCCGCGTCCTGCACGCGGCCCCCGGCTCCGAGCCCGGCGTTCTCGACGCGATCGCCGCTGGCGGCGCCTACGCGGACCTCGCGCAGGCCCTCTCCGGTGGCATCGTCCTCGTGGGCGAGCGCGCCGCGCAGACCCCCGGCCTGCTCTCCGCAGTCGTCGCTCTGGCCGAGCGCACGGGCGCCCGCCTCGCGTGGGTCCCGCGTCGCGCCGGCGACCGCGCCGCCGTCGAGGCCGGACTCCTCCCGGGTCTGCTTCCCTTCGGCCGCGGCATCGACGAGGCCGGGGCACAGTCCCTCGGTTGGGGCGAGCTTCCCGAGCGCGGCCTCGACGCCGAGCAGATGATCGAGGCCGCCGCCTCCGGTGAGCTTGCGGCTCTCGTCGTCGGCGGCGTCGACGTGCGCGACTTCGACGAGCCCGCCGCCGTGCGCGAAGCCCTCAACGAGGTTCCCTTCCTCGTGTCGCTCGAGGTTCGCGCCTCGGAGATCACCGAGCGCGCGGACGTCGTCCTGCCGGTCGCCCCCGCGGTCGAGAAGAACGGCACCTACATCAACTGGGAAGGCCGCCTGCGTCCCTTCGGCCAGGCCCGCTCGGCAACGTCCCTCACGGACCGCGACGTGCTCGTGCGCCTCACCGAAGAGTTCGACCTCGACCTGGGCATCACCGCCCTGGCCGACCTGTACGAGGAAGTCAACCCCCTCATGGAGTGGGATGGCGCTCCGCAGGCCTTCGCTCCGGTGTCGCCCGAGGCCCCCGTCGCCGCCGGCACGGGCGAGGTCGTTCTGGCCTCCCACAAACCGATGATCGACGCCGGTCGCCTCCAGGATGGCGCCCCGTGGCTGGCCGGTTCGGCCCGTCGCCCCGTCCTCCTGGCCTCGGCCGCCACGCTCGCCGCCGCGGGTATCGCCCCCGGCGCGGACGCGACGCTTGAGACCGAGCGCGGCACGATCACCCTCCCGGCCGCCATCGCGGACCTGCCCGACTCCGTCGCGTGGGTGCCCGAGTGCTCGACCGGCTCCGTTATTTACGAAAACCTCGGCGGTGCCGGCACCGTCGCGACCCTGCGCGCCACGCAGGAGGTGGCACGATGACACTCGCACCCTTCGCAGTCCCGGAATACACCGCTGCGGACTTTAGCCAGGAAACCTGGTGGCTCAGCCTCATCAAGGCCGTGTTCATCATCGTCTTCCTGATCGCCAACGTGCTCCTCGCCCTGTGGGTCGAGCGCCGAGGACTGGGCCGCATGCAGACGCGTCCCGGCCCGAACGTCGCGGGCCCCCTCGGCCTGTTCCAGGCGTTCGCCGACGCGGGCAAGCTCCTCTTCAAGGAGGACATGTGGACCCGCCGGGCCGAGCGTTTCCTGTACTTCCTGGCCCCCGCCATCGCGGCTTTCGCGGCGTTCAGCGTCTACGCGGTCATCCCGATGGGCCCGAACGTGAAGATCGGCAACATCTCCACGCCGCTGCAGCTCGCCGACATGCCCGTCGCCTCCCTGTACATCCTGGCGATCGCCTCGCTGGGCCTGTACGGCATCGTCCTGGGTGGCTGGTCGACCCGCTCGACCCTGCCCCTGTACGGCGCCGTGCGTTCCTCCGCGCAGGTTATCTCCTACGAGCTGGCCATGGGCCTGTCCCTCGTGAGCGTGTTCCTCATGTCGGGCTCCATGTCCACCTCGCAGATCGTGGCCGCCCAGGGACAGTTCTGGTGGGCATTCACCCTGTTCCCCGCGTTCGTCATCTACTGCATCAGCGCCACCGGTGAAGTCAACCGCCTGCCCTTCGACCTCCCCGAGGCCGAGGGCGAGATCGTCGCAGGCCACATGACCGAGTACTCGTCGATGAAGTTCGGCTGGTACTACCTGTCCGAGTACGTCAACATGCTCAACGTTTCGGCCGTGGCCACCACGATGTTCTTCGGCGGCTGGCACGCCCCGTGGCCGCTGTCCCACGTCGAGTTCCTCAACTCCGGCTGGTGGGGCCTGCTGTGGTTCTTCCTGAAGATCTGGTTCTTCATGTTCCTGCTGATCTGGACGCGTGCCACGCTGCTGCGCTTCCGCTACGACCAGTTCATGAACCTCGGCTGGAAGCGCCTCATGCCCATCGCCCTGGGCTGGCTCGTGCTCGTCGCCCTCGTGCGCGGCATCACCCAGTTCGTGGCGCTGCCCAACCACATCCTCTTCGGAGGCGTGGGCGTCATCTTCGTGATCGCCCTGGGCATCATCTGGCTGACCGACAAGCCCGAGCCTGAGGAAATCCCCGCATCCGAGCGCGAATACACCGGCTTCGAGGACGGCTTCCCCGTCCCGCCGCTGCCCGGACAGACCCCCGTCGCCTCGCCGCGCGGCCTCGCCACCATCGAGGGCGAACTGGCCCCGGCCTCGGCACTCGACAGCCCGAAGGAGTCCACCGATGAGTGAGAAGACCACCGACGAGGAAATGCTCTTCGAGCATGACCCCAAGGGTGCGTTCGCCCAGTTCGTCGCGCCTATGGCCGGCTACGGAGTCACCATGGCTTCCTTCTTCCGGCCCACCGTCACCGAGCAGTACCCGCGCGAACCCGCGCGCGTCATGCCCCGCTTCCACGGACGTCACCAGCTCAACCGCTACGCCGACGGCCTGGAAAAGTGCGTCGGCTGCGAGCTGTGCGCCTGGGCGTGCCCCGCTGACGCGATCTTCGTCGAGGCCGCATCCAACACGCCCGAGGAGCAGTACTCGGCGGGCGAGCGCTACGGCCGCGTCTACCAGATCAACTACCTGCGCTGCATCTTCTGCGGCATGTGCATCGAGGCGTGCCCCACGCGCGCCCTGACGATGACGAACGACTTCGAAATCGCCAAGTACACCCGCGAGGACGACATCTACGAGAAGGAAGACCTCCTGGTCCCGCTCTCCGATGGCATGCTCGCAGCGCCCCACCCCATGGTCGAGGGTAAGAACGACATCGACTACTACCGCGGGGAAGTCACCGGCCCCACCGCCGCCCAGGTCGACTGGGTCGCGAGCCGCCGCCCTGACGACCCCTCCCTCAAGACGGTACGAGTCGCCGAGGAGGCACACTGATGAACCTGTCCAACGGTTGGCCCATGATGGGGTCAACGGGGGAGATCATCCTCTTCGCATGCACGGCCATCGTCATGGTCGCCTGCGCTCTGGGTGTCCTCTTCTTTAAGAAGGCCGCACACTCGGTCATCTGCATGGTCGGCGTCATGCTCGGCCTGGCCGTCCTGTACATCGCGAATAGCGCGCCCTTCCTGGGCGTCGCGCAGATCGTCGTGTACACCGGCGCGATCATGATGCTCTTCCTCTTCGTCATCATGCTGATCGGCATCGGCACCTCCGACGACTACGCCCGCCAGAGCCGCGGCGCGATCGTCTCGGCTGTGCTCGGTGGCCTCGGACTGATCGTCATCGTTGCGACCGCGATCCTGAAGTCCGTTCCCACGCCGCACAAAGCCGACGAGGTCGACCCCTACTCCAACCAGCCGATCACCGACCTGGCGATCACGCTGTTCCAGGAGCACTGGCTGAGCATGGAGCTCGCCGGCGCGCTGCTGATCACGGCCGCCGTCGGTGCGATGCTGCTGACCCACTCGGATCGCCTCGCCCCGAAGGCCGATCAGTTCGAGACGGCGCGCAATAAGATGCGTGCCTTCGCTGAGAAGGGTTCGCGCATCGGCCAGCTGCCCGCCCCCGGTGTCTACGCCCAGTCGAACGCGGCCGACGTGCCCGCTATCTCGGGCGAGACCCTGAGCCCGCTCGAAGAGTCGGTGCCCCGCGTCCTGCGCGTGCGCGGCCTGACGCGCACGATCGGCGAGGTCGCCCCCGAGGTCTCCGAGCAGCTCGCGCTCGCTCGCACTGAGACCGCGGCGACCGACTCTCTCGACGAGTCGCCCTACACCATCGGGCGCACGCCCGACGTCCCGCGCTCCGGCTCCTTCGGGATGCCCGGCGCCGCCGCGCCCACCGGACTGGCCCAGCCTCGGGCCCGCAAGGCGCGCACCACCACCCCCATTGAGAAGAAGGAGGAGAGCAAGTGAGCCTCGCCTGGTACCTCATCCTTGCGGGTG
>CALHZX010000105.1 GCA_938040725.1 uncultured Actinomyces sp. | reverse complement strand
CCGCAGGCGCTTGCCTGCGGGCCCCTCCCCCACGGATGCACGATGCTCGTTGTCACCCGAGGGTTATGATCCGTCCGGTCGACCCCAGAATGGTCACTCTTCCGTATTCTCAGCCCCTGCCTCGTCGATCGAAGCGTTGGGTTCGACAGTGATCACGGCCTGAGCCTTGCGCGTGCGGTAGCGACGGATCGCCACCACCTCAAGGCCCAGCAGCGACAGGATCAGGATTCCTGCCACCACCCAGGTGATGTACTCCCACGCGTTGCGGGTTACCTCGGGCTGGCCGTTCTCGTACATCCACGAGTTCGTGACCGTGTAGAGGATGTCGTGCGCCATCGTGCCGATCGCGTCACCGAAGGAACGCGCAAGCTCCTTGTTGAAGCTGGCCGCCACGGAGACCGCGTAGGGTAGGCCGATCGAGCCAACGCCCGTGAAGTTGTTGTTCAGCGAGGCGGGGCCGTCCACGTCGGAGACGCGCAGCTTGCCGATCGAGGAGATCGCCGGGGAGCCGTAGCCGCCCTTGGAGATGAGCGTGTTCATCTCCTTTATGGACAGCTGGTCGAGGAGCTGATCCCACTTCGGGTCGTTGTAATCGAGGCCCGCGAGATCACCCAGGACGAGGCCGTTCTTCGCACCCGTCGTCGGCATCGTCGCACTGGCGTCGGCGTCAGCGGCCGCCGCGTCGTACCAGCGGTAGCCGACGTAGATCGAGTCGGAGTAGTTGACGAAGGACGGCTGCGTCTGCGTGCCCTTGTTGAAGGGGTCATCCTGGGCGAACTCCGTCATATTCGTGTACTGGAAGTCGCCAAAGTTGTTCGCCGCGGGACCAGCTTTAATGTCGCGCGCGAAGGTGTCGGGGTCTTCGCCGAGGTGTTCACCTCGCCGTCCAAGATGCGGCCCAGCGCGTTGAAGCCCACCTGGCCGCCGGGGATCGCCCAGACGATCGCGTCGATCTCCGGGTCGTCCTGGAGGTCACCCAGCTGGAACGCGTTCGCAGCGTTGATGACGACGACCGTCTTCGTCGAGGTCTTCTTCGCCAGCTCGATCATGTCCTTCTCGGGACGCGTCAGCTCAAGGTAGCCCTGGCCGTCCTCGAAGTCCGTGTATTCATCGGAGTTGTTCGTGTAGCTGAAGTACGGGTTGTCAGCCATCTCCTTATTGACATCGCGCGGCAGATCGAAGCCCTCGCCGCCGGAGCGAGCGATCGTCACGACCGCCGTACCACCGAAGGCAGCGGCGTTGGAGAGCAGGTCGTCGGAGTACTTGTCCTGCGTGGGCTCGGGCAGCGACCAATCTGCCTTGAACATGCCGACCTCGGGACGCTCAGCGCGGTAGGAGGTGTACAAGTTCGTCAACTCATCGTTCGTGGTGAAGCCAGCATTGTGGAGGCCATCCAGGAGGGAGGTCGTCGGGTTGTCGTTCGACAGCGAGCCGGAGCCAGTGCCGCCGTAGATCGGGTTTGTTGAGCCCCAGCCCCACACGTTGATCGCGGAGCCCTTGGCCAGTGGGAGAGCGCCGTTGTTGTTCTTCAGGAGGACCATGCCCTCGTCCGAAATGTCGTTACCCAGCTCTTCGACCTGGACCTTCGACGCGTCCGTGAGGGCGCCGGTGCCGGCCGCAAGGTCGAGCACCGTCTTGAAGCCGCCGTACAGCATCGACACGACGGCGACGACGACGACGATGAGCGCCGCGACCCAGGCCGTCGAGCGCGTGAGCTTACGGGCAGGCTTGCCCATCTTGAAAACAGCGAGGGAGACGATGATGGCGAGCGCCAGCGCCACGACGATGACGATCAAGGGGACCTTGATCGACTCAACCATCTTCCACACATCAGACCAGTTGATGGAAAGCATTGTTGATGTCCTCTTTTAATTCCGAAACCCTGCATCCCAGAGCCAGATCAGTTCCCTTTCCATCCCCGTTTGTGTCTCCATCGACGTCGGTCGCCGCAGACCAGAGGGCAGTTGGGAACCGCCACCACCTATTCAACCGCACGGTCACCGCTGCGTCGTGTGGCCTCGTGCGTTCTGTCGGATTCGCCGCACAATCTGTCGAGCGGTGGGCAGGCCCGCCAGCGTGGAGCTGTAGGCATTACGTCCACAGACACCTCCTGGATACCCCGACTGCACTGCATTCACGTGCGCCACACCCGGACTTACTTCCGACTCGCACGCAAACCCGTTCATACGCACACAAACCCGCTATTCCGCACGTTAACCCGCTATTCCGTTGATGGGCAGGTGCGCCCACGCTCTGATTAGCGGGTTAACGTGCGAGTTAGCGGTCCGGCACTCGAATTAACGGGTTAACGTGCGTCCTCGCGGATGTCCGCGACACGAAACTCCGCCGACATTCACGCATTCGAACCATCAATGCCCTTTTATCCACACCCACGTCTTCCAGACGACCGTTATACACAAGGCACCCCACACGGCTGGCGTCCAACTCACTCCGAGATATACACCAGGCACATGATCACAATCGAGACGTTCAGAACTCACCGGCACAGTCGTCCCAACATCGTTGATGACCCGGACATCCTCGTCATCCGCCGCGGCTATCGTGTCCGTCTGCACGGTGACAGCAATGCACAGCCGTGGGAAATCTGGCGGAGTATCAACATCGCACGTCTACACGCACTCGACTACCAGTCCACACAACATTTGGTTTTCACCGGGAACAGTGCCCTACTTCTCCACGGAATCCCTACATGGTCGACGAACTCCTGCGTCGAGGCGTGGCCCAGTCAGTCGCCCTTCCATGTCCGACCTTATCCCTCAGTGCACCATCGACGAACGGTCGTGCCCGGTACGCCGGTAATCAGCAGAAAGATGCCACCTCGCTGTGTCGTGCAGATCGATGGGCTCGAGGCTGAGTCCCCTATCGAGGCTGTGGTTCGTCTTGCTCTCAACGACCAGCCGCGAGACGCCTTCGTCGCAACGTGCATGACGATGCATGCTCTGTCGGCCTTCGACAGATTCAATGTTGCAGACTCGCGACGTAAGTCCGAACTCATTCGCCTCGAAATGCTCAAAGAACTAGACAGGTACGCGCAGCATGCGAGTTATCAGCGCGCTCACGCGATCATCGAGGCAGCGGACGGAGGCTGCGACAATATTTTCGAGGCCACAGTTCTCTGGGTTGTCAAAAGCCTGTACTCGGGTCGCGTCGTTACCCAGTTCCCGATCGCGGTCGAAGACCACATCTATTTCGGAGATATTGTTCTTCCTGGTCTGAAGGTCATCATCGAACCCGACGGTCGCAAAAAGTTCGGAGACACCGAGCAGGAAGTACACGAGAACACCGGTAAGTGGCTCGCTCGTCAACACGATCTGACCAATGCAGGATGGAGGGTCGTACGTGTACGCTGGCACGATACAGACGACCTCGTCGCCTTCCGGGCTAGCGTTGCGACAAGGCCAGGAATCCATCACCTACCGGTGGCTCAGGAGTCGTTGCGTCTATGGGCCATGCCCAGACCTCCATCTGAGGCAAGGATCCACGGGCCCCGCAAGCATTAGTTCTGCAACGCGCCTGTCTGCGCTTACTTCCATCCGCTAGCCGGTGGAACAGCATGTCATGACTAGCATTCCCACTGACGAGTGTGTCTCATCGGCTTCTCAGAGCTGAATTATCCTCAGCCAACTACCCGTGTGCCCCTACCACTCGTAGGGAGCGGAGTCGACGCTCTCTATAAGCACCGTTCGGGAGATCTGCACGTTAACCCGCTATTCCGCACGTTAACCCGCTATTCCGTTGATGGGCAGGTGCGCCCACGCTCTGATTAGCGGGTTAACGTGCGAGTTAGGGGTCCAACACTCGAACTAGCGGGTTAACGTGCGCATGAACAGGTCGATGGAACTACATATCAGGCCGCAGCTCCACCACTGGGCATAACAAGCCCGTCCTAACGCCGCAAACCACGTTTACGCGAGGCCGAGGGCGCCACGGCGCAGTAGCCAGCAACATCGCATGCCCGGCAAGAACACAGGCCACCAACACCAGGAGCAAGCCTCCACAACCACACTCCCCCGCTGCACGCACCACCCGCACCCCGGCGCGCAAAAAGGCCCCGGCCTCGTCACGCTGTCGCGGACGAGGCCGGGGCCCCAAGCGGTCACGAACCGGATTACTCGCGGAAGTTCATGCCAAAGTCAATGGCGCCCAGAGCGTCGAGGAAGTCCTCGGACACGGAGCCGTCACCGAAGTCGGCCTCGGAGTAGTTCGAGTTCGCCATGGCCTCAGCCGTCGGCTCAACGATGACGTCGTTGTAGCGCGACAGGCCGGTGCCAGCCGGGATGAGCTTACCGAGGATGACGTTCTCCTTGAGGCCCACCAGGGAGTCCGACTTGCCGTTCATGGCGGCCTCGGTCAGGACCTTGGTGGTCTCCTGGAAGGACGCGGCACTCAGCCACGAATCCGTGGCCAGCGACGCCTTCGTGATGCCCATCAGCATCTGGCGGCCCGAGGCGGGCTGGCCGCCCTCGGCTGCGACGCGACGGTTCTGCGTCAGGTACGCCATGCGGTCGACGAGCTCGCCGGGCATGAACGTCGTGTCGCCGGGCTCCAGGATGGTGACGCGGCGCAGCATCTGGCGGACGATGACCTCGATGTGCTTGGCGTGGATGCCCACACCCTGGTCGCGGTACACCTTCTGGACCTCGTCCACGAGCATCTTCTGAGCCACGTTGCGACCCATGATGCGCAGGATTTCCTTGGGATCCAGCTGGCCTTCGGTCAGCGGGGTGCCGGCCTCGATGTGCTGGCCCTCGGACACGAGGAGCTTCTGGCGACGAGACACCTCGATGACCAGGTCTTCCTTGCCGTCGTCACGGGTGATGACGACCTTACGTGCGCTCGGGTCTTCGTCGTCGATGTGGACGCGGCCGGCAGCCTCGTTCATCTTCGCCTCGACCTTCGGGCTGCGCGCCTCGAAGAGTTCCTGGACGCGGGGCAGACCCTGCGTAATATCCGCAGCGGAGGCAGCGCCACCCGTGTGGAACGTACGCATCGTCAGCTGCGTGCCGGGCTCACCAATCGACTGGGCGGCGATAATGCCGACGGCCTCGCCGATGTCGACCTGCTTGCCGGTGGCCAGCGAGCGGCCGTAGCAGGCCGCACAGGTGCCGACCTGAGACTCACAGGTGAGGACGGAACGGCAGACGATCTGCGCAACGCCGGCGGCAACCAGCTCGGCGAGCTGGTCATCACCCAGGTCCGTGCCTGCGGGCATGACGACCTCTCCGGCTTCGTTCACCGCGTCACGTGCGAGGTTACGGGCGTAGGCGGTCGTCTCGATGGTCTCGGACGCCTCCCACTCACCGAACTCGTTCTTGTGAGCGATGTCGATCTTCAGGCCAGCGCGAGTGCCACAGTCGGCCTCGCGGACGATGACATCCTGCGAGACGTCGACCAGACGACGGGTCAGGTAGCCCGACTCCGCAGTACGCAGAGCCGTATCGACCAGGCCCTTACGGGCGCCGTGCGTGGCGATGAAGTACTCGAGAACCGTCAGGCCCTCGCGGTAGTTCGCCTTAATGGGCTGCTCGATCAGCTTCTGCTTCGGGTCGGACACGAGGCCACGCATACCGGCGATCTGCTGAACCTGCGACCAGTTACCACGGGCACCCGAGTTCACCATGCGGTACACGGTGTTGCGCTCGGAGAAGTTCGCGCGCATGTCCTCAGCGACCTCTTCGGTGCACTGCAGCCACAGCTTCACGAGCTCCTCGTAGCGGGTTTCCTCGAGGATGATACCGGTCTCGAACTGCTCGACGATCTCGGCGGCCTTCGCCTCGTAGCGGGCGAGGATCTCGCGCTTACGCGGGGAGGCCTGAATGTCGGAGAACGCGATCGTGATACCCGACCAGGTCGACCAGTGGAAGCCGGCCGACTTCAGCGCGTCGAGGCAGTCCGCCACGAGCACGTTCGGGTAACGCTGGGTCAGCGTGTTCACGATGTTGCCGAGCTGCTTCTTGCCGACGACCTCGTTGACGAACGGGTAGTCGGTGGGCAGCTGCTCGTTGAAGATCGCGCGACCGAGGCTGGTCTCGAGGATCAGCTCGTCGCCACTCTCCCAGCCCTCGGGGGCTTCCCAGCCCTCGGGCGGCACGGTGCCGTCGGCGAAGCGGATACGCGCGGTCGCGTTCAGGTCCAGGTTGCCGGCGTCGAACGCCATCTGGGCCTCCGCCTGGCTGGAGAAGTACGGAATCACGGGGTTTCCGTCTTCGTCCTTCTCGACCGGGACCGACGGGTCGGGGTTCGAGGTCAGGTGGAACAGACCGATGATCATGTCCTGCGACGGCATGGCCACGGGGCGGCCGTCGGAGGGCTTGAGGATGTTGTTCGTCGACAGCATGAGGATGCGGGCCTCGGCCTGCGCCTCAGCGCCCAGCGGCAGGTGGACAGCCATCTGGTCGCCGTCGAAGTCGGCGTTGAACGCGCCACAGGCCAGGGGGTGCAGCTGGATAGCCTTACCCTCAATCAGCTGGGGCTCGAACGCCTGAATACCGAGGCGGTGCAGCGTAGGTGCACGGTTGAGCAGCACGGGGTGCTCGCGGATGACATCGTCGAGGACGTCCCACACCTCGGGGCGCTGACGCTCCACCTTGCGCTTGGCGGCCTTGACGTTCTGCGCGTAGTTCTTCTCGACCAGCCGCTTCATGACGAAGGGCTTGAACAGCTCCAGGGCCATCTGCTTGGGCAGACCGCACTGGTGCAGCTGCAGCTGCGGGCCGACGACGATAACGGAACGACCCGAGTAGTCGACGCGCTTACCGAGCAGGTTCTGACGGAAACGACCCTGCTTACCCTTGAGCATGTCCGAGATCGACTTCAGCGGACGGTTGCCCGGGCCCGCAACGGGGCGGCCGCGGCGGCCGTTGTCGAAGAGGGCGTCAACGGACTCCTGAAGCATGCGCTTCTCGTTGTTGACGATGATCTCGGGAGCGCCCAGCTCGAGCAGGCGCTTGAGTCGGGTGTTGCGGTTGATGACGCGGCGGTACAGGTCGTTGAGGTCGGAGGTCGCAAAGCGGCCACCGTCCAGCTGAACCATGGGGCGCAGGTCCGGCGGGATCACGGGGATCTTGGTGAGGACCATCGAGGCCGGCGAGTTGCCGGTCGCGACGAAGGCGTTGATGACCTTCAGGCGCTTGATGGCGCGTGCCTTACGCGGGCCGGAGTCCGAGGCGATGGTCTGACGCAGCGCGGCGACCTCGCCCTCCAGGTCGAAGGTCTCCAGGCGCTTCTGGATGGCGGCTGCGCCCATGTCACCCTTGAAGTAGGTGCCGTAGCGGGCCACCATCGCGCGGTAGAGGCGCTCGTCGCCCTCAAGGTCGCCGACCTTGAGGCCCTTGAAGCGCTCCCACACGGCCTCGAGGCCTTCGATGTCGCCGTCGAAGCGGCGGCGAATCTTGGCCATCTCACGCTCGCCCTGCTTGCGAGCGCGCTCGCGCTCGGCCTGCGAGGCGCCGTCCTTCTCGAGGGCGGCCATGTCGGACTCGAGCTGCTCCGCGAAATCGTTGATCGTCGCGTCGCGGTTGTTCTCCATCTGCTTCTTCTGCACTTCGAGTTCGGCGCGCAGTTCAGCCAGATCCTCGTGGCGACCCTTTTCGTCGACCTCGGTGATCATGTAGGCAGCGAAGTAGATGACCTTCTCGAGGTCCTTGGGCGCGAGGTTGAGCACGTAGCCCA
>CALHZX010000104.1 GCA_938040725.1 uncultured Actinomyces sp. | reverse complement strand
CCTGTGTGGGTTGTTGTGGGCGTGCGTGAAACCCGGGCCGCCCCTGCCTTCCGAAATTGCCCCTCAAACGGCGCGTGCCCTGCAGCGGGGGTGGTCTGGGTTTCAGCGGGCGTGGGCGCGCCGAAGCGGGGGTGGTCTGGGTTTCGCGGGCTTCACCAACCGCGCCTTCCGTCCGAGCCAACCGCGCCCCCCCGGTCGCTCACGGCTCCACCCGGATCAGGCCTGCCGCCCGATGGGCGGAGTCACCACCCACGGGTCGGTGGGCAGGGCGCGCAGGCCCTCGATCCCCAGCGCCCGCGCGATGTCACTCGCGCGCCGGGCGCCCGAGACGCCCAGAGACTCGCCGATGAAGGCGACGACATCCGAGGCGGACCACCCCAGGTCTCGCAGGTCGTGCAGAGTCACCGCCCCGTCACGCTTGGCCAGGCGAGCACCCGAGCGGGAGAGCGCGAGGGGAACGTGTGCGTACGTCGGCACGGGGGCACCCAGCAGGTGGGCCAGCTGTGCCTGAGCCGGCGCCTGGGAGAGCAGGTCGCAGCCTCGCACAACCTGATCGACGCCCTGGAAGGCGTCGTCCACCACGGCCGCCAGGTTGTAGGCGGGAACCCCGTCGGCGCGGCGAACGACGAAGTGGTCGACCGGCCCCGTGTAGTCGCCGTAAAGCTCATCGGTGACGGTCCAGGTCGGGCAGGGGGCAGCCAGGCGCAGCGCGGGTGCGCGACCGAGGGCCGCCAACGCCTCGCGCCGGGCGCGGCGTTCCTCCTCGCTCAGGGACAGGCATGTCCCCGGGTAGTGGCCGGGCGGCACGTGGGGCGCCGAGGCCGCCTCGCGGATGTCGCGACGGGAGCAGTAGCACTCGAAGAGCAGGCCGCGCGCGGCCAGCTCCTCCAGGGCGGCCTCGTGAGCGTCGGCCCGCGTCGTCTGCACGAGCGGATCCCCGTCCCAGTCGATTCCGATGGCCTCCAGGTCGGCTATCTGCCGGTCGGCGGAACCCGCGCGCGCCCGATCAATGTCTTCGATGCGCAGGACGAAGCGCCGTCCGCTCACGCGCGCCCACGCCCAGGCCAGGATGGCGGTACGCAGATTGCCCAGGTGAAAATCGCCCGTCGGGGAGGGCGCGAAGCGTCCGGTATTCGTCATGCCTGCCAGTGTAGGAGCCCCGCATCCCAGAAGTCGCCCGCCCAGGGCGTACAGTGGCGCCATGAGACGCACACGGATACCCGACTCTGTCGTGGTCGGAGCGGGCGGGGTCGCGGGTAGCGCCGCCCGCGCCGCGTTGGACCAGGTCGCGGCCATGTACCCGGCGCGAGGCCTTTTTCTTCCGTGGTCGACGCTGGCGGTCAACGCGCTGGGCGCGTTCGGCCTGGGACTGCTCGGCGCGTGGGTCGCGGGCAGGATCGCGAGCGGAGCGGGGGATCCGTCGTCGCTGCGCCGCCTCAGGCTCCTGGCCGGAACGGGCTTCGCCGGGGCGTTTACCACCTACGGAACCTACATCATCGCCTCGGTGGGCTACGCCTCTCTCAACGGAGTCGCCGAGGCCGTCGCACAGTCCCTGGGCCTGCTGGCCCTGGGCGGGGCGTGCGCGTGGGCGGGCACGGAGGCTGGGCAACGGCTGGGCGATACCGGGCGCGCGGCAGCTGCACGGAGGGCAGGGGGCGATCAAGCGTGAACGCCGCCGTGTACGCGGCCGTCGCCCTGGCGGGAGGCGCGGGGGCGTGCGCGAGGTTCTGGCTGGACCGCGCGACGCAGCGGGGCCTGTCGGCCTGGGGTGATCCGGCGGCAGGGCGCCTGGGAATACTGGTCGTCAACGTC
Organism: uncultured Actinomyces sp.; assembly: GCA_938040725.1. GTDB lineage: Bacteria > Actinomycetota > Actinomycetes > Actinomycetales > Actinomycetaceae > Pauljensenia. Next base: position 1,800 of record CALHZX010000104.1, on the reverse strand, counting down.
CTGGGTTGCTTCCTCGCCGGGGTGGCCACCCAGGCGGTGCCCGCCGAGATAATGCCGATCGTGTCAACGGGGTTCCTGGGCGGCTTCACGACGTTCTCAACCGCCGTCGTGGACTCGGTTACCCTGTGGGCGGACGGCTTCCGGGGGCGTAGCCTGGCGCTCGCGTTCGGCACCTGGGCGGCATCGTGGGCGGCCGCCGTGGCGGGCATCGCCCTCGCCGGGTGAGCGGGGCCTCGGCCGTGCGTCGCGCGTGGGACTGCCTCGCTGAGCGGGGCCTCTGCCGGGGAACAGCTGGGCGAGCGCGGCGTTGGGTGAGCGGGGCTGGGGTGCGTGCGGCGCCTCGCCCGGGTTTCGATGGTGCGAGGGCGGTGTACCGACCCCGCGAATGCGCGGCGTTACGAGGTATGTGCACTGATCGGTGAGGGTTTAGCCACGATACGAAGTTTTGTAACGGCATGCATGGCGCTCGCGTATCCGCCCCCCATATGCTGAACGTGCGGGCCGACCGGCCCAGTAACGGAGAAGCATATGATTGACCTCACCGGGGTGTCCAAGGTCTACCCCGTGAAAAACGGCGGCCAGGTTGTCGCGCTCGATGGGGTGAACCTGCACGTCGAACGAGGATCCATCCATGGGATCGTCGGCAGGTCTGGCGCGGGTAAGTCCACGCTCATCAGGTGCCTGACCGCGCTGGAGAAGCCCACCGATGGCCACATCGTCGTCGACGGGCGCGACCTGAGCGCGCTGGCCGGTGCCGACCTGCGTGCCGCTCGGCGCCGCATTGGCATGGTCTTCCAGGCCGCGAACCTGCTCGACGCGCGCACCGCGGCAGAGAACATCGGCTACCCGCTCAAGCTTGCGGGCGTACCCAAGGTCAAGCGGAACCAGCGCGTCGATGAGCTCCTCGAGCTCGTCGGCCTTGAAGGGCGCGGAAACTCCTACCCCTCCCAGCTCTCCGGCGGCCAGCGACAGCGCGTCGGCATCGCCCGCGCCCTGGCCGACGAACCCGCCGTCCTCCTGTGCGACGAGCCGACGAGCGCACTCGACACCGAATCGACCGCGCAGATCCTCGCGCTGCTGCGCCGCGTGCGCGACGTCGCCGGTGTCACGGTCGTCATCATCACCCACGAGATGGCCGTCGTTCGCGAGATCTGCGATTCGGTGACCCTCCTGGGCCACGGGCAGGTCCTGCAGACGGGGAGCCTCGAAGAGGTCGTGGCGGACCCCGCCACGCCGCTCGCCCGCGAGCTCGTGCCCATGCCCGTCGTCGACACCGCGGACGTCCCCGCCGATGCCGGCTCCGGCGTCGTCCTCCTCGACGTCGTGTTCACCTCGCACCCGGGCGTGCCCACGGGAGCCACCGTCCTGCACCTGGCCTCGTCGATGGGCGCTGACGTGACCGCCGGAACCTTCGAGTCCCTGGGCAGCGTGCAGGTGGGCCGCCTGGCCCTGACCGTCCCCGCGTACCACGCCGACAAGATCATCGAGCAGCTGCGCAAGAACAACGTCCACGCGGAAGTGAGGGACCAATGACCGCCGCACACACTGCCGCTCATGCGCTGGCGCTCCTGCCCGCAGGCAAAGGCGATCCGACGTGGTTTGACAACCCGGCCCTCACTGACAAGTTCGGTCCGGCAATCCTCGAGACCCTCATGATGACGGGCCTGTCCACGCTCTTCGCGGTCATCATTGGCACGCTCCTGGGCCTCCTCCTGGTCCAGACCGGCAAGGGTGGCCTCACCCCGAACAAGGGCGTGTACCAGGCCGTGTCCTTCGTCGTGAACATCGTGCGCTCCCTGC
>CALHZX010000103.1 GCA_938040725.1 uncultured Actinomyces sp. | reverse complement strand
CCCAGCCAGCAATCCCAACCAAAAACACTCAAAAACAAAAAACAGGCATAAAAAACAAACAAACACACTATCGAGTTCACAAACAACACCTGCACAATCAAGCGCACACGAATCTCTCGCATGTTTTCAAAAGGCGGTTTGCGCCATGTTTCCGCGATCCGAGCTGTTTGCTTCGTTCGCTGCCGTTCGGCGCAACAAGGAAAACAATACGCACTTCTTCCGACATCGTCAAATCAAGCGCAATTACCTCGCTTCTGACCACTTTTCTGCAGCATGTCAACGATTTATGCCTTCAGACCGGCTTACTTTGCCCCAAAATCGCCCGATTTCATGCGCCAGACCACAAAGATTTGGCCAAATTGTGCGCCAGCACTCGCAACATTTACGAGTAATCCAGGTCGGAGCGGCCGATCATCAGTGCCTGAACTTCCAACATGGCCAAAGCCATCACGTTTTTTAACAAACTCTTTACTTTTTGTTGACCCTGGCGCTATACTCGTGCTCATACCGCGGCTCGCCGCGTCCACGAACAACCATCAACGCTAGGAAAAACGATGAATGGAACCCTGCGCCCGGCCTTTGATCTCGCCGGCACCCTGGATACGATCTCGGGCTTCATGTATACGTACCTGCTCGTCGCCCTTCTGATTGGCGTCGGCCTGTATTTCTTCGTGCGCACGCGCGCGCTCCCGCTTCGTCTCTTTAAGGAAGCGATTCGCGTCGTGACCGAGCCTCCCCACGAGGAAGGCGAGGTTTCTTCGTTCCGCGCTCTGATGGTGTCCACGGCCTCGCGCGTCGGCGTCGGTAACATCGCCGGTGTTGCGACCGCCGTGACACTGGGCGGCGCGGGTGCTGTCTTCTGGATGTGGGTCATCGCGACCCTCGGCGGCGCCTCTGCGTTCATCGAGTCGACGCTCGCGCAGATCTACAAGAAGCAGGGGCCCCATCACTCCTACGGTGGTCCCGCCTACTACATCCAGATGGCTCTCAAGCAGAACTGGTTGGCCACGCTTTTCGCCTCCGTCCTCATCCTGACCTACATGGGTGGCTTCAACCTACTGGCCTCCTTCAACGTCGCTGACGCTTTCGCCCAGTACAGCTGGGCGAACGACTGGACGCCGTGGATCGTCGGCGCCGTGCTCGCGGTGCTCATGGCCGGCTCGATCTTCGGCGGCACGCGTCGCCTCACCGACGTCACTGGCTTCCTCGTCCCGGTCATGGCGATCATCTACCTGGGTGTCGGCTTCGTCGTCATCGTGCTCAACTACCAGAACATCCCCGCGATGTTCGCCGCTATCTTCCGCGGCGCTTTCGATTTTCCGGCGATCTTCGGCGGTTTCACCGGCTCGGCCATGATGCTCGGCATTAAGCGTGGCCTCTACTCGAACGAGGCCGGTGTTGGTTCCGCTCCGAACGCCGCAGCCTCCGCCTCCGTGTCCCACCCGGCCAAGCAGGGCCTCGTCCAGATGCTCTCCGTCTTCATCGACACCATGGTCATCTGTACTCTCACCGCATTCGTGGTTCTCTCCTCGGGCGTCGGCGATGACAATGGCGTGACGGGTGCTCCCCTCGTGAAGGACGCGATGGCCACCGTTTTGGGTCAGCCGGTCGCGCAGGTCTTCATCTCGGTCGCACTGTTCCTCTTCGCCTTCACGACGCTGGTCGGCAACTTCTATTACGCCGAGGTCAACTTCCGCTTCCTGCTGCGCAACAAGCACATGAAGCACTGGATGCTCACGATCTTCCGCACCGTCGCCGCGCTGCTCGTCTTCGCAGGCGCGCTCCTGAAGTTCGAGGTCGCGTGGAACCTGGGTGACATCCTGATGGGCCTCATGGCGCTCATTAACCTCCCCGTCATCGTCATCCTGGGCAACCAGGCTATCCGCTGCGCGAACGACTACGTCGCCCAGCGCAAGGCCGGCCTCGAGCCTTCCTTCAAGGCCTCCTCGATCGGCCTGAACCCCAATGAGCTGGACTTCTGGAAGGACGACGCTCCCGTCGCCGCCGAGAAGACCAACGCGTAAGGGTCCTCTCCCCTAGCAACTTGCCCCGGCCTCGTCGAAACGGACGAGGCCGGGGCTTCGTTATGTGCGACGGCGCGGCGGTCGGATACTACGCCGGCGCGTGAGCGAAGCGCGCTCGGATCTGCACTCCCCCGGTGTGCCCGCACGCGGACAGGGCTCGAGCCACTGTGTCGGCGGCCCAGCCGAGCATCTCAGGGCCCCCGTGCGGGGCGCGCAGAGCGGCAGCCACTCCGGCGCCGGAGGCCATGGAGGACTCCACGGCAAACCCCATCTGCACGGACGATGCAAGGGCGTCGGCGAAGCCCGAGAAGGACAGGGTCTGTCCCTTGTATCGCGGGCTCGCCTCGACGTGAATGAGCGGACCGGGGGAAACCAGGGACAAATCGAGCGAGCCGATCAGCAGGCTCCCGTCTTCCCACGGCATGTTCGCGGTGAAGCGCGCATACTCCGGCGGCAGGTCACACTCAAAGACACACTCGTCGACGCGCACATCGGCGACGAGCTCGAGGGTGGCCACGGAGGCAATCACAGATGCCACGAACGGGATGTGTGCGCTCGTGTCCCCGAGCCACGTGTCGACGATCGCGTGGCACATCGCCGGGGCGGCGGCTGCCGCAGCAGACTCCCCTGCTACTCCGGATCCCCTCGCTCCATCTACTCCCACACGACAAGACGGCGCCTCGAGGTCGCCGACGAAGAAATCGAAGGCGTAGAGCCCATGGTGGACGCAATTATCGTCGTAGTCCGCGAACCCCAGCCTCGTACCAACGAGCACGGAGAGGAAGGCATCGTAGAGGCACTCGCTGTCCTGCGCAAAGAGGTCCGCCGCGTGCGGCGTGCGCGGGGACATCTGCCCGCACAGCCAGGCGTACAGCGCCACGTAGCGCTCCTGCGAGGCGTGATCGTTGACCGTCATGGGAACCTCCTCGTTCTACCCTGCAACGCTTGCACACTCATTATCGCAGAAACACAAGGGCCCCGGCCTCGTCTGAGTGACAGATGAGGCCGGGGCGAAGGTCGAGGCGGAGCGCTCAGCGGGTGGCGAGCAGGGCCTCCTCGGCCTCCTTGGTCCACAGGCCGGCGGCGTCGAGCTTCGCGGCAACCGTCGGCAGCTTCTCGGCCAGCTCGGACACGGGGGTCAGGCCCAGGTCGTGCATCATCGGGAAGACCATGATCTTGCCGCCCGAGGTTCGGTCCATCACCGCGTTGATGGCGTCGCCGAAGCCCGCCATGCCGGTGATCGCCCACAGGGAGATCGTGGTGTCGATGATGCCAGCCTCGATCTTGCGCAGGACCGTGCGCATGTCGGAGACGTCCGAGCCGGAGGTGCCCAGCATGAAGATCCGGCGCTCGATGATGCCCTGCAGGTCGAAGTCGCCGAAGGTGCCGGCCGGGATACCGGCGAACGCGTTCAGGATGCCGCCCTCGGCCAGCAGGTCGACGGCCTGGGAGACCAGCGCCGGGACGGGCACGAGGCACGTCGCGTAGGTGTAGCCGTATTCCAGGGGCGTCGAGGCCGTGTTGACGATGTCGAGCGGCACGCCGTTCTTCTGCGCGGTCGGGCCGACGACCTTCGTCAGGTTGGCCAGACGCTCGTCCGACAGGTCGGTGCCCACGACGCTGACGCCGGGAACACCCGAGGTGACGGCGCGCATCGTGTGCATGACGCCCATCGGGCCGGCGGCACCGACGAAGACGCAACGGTCGTTCTCGCGCAGATCGCCGTTGGCGGGGATCCAGGCGTAGCCCTCGCGCGGGTCCGAGCCGGTCGTGCCGCAGAAGCGGATGAAATCGTAGTGGACGCGGCCGATGTCCAGCGACACCTTGCGAGAGATGGTCTCACCGCCGAGGACGACACACATCGTGCCGCGGGTGCCAATCAGGAGTGCAGCCTTCTCGATGGCCTCGGCGTCCGCGCCGAAGAACACGACGTCGTCGAACTCGCCCAGGGCGCCCTCGATGGCGTCGGCGGCAACACGCACGACCTCGGCGGGCTTGTGCTCGGCGGTCAGCGCGTCGATGTCGCCCTCGCCCACGACCAGCAGACGCCCACCGTCAGCAACGTGATCGCGCTCCGCCCACGCGTAGGAGCCCTCGACTGTCGCCCACGGCTCGATGAGGCCCACGGCGGCGGCCGACGGGCCCTCCGACACGTGGATCAGGAACTCTTCGCCGTCCGGAGACACGACGCAGCGCTCGTCGACGACGACGTACTCCTCGAGGGCGCCGTCGAAGTTGTAGCCGAAAGCGCCGTTCGACTTCGCGGTGCGCAGGTGCTTCCAGTCGGCCTGGACCAGCAGACGATCGCCGACCTTGAAGTGCGTGACCTCCTCGCCGACCTGCACGACGCGGACCACGGGCTCGTGGCCCGGCGTCACGGCCTCCTGGTTCGGGTGGTAGGACGGAATGTCCTTGAGAGCATCCAGGTCGATACCCGCCACCACGTCCGACTTGCGCGGGTGGCCATCAAACTGGTGGAGCAGCTTCGTATCAGAGAAGCAAATGCCGCAGGCTTCGACCTCGAGCATGATCTGCGTCGGGCCAACGGGGTCAACGGGCTTCGCCGGGTTAACGACGAAATCTTCCTTGCCGACGATCTGAATCGCGTACTGGGTGGAGGGAATCTGGGTCATGACTGACTCTTTCACTGGAAAACTACTGGACGTGGGAAGAAAGGACGAGGCCCGGGGAGCTCCGGAGAAACCCGCATGTGTCCCCGGCCTCGTGGCAATGTCAGGAGAGCATCACCTGGCCGCCCGTGACGGGCACGGCCTGGCCGGTCTCGTATTCCTGCTCGACGATGTAGAAGATCGCGCGCAGAACGTCGATGCCCTGGGCGCCGCGGCGCATGGGGACCTTCGCCTCGTAGAACTCCTTGACGTCGGCGACCGTCTTGGCGCCGGGGACCTTGCCGGAGTTCAGGTACTGAACGAAGAGGCCACGGTCCGGGTCGGACCAGAGCGGGCCGTCGTAGAAGTTGCCGGGGCAGATCGCGTTGACCTTCACGCCGTGAGCAACCATCTCGAGGGCGAAGGACTGCACCAGGCCGATGCCGCCAAACTTGGAGCCCGCGTAGGCGGCGTTCTTGTTCGAGCCGACGAGGCCGGACTTGGAGTTGATCTGGATGATGTCGGTCAGCCACTCGGGGGCGGTCGAGTGCTGGCGGGCCAGGAGCTGGCCCAGGTGCTTGGTGACCAGGAAGAAGGCCACGTAGTTGATGTCCGTGGACAGGCGGAACGCGGAGGCGTCCTGCTCGAGGACGGAGCCAGCGCGCACGATGCCCGCGTTGGAGACGACCAGGTCGAGGCCGCCGGTGACGCGCTCGATCTCGGAGGCCATCGCCGCGACAGAGTCCTCATCTGCGACATTGACCGTGATCGGGTGTGCGACGCCTTCGCCGCCGAGCTCGGCCGCCTTCGCGGCGGCACCCTCACCGTTCAGGTCAGCGACGTACACGAAGCAACCGGCGTCGACCAGGCCGCGCGCGATCTCCGCGCCAAATCCCTGGGCGCCACCCGTCACGAGGGCGACGCGGCCGTTGATGGCCCGCTCGCCGGTGGCGGTGGCGCGAACCTCGAAGGTCTCTTCACCAGCGCGCACGACGACGGGAAGCTCCGTCTCCTTCAGGGAACAGGGGCACACCTCGGTGAGCGGGCCGTCGAAGGTGACGGTCGGCACGTCCGAGCTAGGGGCCACGATGACCGGGCGGCCGAGGGCCTTGAGGAAAAGCCCACGTACCTCGGGAGCGTTACTCATGATGTCTCTCTTTCTTGACGATGCTCGTCAGTTAATCGAAGTGGCTTGGGCGGCGACGTCGGCGGCGTCCTCACCGTCGGCAATCGCGCGGCCCAGGGGCGCGTACTGGCTGATGCGCTCGGCGAGGGCCTCGGGGGTCAGGCGACCCGTGCGGCCCAGCAGGTGCAGGGACGGATCCACGCAGGACAGGGCCTCGTGCGCGACGAGGGCCCACGTGGCCTCGTTGAGGTCCGCGAACTCGGGGCGGCGCAGCTCCTCGCAGGTGAAGCGCTGGCGGGGCTGGTTGATATCCACGCCCGAGATCTCGAGCATGCCGTGAGCGGCCGCGAGCGCGTGGATGCGCTCGAGCTGCTCGGGGGTGTTGCGCGGGGGCATGTAGGTCACGGCGCGCAGGCCGATGGACTCCATGTGCTCGAAGAGTTCGTCGAGGAAGTCATCCTCGAACTTTTCCGCCTTCTTGTCTCCCGTCGGCGAGGCGGACACGTCGCCCAGGTAGGCGTAGGTGGCGATCGCACCGACTGAATCGGCGAACTCGACGACCTCGGCCGCACTGGGCAGCTCGTCAGTGGGCTGGATGTAGATGCGATCCAGGTAGTTGGCCTTCAGGACGCCCAAAAGGTCGTACATGAGGTGCGGGTTGTCCGCGTCGGAGAGCACGCGGGCGAGGGACTCAGGGACCTCGACGCCCATCGAATCCAGGCCCTGGACCAGGGCGGGTCCGCGGCCAAATCCGCGGATCAGGGCCGAGGCCATCGCGGCCAGCAGGTGACGCTCGGTGATGCCGCCGCCGTTTGCGTATTGGGAGATGCCGACCATGTCCGCCTGGGGATCGAAGGGCTCCAGGCCCAGGTCAGTGAGGATCCTGTTGGCGCGCTGCGCCATTGCCAGGGTGCGCTCAAGGCGCGCGGCGCGCTTGGGTGCCAGCCACTGCGCGACCTTCTCGCGGGCCGGTGCTGGCACGCCCTGCACGGTCATGTAGGCCACGCCCACAGAGTCGGGGTTGTTGAGCTTACGCTGCGCGAGCGGCGTTCCTTCGCCGAAGCGAGCGCGGATCTCGAAGCCGGTGACGGAACCCATGCCCAGAATGCGGGTCGCCTCGCTCATTTCAGCCGCGGCGCCGATCGAGTCATGGTCGACCGAGCCGACAACGCGCAGGCCGTTGCGGCGCGCCATGAGCGCGGCGTGAGTGGGCGTGTAGGGGCTGAACGAGAAGCACGTGTGGATGTGGTTGTTCGACTCGGGCACCCAGCTGGGGAAGTGCTCGTCGGCGACCACCGCGCGCAGCGCCTCGATGCGCTGGGCCGGGGTGGCGGCCGGATCGTTGGTGATGTCCATGGGTTCTGCCATCTCTTCGTTGGGTGGAGAAAAACGGGGATGAATCAAGAATGTGGGCGAGGCCGGGGCTCGGTGAGGAGGAGTGTGGCCCCGGCCTCGCTAGCTCGCGTCAGGGAATGCGAGCCAGGGACGGGGGCGGGCCGGAAAGGGGAACGACCCGCCCCAACGCCTCAGAGGCCCTCGCGGTTCAGGCGAGCGATCTCGGCTTCGGTCGCGTGCTTCGTGGTGGGCACGTGGCCGGGCAGCGGGAGGATGCGCTCGTGAATCGCGTCGAGGATCCAGGAGACCTGCGGGAAGAAGTACGACTCCAGCTCGGGGCCGGGGGTGATGCCGTTACGCGAGCCGACGACAGCGATCGGCGCGTCGAGTGCGTCGAAGGCCAGGGTCTGCACGTTCGCGGCAACCGTGTTGAGGAAGGAACCGCGCTCGACCGCGTCCGAGGTCAGGACGAGGCGACCGGTCTTCTTCACGGATGCGACGAGCTTGTCGTAGTTCAGCGGGGCGACGAAGCGCAGGTCGATGACCTCGGCGCTC
>CALHZX010000102.1 GCA_938040725.1 uncultured Actinomyces sp. | reverse complement strand
CGCCCCGACAAGGGACACGTGAAGTCCCAGCGCGTGGTCGGCGAGGTCATGGGTAAGCTCCACCCGCACGGCGATTCCGCGATTTACGAGGCCCTGGTGCGCCTCGCGCAGCCCTTCAACCTGCGTGTTCCGCTGGTCGATGGGCACGGTAACTTCGGCTCTCTGGACGATGGCCCGGCCGCCGCGCGTTACACTGAGGCGCGCATGGCGCCCACCGCGCTGGACCTGGTGACAGGCCTCGACGAGGACACGGTCGATTTCGTCCCCAACTACGACAACCAGTTCATGCAGCCGGACGTCCTGCCGGCCGCCTTCCCGCAGCTGCTGGTCAACGGTGCCTCGGGCATTGCCGTGGGCATGGCGACGAATATCGCCCCGCACAACCTCTCGGAGACGATTGCGGGGGCCATTCACCTGCTGGATAACCCGTCGGCGTCTGTCGCCGACCTCATGCGGTACATCCCGGGTCCCGACCTGCCCGAGGGCGGCGTCATCGTCGGCCTCGAGGGCATCAAGGAGGCCTACGAGAGCGGCCGAGGCGCGTTCAAGACCCGCGCGAAGGTCCAGATCGAGCGCGTGACCGCCCGCAAGATGGGCATCATCGTCACGCAGCTGCCCTATATGGTCGGCCCCGAAAAGGTCATCGAGAAGATCAAGGAAAACGCGAACGCTGGACGCCTCAAGGGCATTTCTTCGGTCCAAAACCTCACCGACCGCATTCACGGCCTGCGCCTGGTCATCGAGGTGAAGAACGGTTTCAATCCCGAGGCCGTGCTCCAGCAGCTCTACCAGCGCACGCCGCTGGAGGATTCTTTCTCGATCAACGCCGTGGCGCTCGTGGGCGGCCAGCCGCGCACCCTGGGCCTGAAGGAGATGCTGCAGGTCTTCCTGGATCACCGCCTGGACGTGACGACACGCCGCAGCCGCTTCCGCCTGAAGAAGTGCGAGGATCGCCTGCACCTGGTCGAAGGCCTGCTCATCGCGATCCTGGACATCGACGACGTCATCGCGATCATTCGTTCCTCCGACGACGCGGAGATCGCGTGCGAGCGCCTCATGACGGCCTTCGACCTGTCCGAGGCCCAGGCGAACTACATCCTCGAGCTGCGCCTGCGCCGCCTCACGAAGTTCTCGCGTATCGAGCTGGAGACCGAGCGCGACGAACTGCTGGCGAAGATCGCTTCCTTGCGTGAAATCCTGGAGGATCCGGAGCTGCTGCGCGCGCTCGTGAAGAAAGAGCTGCGCGAGGTCTCAGATCGCCTGGGGACGCCGCGTCGCACGCTGCTGCTGGCCTCGACGGGCACGCCAGTGGGCGCCGCATCCGACGATGCTGCGCTGGCGGCCCTGCCGTCGGTGTCGCGTTCCGGTAAGGGCCTGGACCTGCAGATCCCGGACGACCCGTGCGTCGTGGTGCTGTCCTCCTCGGGCGCTCTCGCCCGCGTCGAAGGCGGGGATCCCCTGGAGCCCGGTCCGCGCGCGGCGTCGGACGGCTGGCGCGTGCAGCTGCCGTCGACGGCCCGCTCCCAGGTGGCCGTGGTGACGGAGGACGGCGTCGCCCACCGTATCGACGTCGTGGACTTGCCGGCGCTCCCCCGCTTTGAAACGGGCTTGTCGCTCGCCGGCGCCATGCCCGCCTCGCTGCTGCTGCACACGGACGTTCCCGCCGTGGGCCTGCTCGATCCCGAGGGCACCGACGTGGTCGCGATGGGCACGGCTCGCGGCACGGTCAAGCGCCTGCGCCCGGACGTGCTGCAGCGCGACGAGTGGGAGGTCATCGCCCTGGAGGACGGCGATCGTCTGGTGGGCTTCGATCGGTGCTCGGACGAGGCGGACCTGGTGTTTATTTCGTCGGACGCGCAGCTGCTGCGCACCCCCGCCGCGAAGGTACGCCCGCAGGGTCGCACGGCCGGCGGCATGGCTGGCATGAAGCTGAACCCCGGGGCCGAGGCCCTGGGCTTCTGGGTGGTCGAAGCTCCCATTGATGCTGTGGTGGTGACTGTGGCTGCGGCGCTGGGCGCGCTGCCGGGCACGGGCCAGACGACAGTGAAGGTGACGCCTTTTGAGTGCTACCCAACCAAGGGCCGAGGCGGTCAGGGCGTGCGCTGCCAGCGCTTCCTGCGCGGCGAGGATCGCCTAGATATCGCGTGGGTTGGCACGAAGTCGGCACGGGCCGCGTCCGCGGACGGTTCGCCCGTTGAGCTGCCCGCAGAGGATGAGCGTCGCGACGGCTCGGGTGTTCCGATCACCTTCGCGATCGCGTCGATCGGCTGACGCACCCTCCTAGTCATGATGGTGGGGTGGCTGGGATTTCTCCCGGCCGCCCCACCATCATGTCAACTTCTGTGTCGCACCTATTTCGCGTGATAGCGGGGACTGGTTCCCAGGTGCGTGGAAACCGTGACCATCGGATCGGTGATCAACGATTCATCAAAGCCTCTGTAGGCATACGAGTTGTCGTTGACGATCTGCAGGGGGTTAACGACGCCGTCCGCATACTGCTGGACTTCGTCGGGTGTCGGGCTCGATCCATTGCCCTTGTCTGCGAGCGGGTTCACGTCGGGCAGCGTCGTGGGATCCGTATTGAGTATCGCCCCCGGATCGATGCCGCCGTATCCGGTGTACTGATTCCACGTGTGGTCTGGGTTCAGGCCCGTCTTCACCAGGAGTTGGAGCAGCTGATTGGATGTCGCGTTCGGCCACTTCTGACGGGCGAGCGCGAGGACACCGGCGACGATGGGCGCGGATACTGAGGTACCCGAAACCTCAGTGATCTGGTCAGTCGAAGGATCACGAAACTTAACGGGTCCACCAACAGCAGTTGTCGATACGCCCTGCCCCCACGACGAATAGTCCTGACGGTTACCGTCAATACCGATCGCACTGACGCCAACAACTCCAGACCACTGGGACAAAGCAGTTCTGTCCCCGTCTGTTGCCTCATTTCCCGCAGCAGCCGTGATTATGACCCCCTGGGATATCGATCTTGCGATCGCCCATTTCAGTTCATCACTGTGAAGACTACTCGAGGCAGATACATTGATAACCTGAGCGCCATCATTCATCGCCCAGTTCAAAAGCCACGGATACTCAGACTTCGCGATCCCATTGTTATCTCCACAGTCCGGCCCGGTAGTATCACCATCTGCTCCGAATGCAGCGCGATAGGCTAACAATGAAGCGTCTGGAGCGATGCCATAGTTTGAGGAAACAAGCATGGAAGCTACACCAGTTCCATGAGTGCGACCGGCCGCAGGGGAACTAATGGTGCAGGGAGTCTTGATCGTGACATCCGCACCGACAAGTTCGGCAGCATTTTGAGCTACCTCCCCGTCGATCATCGCGATCGTTACGCCTTTACCCGTGTACCCCTTCGCCCTGGCCTGATCCAGGTGGTAATACGCGAAGTATGGCTGGTCAGCAGCGGTGATCGTATTGTCTGCCTGGGCTGGAGCGGCCGGGAGCGTCGTGACGCCAGCGGCGATGACGAGAGTGACAGCCGAAGCTCCCCACGTGCGCCTACTCTGACGAGGCGCTCGTCTCGGCTTTACCATTCGCGCGGGTCCCATCCATCGTCCTTTCGCGGAGCGGGGCTCAAGTCCTTAACGGAGCCGTTATCGGAGTCAAAGCCAACGTCAGCCACGCGTCACCTCCACGAATACCAAGACCGAAAATGACATGTTCCACGGAACACTATGAGACCTCTGCAAGCATATGACTACTTGTTCACAGTGACAAGCGCGTCCGAGAATCGCGCAGTGACCACAGACCAGCGGATATGGGTGTGGGCCCAGCCGCTCGGCCGGGCCCACACCCATCAGTTGAGAGGTACTCCCCCGTCAGCCTCGCAGCGTCGGGTCGGCGGCCAGGACGTCGGCAACCTCCTCGCGCGTGGGCGAGTAGGCGCCTTGGTGCAGGATGGTGATGCCGGAGGTGATGATGCCGCGGTGGATGGCGGGCAGGATCTGGTCCCACGAGGCCTCACGCAGGCGCTGCTTTGCCTCGCCGGAACCCAGGAATCCCGCGTCCACGAGGCCGGAGATCAGGCCGGCCATGAGCGAGTCGCCCGCGCCCACGGTGTCCACCAGCTCGACGTCCAGCGGGTCGACGACGAGCATGTCACGCTCGGCGGCAGCCTTGATGTAGACTCCCCAGGGACCGCGCGTGCACAGGATCAGCGACGGGCCGGACTGCGACCACTCGCGGATGACGTCCTCGACGGGGCGGCCCGGGTAGAGCCACTCGAGGTCCTCGTCCGACGCCTTGACGACATCCGCGAGGGCCACGATCGCCTCGATGTGGGGGCGGGCCTCGTCGGGCGTACCCAGCAGAGCGGGGCGGATGTTCGGGTCGTAGGACACAGTGCCGCGGATGGCCTGGCGCTTGACGGCGGCCAGGACCTTATCAGCGCCGGGCTCGACGACGACCACGTAGGAGCCGGTGTGGACGTGCCCAACGGTGTCCGGGTCCTCGACGGAGGGCACATCCCAGGACAGATCAAACTCGTAGGTGGCATGGCCTCGTTCGTCGACGGCGGCGTGAGCCACCGTGGTAAATTCGGCGCCGTCGCTGCCGGGCGTCAGGGTGACGCCGGCGGCCTCGGCGTGAGCGCGCACCTTATCGCCGCGAGCGTCGCGGGCGAACCATGTCGCCAGCTCGGATTCGTGGCCGAGCCGGGTCAGGCCGGCGGCAACGTTGAGCATCGATCCCCCGACAACTTCGACGGGTTCACTGTTTGGGCGGGTGATCTCGTCGATGAGAGCTTCCCCGATGTTCACGATCCTAGTCATTCGTCAACCCCAGCTTCTCTTCCATTTCTTCCAGAGGAATGCCCTTCGTTTCGGGCATAACCTTCAGGACCCAGAATAGCTGACCGATCATGGCCAGGAAGAAGATTCCGAAGGCGAAACCCCCGCCCAGCTTATCCGCGAGCACGGGGAACGCGTAGGTAATGACGAAGGCGAACACCCAGTGCGTGAGCGACCCCAGAGACTGGCCGCGGGCGCGCACGCGGTTGGGGAAGATCTCCGAGATGAACACCCAGATGACCGAGCCCTGACCGAAGGCGTGCGAGGCGATGAAGGCGAGCAGGCCGACAAGAATCAGCCAGACCGGAACGGCGCTGCCTTCTTCGAAGACACCCCCCTTGTAGGCGAACATGATTGCCGACAGGAAGCCAAGCGAGATGAGGTAGCCGATGGAGCCGACGATCATGAGCTGGCGCCGACCCAGCTTGTCGATGACGGTGAGGGCAGCCATCGTGGCGATCAGGTTCATGAGGCCGACGATGACGGAGGCGACGTAGGGGAATGCCGCGCCGAGCACCTCCTCGCCGCCGGCGAGCTTCATAACCTTGGGAGCGTAGTAGAGGATCGCGTTGATGCCGGAGAGCTGGTTGAACATCGCAATGCAGAAGGCCATGAGGATGACCTTGCGGTAGCGGCGCGTGAAGAAGGCAACCTTGCCGCCGGAAGCATCCTCGGCGATCTGCGCCTTTATCTCGGCGATCTGCTCGTCGAACTCTGCCCGAGAGGTGGTGAGGCGTTCAGAAATCTTCACGGCCCGCTCCTTGCGACCGTTGGCCAGGAGCCAGCGAGGCGTCTCGGGGACGGTCGCCAGGAAGATGAGGAAGAAGACGGCCGGGACGGCCATGACGCCGAGCATCCAACGCCAGGCGATGTCCTCGTGTGCGATCTCGCGGATGATCGCGTTGGAGGCGTAGGCAAGGAGGATACCGAAGACGATGTTGAACTGGAC